>CAKQKN010000029.1 GCA_934249215.1 uncultured Clostridia bacterium
GCGCCCGCCTTTTTCCTCGGGCAACGAGCGATTCACTTTTTTCTTTTTTTGCATGCGCTGCAATCGGGCGAGCCGCACCCGCAACCGCATCCGCCGCCTTTTTTCTTTCTTGAACGAACTGCGGAAACGACCGCTACGATCAGTCCCGCGCCGACGAGCAGAAGAACGATTACGTCAAACGCGTTCATATGAACAATCCTCCGATCAGAAACGCGACGAGCGCCGCAACGTAAGCGACGATGCACTGCAGCGCGACGATTCCGACGGTTGCGAGCCGCGAATTAAGTTCGCGTCTTATCGCAGCGACGGCTGCAACGCAGGGCGTATATAACAACGTGAAAACGAGGAAACTGAATGCCGCCGCCGTTGACGGGAACACCGACGGAAGAACGGTATAAAGATTTCCGGAGTCGCAACCGGAAAGAACCGCAAGCGTCGAGATGACCTGTTCTTTTGCGATGAAGCCCGATATTAGCGCGGTGGAAAACTTCCAATCTCCGAACCCGAGCGGCTTAAATATTACGGCAACCAATCTTCCGATTGCGGCAAGTATGCTCGTTGCCGAGTCGGTTACGTAGTTAAGTCTGAAATCGAAGCTTTGCAAAAACCAGACGAGCACGGTTGCGATAAAAATAACGGAAAACGCGCGTTCGAGAAAGTCGCGTGCTTTTTCCCAAAGCAGAAGCCCGACGCTTTTCGGCGACGGGAATCGATAGTTAGGCAATTCCATCACGAAAGGCACCGGTTTCCCTTTAAACGCGGTGTTTTTCAATATGAAAGCGGAAACGATTCCGAGTGCTATTCCGATAAGATAAAGTCCGAACACGACGAGAGCCCCGTGCCCGGGGAAGAACGCAGCCACGAAAACCGAGTAAATGGGTATTTTTGCCGAACAACTCATAAACGGCACGAGCATGATCGTCATTTTTCGATCGCGATCGGACGAAACCGTCCTCGTTGCCATAATCGCAGGCACCGAACATCCGAATCCGACGAGCATCGGAACGAACGAGCGTCCGGACAAGCCGAGTTTACGGAGCGGTTTGTCCATAACGAACGCCACGCGCGCCATATAACCCGTGTCCTCCAGTACGGAAAGGAAAAAAAACAAAGTCACGATTACGGGCAGAAACGACAACACGCTCCCGACGCCGTTGAAGATTCCGTCGATGATAAGGCTGTGAACGACGGGGTTCAATCCGTATTTCGTGAGCGCGCCGTCAACGACTCCCGAGAGCGCGTCGATTCCGTATTTCAGAAGGTTCTGAAGCCCCGCTCCGATCACGTTGAACGTCAGCCAGAAAATAAGAAGCATAATGCCGAGGAAAACGGGGATTGCCGTGTATTTCCCGGTCAGAATCCGGTCGATTGCAACCGATCGCAGATGCTCTTTGCTTTCGTGGCATTTGACGACGGACGCTTCGACGACGCTTTCGATAAAGGAATATCGCATATCGGCAAGCGCGGCGTTTCGGTCGAGATTGGATTCCGCTTCGAGTTGCAAAAGACAGTGTTCGATAAGTTCGCGCTCGTTTTCGTCAAGCTTGAGTTTGTCCGCAATGTCGTTGTCGCTTTCAATGAGTTTTGAAGCGCAAAAGCGCAGCGGCAGATTTTCTTCCTCTGCGTGGTCCTGAATAAGATGCATCACGGCGTGAATGCAGCGATGGCAGGGCGAGTCGGGCTGACAAAAATCCGATCGCGCCGGCACGGTGTGTGCTTTAGCCGTTTCATACGCTCGGTCGATAAGTTCGGAAACGCCTTCGCCGTTGATCGCGCTTATCGGAACGACGGGTATCCCGAGTTCGTTGCTCATTTTTTCGACGTCGATCGTTCCGCCGTTCGCCCGAACTTCGTCCATCATGTTGAGCGCGAGCACCATCGGGACGCACAATTCCATAAGCTGCATCGACAGATAAAGATTGCGTTCGACGTTCGTTGCGTCGATTATATTGATGATGCAGTCGGGTTTTTCGTTGAGGATATAATCGGTCGTAACGATTTCTTCCTGCGTATACGGTCGGAGCGAATATATTCCGGGTAAATCGATCACGGTACAATCGGACTTGCCGATAACTTCGCCGGTTTTCTGTTCCACGGTAACTCCGGGAAAATTGCCGACGTGGCAACGCATTCCGGTCAGCGCGTTAAAAAGAGCGGTTTTTCCGCAATTCTGATTGCCTGCAAGGGCAAATTTCATCGTTAGTTCTCCTTCTTTTCTTTCTTTTTGCCGAACAAGCAAAAACGTTTTTTCGTATTATTATTCGTGTTGTTTTCTTTATTATTTTCGCTTTCTTTGTCCGCAATGTCCGACTTTTGTACGGCGGGCTCGTCGTCCGTCGGTTCGACGCTGATAATTTCCGCGTCCTCGAGCCTGATTGTCAGCTCGTACCCGCGAATTCTGATTTCGACGGGGTCGCCCATCGGCGCAACCTTACGAAGGGTAAGTCGCGTTTTCGGGATAAGTCCCATGTCGATAAGCCTGTTCCGAAGCGCGCCTTCGCCGCCCACCGCGGTTATAACGGCAGATTGTCCGATTTTTAACTGATTGAGTTTCATGATTACTCCGATGTGGTCCGATTTTGAGCTTAATCGGCACCGATAATTTTTTTGTGCGCTAACTCGTATATGATAACATTATGGCGGACTAAAGTCAACGGAAGAAGTCCGCGTTTGCGTTATACTTCGGAATAAAATTGGTTAGGGATTCCATTCCTTATCACTAATTACCGAAAAGGCGACTTTTTAGCCCTTTTCCGCGACCTCTCGGGCATAACCGTTTACGGTTTAGTACAACATCCCTCACGCTCGCGAAAAATCATCTAAAAATGAGCTCTTTTCGGTGCGAAGCATTTTTGCGGTGAAGAAATCGCCGTCTTGCGGCTAAAGTTTTTGCAAGGCAAACAACCGAAACAGTATGCCATACGTTAAAGGTTGTTTAACACAGCAAAAACCGATTTATTCCCGCAAAAATATTTAGTGATGACGAAGGGAATCCCTATGGATAACTTTTGCCGCGGAACGTCCCGATCGAGCGGTTTACGAGGGCGGTCGGAGGTAAAAAAACGCCCCGAAATTCTTTCGATCTCGGGGATATTCGTAGCCGATTCCGTCGTCGCGTATTTTTCTGAACGGTCCCGCCGCTTATTTTTTGCTTTCCACGTGTCCGCAATATTCGCAGACGTAGTTCAGCCCGTCGTATCTCATCGTGCCGCCGCACGCCGGGCATTTGATCATTTCGCTTGTGCTTTCCGTCTGTTTTTTGTTGGTATTGAGAATAAGTTTCCCGTCCTTGAAGAAAAATCCCGTGATATATCCCGAAGAAATGAGCGTGTTGATATAGGCGGTGACTTCTTCGCGCGGGAAAGTGGTCTGCGTCGCGATATCGTCGACGGTATACATGTTTTCCGAAAAAATAAGTCTGAAAACGAGCGCGAGTTTTTTGGATTCGCCGAACTTAATCCAGCACATGGGCGAGCCGTAAAACCCGATAACGGTCATCACTATCCCCGCGACGAGCATAAGGGTGTTCCGTTTCGCTCCGAAAATGATGAGCAGTATGCCCGCGGGCAGCATCAGCGTCGCAATAACCGCAACGATAAGTTTTTTCGTTACGACCGAAGAATAATTTTTCATCGTTTCTCCTGATAATCGGACGTAAAGTCCGTTTGCAAATTTAAAATTTACAAGGCACATTTTATCATTTTATTTTTCGTTTGTAAAGTATTGACGAACGCTGCGCCGCATATTTTTTCGATTGCGGAGCATACTGCCGAGCGGAGGCATAAAATGAAAAAAATCGGACTTGTAAGAATAGACGAGGTGGGGCGCGTAGTTCTGCCCAAAGAAATGCGCAAAGTATTAAAACTCGAAAAAGACAGACTTATCGAAATGTATATCGAAAAAGACAAGCTCGTGCTTAAAAAATATTCGCCCGTGGCAAACTCCGCGGCGCGCGCGGAAAAGATCTGCGACGTGATCGCTTCCGAAACGGGTTGTATCTGCGTCGTGTGCGACACGTCGAAGGTGTTGTGCGTTTCGGGCGACGCGCTCAAGGGAATCGAGGGCAGAAAAATTTCCGCCGCATTCTATTCTCTGATCGAAAATTCCGGCGCCGTGCTCGTAAATTCCGATGAGGGCGGCAAACCCGTTTCTCCCGTCGTCGATCCCGAAATCGAATATTCGTCGCTCGCCGCCGTTTCGCTCGACGACGAGGACTGTCCCGTCGGGGCAATAGCCCTTCTTTCCGTCGACAAGGACAAGCGGTTCGGCGACTGCGAGATGAGCCTTTTAAAAATCGCAAAAGATCTCATCCGTTCGTGTTGTGACGAAGCCGAAGCGTAAACCGTTCGGAATACCGCCAAGATTTATGCGCCGATCGCGGTTGCGTTTTACTCCGCCGATTCGTCGGCGCGGTTACATATGAAAATACTTAAAAAAGCGGAAGATCGGATGGGCGCCGCGTCGGGTACGGTGCTTGCGGCGTGCATCGCGCTCGTCGTAAAGGGGATAGGCGCACTCTACAAAATACCGTTGTACAATCTTCTCGGCGACGAGGCGACAGGACTATACGGAATGATTTTTCCGCTGTTCGCCTTTCTCATCTGTATTTCGGGCACGGGGATTCCTTCCGCGCTCACGAGTATGATTTCGGGCGGTTACCGCCCCGAAAAAGTGTTGAAAAAAGCCCTTCTCGTTTTTTGTCCGATCGGCGCGTTTTTGTCCGTCGGACTTTTCGTTTTGTCCGACGAAATCGCGATTCTTCAGGGCGAACCGAGCGTTTCGCCGCTATATAAAGTGATCGCTCCGTCCGTGCTTGCCGTTTCCGCGATTTCGGTTTTCAGGGGATATTTTCAAGGGCTTTCGAACATGCGTCCGACCGCTTTCAGTCAACTCATCGAGCAAGCGTCAAGAGCCGTTATCGGACTTATAGCCGCATATTTGCTCCCCGTTTCCGCAAACGAAAAGGCGTTTTTCGCCGTCCTCGCGATAACCGTTTCCGAGTTTTTCGCCGCGCTTTACTGCATTTTGAAATTTCTCGCGCGCAAGAAAAAACAGGCGAAAGAGGGCGGAGTACCGCTTGCGAACGCGGACGCCGAAACGATACCGGCGGAAAGCGAAAAAGAAGTGACTGCGGGGCTTCTTGCGAAATACGTCGTGCCGCTGACTTTGAGTTCCCTTCTCATCCCGTTTTCCGCGCTTATCGAGGGCTTCATCGCCACCCGAACGCTTATCGGAATGCTCGGCGACACGGGAACCGCATATTACGGGCTGTACACCGGTGCGACCGAAACGATCATATCTCTTCCGGCGGCAGTTCTTCATCCGATCGCGCTCGGATTCCTCCCCGCAATGGTAAAGGACGAAAAGGCTGGTAGGCGCGCTGTTCTTCTCACTGCGGCGGGCGGGCTGACTGCCGCGGCGTTCGTCGGTTTTTCCCCGAACTTCATCATATCGGTGCTTTTCTCGGGCGTCGGTAACAAGACCGTCTTAAACGGACTTCTGACTCTTTCCGCCCCCGTGATTTTCCTTCTTCCGCTTCTTCAGACCTTTTCGGTCGTAATGCTGTCGAAAGGGCTTCAAAAAACGTCGCTCATAAACAACGCGGCGGGTTCGCTTATAAAAATTCTCGTCTGCTTTCTGCTCGTCAAAATCCCGTCGTTAAACGTTTTCGCGCTCCCGATTTCGGATATTTGCTGTTATTTCGTCGCTTTAACGCTTGATTTCGTCTGCGTAATTAAGTATAATAAGTCGGTAAACAAATACAAGATAAAAGGACGGTCGGACGAAAATGATAACGTTGGTGGGACTGGGAACGGAAAAAGACGGGCTGTCGCTCAAAGCGTTCAGGGCGATTAAAAGTGCGGACAAAGTGCTGTGTCGGACGGAATTCACGTGCAGTGCGGAAGTGTTCGAGGAGAACGGAATTGCCGTCGAATATCTCGATTCGGCATTCGAAGGTTCCCGTAATTTCGATTCGCTGACTTCGAAACTCGCTCGCGCCGTGCTGAAAGCGGCAGGCGAGTTCGAAAACGTCGTTTACTGCGTCGACGGAAGCGTATCCGACGATAATTCTTGCGCAGAAATCATAAGAAAACGCAAGGATACCGTCGTTCTCGACGCCGCGTCATATTCTTCATCGGTGATCGCGAAACTCGGCGCCCGCGGCGGATTCACCGCGTTGTCCGCCTACGACAAATCGAAATTTACGTCGTCTGCCGTTAGACCTTTCGTAGTTTACGATCTGGACGACAAACTGACGGCGGGAGAGTGGAAACTTCTGCTTACCGACGCGTTCGGCGACGAAGCCCCCGCCGCGATCTATATCGACGGAAAACTGCAAAAAATCAAGCTGTACGAAGCCGATTGCTTCGAAAATTACGGTTACGACACCGTTCTCGTCGTACTCGACGAAAAAACGATCGAAAAAGAGCGTTTCAATCTCGACGATCTTTTCGAAATAGTTTACGCGCTCCGCGCCGAAAACGGTTGCCCGTGGGATAAGGTTCAGTCGCGTCAAACGATCAAGGACAATCTCATCGAGGAAGCCTACGAAATGTACGACGCGATAAATTCCGAGGATGTCGGCGGCATCGCGGAGGAAAGCGGAGACATGTTTTTGCAGCTCGTTTTCCACACGATTTTTGCCGAAGAAGAGCGGATTTACAACCGCAACGACGTAATCTCGGGCATCTGTTCAAAACTGATTTTCCGCCACAGCCACGTTTTCGGAACGGACAAAGCGAGCGACGGCAATCAGGCTCTCGACGTCTGGGAAAAGAACAAAGCGAAAGAAAAGGGCTACGAAAGCGGCAGGGAATACCTCGACCTCGTTCCTCACAGTTTTCCCGCGCTCATGCGCGCGCAGAAAATGCAGAAGCGCGCCGCGAAATATAACTTCGATTTTTCGTCCGTCGCGCAGATCTATTCGAAAATAGCCGAAGAAACGGAAGAGGTAAGATCCGCTGAAGAAAAACTCTCTCCGTCCGATACTCCCGCAAACGCCGAAGCGCTCAAGGGCGAAATCGGCGACCTGCTTTTCTCCGTCGTTAATCTCGCGCGGGTATATCACGTCGACGCCGAGGAAGCGTTAAGAGCCTCGAACGACAAGTTCCTTTCTCGTTTTTCCGCGCTCGAAAAAGCGCTCGAAAAGGACGGAAAGGACATTCGCAATTTAACCGAAGAAGAAATCGATAAATATTACAATGAAATTAAAAAGTCTTGATATAGGTCGATTATCGACCAAAAACAACCTGTTTTTCGCGCCGATGGCGGGTTATTCGGACTACGCTTTTCGCGGTCTTTGTTCCGTCTTGGGGGCGGGCGTCGTCGTAACCGAAATGGTTTCGGCAAAGGGGCTTATGTACAAAAACGAAAACACGAGCGCCCTTCTCGAAAAATCTCCCGACGAAAATCTCACGATAGCCCAGATTTTCGGTCACGAACCCGACGTCATGCGCGCAGCCTGCGAAAGTGAATTTTTAAAAGATTATCCGATAATCGACGTAAACATGGGTTGCCCCGTGAACAAAATTTACGGTAACGGCGAGGGCAGTAAACTTATGGAAACGCCCGACCTTGCCGAAAAAATCATCTCCGAATGCTCGAAATCGGGCAAGACGATCACCGTCAAATTCCGCGCCGGAATACGCGAAAACAAACTTATAGCCGCAGATTTCGCAAAAATGGCGGAGCAAGCGGGCGCGAAACTCATAACGATTCACGGCCGCACGAAAGAGGGAATGTACTCGGGCCCCGTCCACTTTGACGAGATCGCCCGTGCGAAAGTCGCGGTTTCCGTCCCCGTGATAGCGAACGGAGGGATATTCACTCCCGCGGACGCCGACGAGATGATAGAAAAAACGGGGGCGGACGGCGTCGCCGTCGCTCGCGGAGCCCTTTTCGATCCGCTGATTTTTTCCCGCATTTCGGGAAACGAAACGAATTTTTCCCTCGTCGACTGCGTTGAATATCTGATCGAAAAACGCAAACTTACCCAGCCCGACGTAATCGTCGCCCACGCTTTGCGCAAATTCGTCGCGCAACTTTTCAAAGGCGTGCGCGGCGGCAAAGAAGCAAAACTTAAAATATTCGCTGCCGAAAGCACTGCGGAAATCCTGACCGTCTGCCGCGAATATCTTGTCTGAATACGTAAAACAACATAATCGAAACCCCGCCGAAAGTCGCGTTTATCGACTTATAGACGGGGTTTTATCATTTTTGTTCATATGTTCAAACGCGCGTTTGCCTATATGCTTTTTACTTAACCGAATAACCGAAAATATAGCTATCCCATCATTTTGCGCCGTGCTTATTCATTCGGATTCTTTTCCGTCATTCCGAGTTTGCTTTCTTGACGGGCTTTCGAGGAATCCAGGCACTTTAGTGCCGCACCTTAACATAGTCTAACTTTCAAAAGTGCCGGGCTTGCCCCTCGGGATCCCTCGTAAGAAAGTCAATCGGGCTGGCTCGGGATGACGAGAGATGTTAAAAAGGCTGTCGTAAATTGCAAATAAGCAACTTGCGACAGCCGTAGCGGTACTTTCCGTTTACGATGCTTTACGCCGAAGCTTTCCAGGCTTCCGGCATAGTTCTGAACTGTTTGAACCAATCGGTGTCTTTTAGCTTTTTGTCGTGTCCGCCGAAGAATTTTTCGATCGTCGTCGAATTTTTCGTCGTCGCGATGACGATATTTCCGTTCATCGAAGTAAATTCGCCTTTCTTATAGTCGACGCACAGCGAGGTAACGTAAACTTCGTCGGTATATTCGGATACGTTGTCGATAAAGATCTGGGTGGGAAAGGTGTTCTCGTTTTTCGTGGTATATTCGGTGCTTCCCGCGCAAGCGCAAACGCAGACTATCTCGGGCTGAATCTTTTCGAGAAGTTTTTTGCTCGACGAGGTTTTGGAGCCGTGGTGCCCCGCCTTATAAAGAACGGTTTTCCCGAGCGACGGATTACTCGTCACGAGACTTTCTTCGCCTTCTTTTTCGAGATCGCCCGTAAAGAGATAGGAAAACGTTTCCGTTCCCACCGTTCTGTCGATCTTAAGGCAGACCGAATAATCGTTTTCCGTCGTTGCCTTTTCGGTATAGAACTTCTGGGTGAGGATTTCCATTTTTATGTTTTCGCCGATGGAATACGTTCTCGCCCCGCCGTTTTTCTCTTCGTAGCAATCGCGCGCGCTGTAAACTTTCGTGCCGTTTCTGGCTTTCGTTTCTTCGAGTTCTCTTAAGAAGTTTTTGTAAAGATTGGACGTATTTTTCTGGTTTGTCTGCGCGAATTTGATAACGTTGTCCACTTTCAGCTTATCGAAAAGGCTTTCGACGTTTGCGGAAGTGGCGAACCCCGCGTAATGGTCCTGGTGCGCGTGCGTTACGACAACGTAATCGAGATTGCCGTCGATCATCGGCGAAATATAGTCGTAAATGGTCTGAACGCTGTCCGCGCGGCTGCCCGCGTCGATGAGAATTTCCGTTTCGCCCGACTTAATGAACGTGCAGTCGCCCGTATATTTGTTTCCGAGTTCGAGGAAATGAATTGAAAGGTCTTTTTCTTTTACGTTAAGATCGGTGATCGCGCCCGTTTGCGACTTCGAAACGGTAACGGTCTGCGGAATTTCATAGTCGGGCAGTCCGAGCGTTTTGACGAAAAATCCGCCGGTCATCCCCACCGCGAAAGCGAGAATGCAAACGAGAAACGCGACGAATCCGTTGATTTTCTTTTTAGCCATCGTTTTCCACCCCCGTAACGAACACCGTCTTTATGATTTTTTTGTTGCCGAACGCGAAATGATCGCATTTATATTCGATATAATATACCCCCGCGACGGTGAAATCGATTTTCTCGACTTCCTTTGCGTCCTCGGACAAATCCGCGCGATAAAGATATTTTTTAGTGATCTTGTCCGAAAGCGAAGTTCCGAAAAAAGAAGCGGAAACGCCCGCGTCGTAAAAATCCACCGCCGCGGCGATTTCTTCCGCCGTAACGGGCAAGCCGTCGCCTTTCTCTGCGGTAAGCGTTTCCTTGACCGAAGCGAGGTCTACTTCCGCATAGTCGCGTTCTTCCGAAACGACGCCGTTCACTTTCATAAGCAGTGGCGAAAACTCGACGTTTTTGTCCGTTATGAAATATCCGAGCGCCGCGCCCGCCGCCAAAAATACGATAAGTAATATAAGAAGCGGTGATTTTTTGAGTTTTTTAGCCGTTTTTTTGCTGATTTTGATTTCGCCCGAAACGGGAATTTCGGTCTTTTTCTGTTTTGCTTTCAGGTTTTTGCCTTCGTTTGATGCCACTTTTTACCTCCTGCAAGTTTAAGTAATAATCGATAGAGATCCCTTGGAAAATCTCTATGCGAAGATTTTATCATAAACCTGAAAAAAGAAAAACCGAAATCGCGGTTCAAAAACAAAAAATCAAATGTGAAAATCTCGTTTGCGACGCCAAAATCGTTTGACATCTTTTTCATTATCTGATAATATAGTCAAGACCGCTCGGAACGGGCATGCAAGCGCACGGAAGTGCCGCCTTCGGTTTCGGCGAGCTTAGACAGGAGGATTTTGTAGGTATGTATGCAATTATCGAAAACGGAAGCAAGCAATACACCGCAAAAGTAGGCGACGTTATCAAGTTCGAAAAACTCGATAAACAGGTCGGCGAAAAGGTCGAGTTCAAAGTGCTTCTCGTATCGGACGAGGCCGGAATCAAGGCCGGAAAGGACGCCGAGGGTTTCAAGGCAATCGGTGAGGTAACCGCACAGGACAAGTCCAAAAAGGTTATCGTTTACAAGTACAAAGCCAAAAAGAACGAAAGAAGAAAACACGGACACAGACAGCCGTTCACGGCAGTCAGGATCGATGAGATCGCCGCTTTATAAGGAGGAATAAGAAATGTTTTTGATTAGTTTATTCGCTCATAAGAAAGGTGTCGGTAGCAGTAGAAACGGCCGCGACAGCCAGTCGAAAAGACTTGGCGCAAAGCGCGCGGACGGACAGGCGGTTCTCGCCGGTAACATTCTCGTTCGTCAGAGAGGAACGAAGATTCATCCCGGACAGAACGTAGGAATCGGAAGCGACGATACGCTTTACGCACTTGCGGACGGCGTCGTAAGATTCGAGCGCCTCGGCAAAGATAAAAAACAAGTCAGCGTTTACGCCGAATAATTCAAACGATCAAACCGAAAGCACTCCGCTTTCGGTTTTTGTTTACCCGTCCTTTTTTTGGTCGGAATTTATTTTGCGTTTCAATTTTACCACGTCATCCCGAGCTAACTTACCTGACAGACCTACGAGGGATCCTGGCGCGTAAGCGCCGCACTCCGAAAGATTTCCGACTTCTGTCGGCACAAAGTTAAGCTGGTACAGCCACGCATAAACGCAACGCATAACCAAACGAAAGAAAAATGAAAACGATCATCACAAATTCACGTTATTTCAACGCAAAAGACACTCTCGAGTGCGGACAAATATTCCGATTTTCCCCCTTCGGCGACGGATATCTCGTTCTGTCTGCCGACAAAGCGTGCGTCATCGCGACGAGCGGCGATACGACGACCATAACGTGCGAGGATTCGGACGAGGAATATTTCCGTAATTACTTCGACCTTGCGACCGACTACGCGTCGATAAATGCCCGCGCGAAAAACAGCGGCTTCCCCATACTTGAAAAAGCGGCTACCGTCGGCGCCGGTGTCAGAATACTCCGTCAGAACGCCACGGAAATGCTTTTTTCGTTTCTTATTTCTCAAAACAACAACATTCCGCGAATCAAGGGGATAATAGGCAAACTGTGCGACGCGCTCGGCGAAAAAAAGCATGCGGCGGGCGCGGATTATAACGCCTTTCCGTCGCTTTCCGCGTTAAAAAGCGCCGATCTCGATTTTTACAAGTCGATCGGGCTCGGTTATCGCGCGGAATTTTTCAAAGATCTTGCCGACGAGGTAACCCCGTCGCTTATTGCCGAACTTTCCGAATGCGACGGAACCGCGCTCAAACAGCGGCTTTTGTCCGTCCGCGGAATAGGCGATAAGGTCGCCGATTGCGTAAGGCTTTTCGGCTTTTACAAAACGGACAGTTTTCCCGTCGACGTGTGGATCGAAAAGATATATCGCGAGGATTTTTCGGGAACGGAGAAAAACCGCGAAAAAATTTCAGCCTATTTTTCCGGGGTTTTCGGCTCCGATTCGGGCTTTTTCCAGCAATATCTTTTCCATTACAAACGCAACCTGGAAAAATAGGGCGCTATCGCTTTAAAATTGCGCCGCGTTTTTCCCGCTGTTTTTACCCTTGGTCTCGCCGCGTTTTTTATCCCTATCCGAAAACCTTTGTAAATACGCGCCGAAAATCATTGCAAAAACCGCCGCGTTATAGTAAAATATAAAAGACGACAACACTGAAAAGGCGCTCATGAAAAAAATCGACTATCGGCTTATCGAATCGCCGCAAAACAACCCGTATCGCAATCTTGCCGCGGAAACGGTGATGACCGATTCTCCCGCGAATCTGTGCTATTTCTATCTTTGGACGAACGCACCCACGATCGTCATCGGCTATAATCAGAATCCCTTTTCGGAATGTAATCTCGATGCGGCGGCGAACGCCGGAGTGTTTATCGCAAGGCGGCGCACGGGCGGCGGCGCGGTGTATCACGACTTCGGCAATCTCAATTTTTCTTTCGTGATGCCGGAGGAAATTTACGACGTGAAGCGTCAATCGTCCGTCATCGTAAACGCGCTCAAATCGCTCGGCATAAACGCCGAACTGACGGGCAGAAACGACATCACCGCGGGCGGAAGAAAGTTTTCCGGCAACGCGTTTTATAAAGGCAAAACTCATCGACTGCACCACGGAACGCTGATGATCGACGTCGATTTCGGCGCGCTTTCGTCCTATCTCACGCCCGATCCGTCCAAATATCTGAAAAAAGGCGTTTCGTCCGTCAAGGCGCGCGTCGTAAATCTGAAAGAACTCGCGCCGACGATAACCGCAGAAGCCCTGAAAAACGCGCTCAAAACCGCTTTTTGCAAAGAATACGGCTGTTTTTCCGCTTTAAATTGCGCCGGCACCGTCGAGAACGAAAGCCCCGCGCCGACCGAAAACGATTTTTTCAAAGAAGAAGAGGTCCTTTCGCTTGCGCAAAAAATCGGCTCGGATGAATATTTATACGGGAAATGGCGGGATTTCAAGTGCGACAAATCGGCTGATTTTTCCTGGGGAAAAGTCAAGGCTCACGTCGAAAGTTCGGGCGGAAAAGTAAGCAAAGTCGTCTTTTCCACCGACGGATTGTTTCCGTCCGCCGTCGCTTTTGCCGAGGAATTTTTTTCCGCGTATAACGTCGGACGCGACCTTAGCGCCGCCGAAACGGCAAAATCCGCAGCGAAATCCGCACCGGAACTCGCGACTTCAAAAAGTAAAATTCAATTCCCGTCCGATTTTACCGCGGACGACGAAAAAGTTTTTTACGATCTCAAAAACTTAATCGAGCAAGAATAACCGATAACGCATAAACCGCAGGATAAGGCGGCGTATACGATCGGTTGCAACTCATAAATAAAGAAAGGGAGCAACAGGGAAATGGACAAAAGGACCGCACTCTACGAAAAGCACGTCGAACTCGGCGGAAAAATGGTAAGTTTTGCCGGGTGGGAACTTCCGGTAAGTTACGGCAACGGAATACTTCACGAACACGCCGTCGTCCGCGAAAAAGCGGGCTTGTTCGACGTTTCGCACATGGGCGAAATATTCATCACGGGGGCAAACGCGACCGAAGCCCTTCAGCGGCTCGTCAGCAACCGCGTCGCGGATATGCAGTGCGGGCAGTGCCGCTATGCGCTTCTTACGTATCCCGACGGCGGGATCGTAGACGATCTTCTGATATATAAGTTCTGCGACGAAAAATATCTTCTCGTCGTAAACGCGTCCAACGCTGACAAGGATTTTGCGCACGTAACCGAAAATCTCGATGCGGGCGCGAAAGCGGAAAACGTTTCTTCTTTCGTTTCGCAAGTCGCTCTTCAAGGTCCGCTTGCCGAAAAAATAATGGAAAAACTGTGCGATAAGTCGGTTTTGCCCGTCAAAAACTATCGTTTCGTTCCCGAAATCGTCGTAGGCGGCAAAAAATGCCTTGTTTCCACCACCGGCTACACGGGCGAAGCGGGCTATGAAATTTACGCCCGCAACGAGGATATCGTTTCGCTTTACGAACAAATTCTCGACGCAGGGAAAGAGTTCGGACTGGAGCCGATCGGGCTCGGCGCCCGCGACACGCTCCGCTTCGAAAGCTGTATGCCGCTTTACGGTCACGAACTGTCAAAAGACTACAAACTGAACGAAGTCGGGCTTGACTTTGCCGTCAAACACGGGCTCGGCTACATAGGCGAACTTCCCGAAAACGCCATTCCCGAGTATACCCGCGTCGGCATAAAACTCGTCGACAAGGGGATCGCCCGCGAACACGCGGAACTTTTCGACGCGGCGGGCAACAAGATCGGGTTCACCACTTCGGGCGGGGTATGTCCCACCGTCGGCGGCGCATACGCGATGGCTCGGATCGAAAAGAAATATGAAAATCTCGACGCCGTTTACGTCAAGGTAAGGGACAAACTTCTCAAAGCGGTTTACGTTCCGATGCCTTTTTACAAACGCTCGAAATAGACATCGAAACAGAACGCAACAAAAACTCAAACGTAACGCCGAAAAATCAAAAAGTCGGTCTATAAGTCGATAAATCGATACTTTAATATAAAAACACGGAGGGTAAACAAAATGAAATTCAGCAAAACTCACGAATGGATGAACGAAGAAAACGGAATCGTAACGGTCGGAATAACCGACTACGCGCAAAGCGAAATGGGCGATATAGTATACGCCGAACTTCCCGAAGTCGGCAAAACGATAAACGCGGGCGACGAAATCTGCGAACTCGAATCGGTAAAGGCGGTCGCACCCGTCAACTCGCCCGTCGGCGGCGAAATAGTCGAAGTCAACTCTTCGCTCGACGACGATCCCGCGGCGATCAACCGCGACGCGCTCGCTTCCTGGCTTTTCAAGGTCAAAACCGACGGAACGTCCGTCGTCGTTATGAACGACAAAGAATACGCCGCATATCTCAAAACTCTTTAAGAGTCGAGCAAAGGAGTCGGAAATGTCAAAATATACGCCGCATACACAGACCGAAGTGAAGGAAATGCTTTCCGCGCTCGGCATAAAAAGCCCGTCCCAACTTTACGACGACGTGCCGCAGTCCATTCGTTATCCCGACTGCGGAATGAAGAGCGGAATGTCGGAAGCGGACGCCGAACTGCGCCTTAACGCGCTCGCCGCGAAAAACCGCGTTTACGACACGATTTTTATGGGCGCCGGTGCGTACAATCATTATATCCCCGCTGCGGTCCGCAACTTGTCCGCCCGCAACGAATTCGTCACCGCCTACACGCCTTATCAGGCGGAAATGTCGCAAGGCATTCTCCAGTCGATTTACGAATATCAGTCGCTCATCTGCCGTCTTACCGGAATGGACGTGTCCAACGCCTCGCACTACGACGGAGCGACCGCCGCCGCCGAAGCATGTCTTATGTTTGCCGACGGCAAGAAGAATAAAGTTCTTGTTTCTTCGCTCATAAAGCCGGACGTAAAGCGCGTCATGGCGACTTATTTCGAGGGTCGCGGCATAAAACTCGTCACGATCGAGTCTTTCTCCGCAACCGTCAACATGGAAAAACTCAACGAGGAACTTAACGACGAAGTCCTCGCCGTCTAGATCGAACAGCCGAATTTTTACGGCACGATCGAGGACATGAACACCGTTTCTCACCTCGTTCATTCCGTAGGCGCAAAGCTCGTCGTCGGCGTTTACCCGATAAGTCTGGGGCTTCTCAAAAAACCGTCCGAATACGACGCGGACGCCGTGGTAGGCGAAGCGCAGTGCCTCGGTCTGCCGCTGTCGTTCGGCGGCGCGTATCTCGGCTTTATGGCGACGAAAACGCAGTTTATGCGCAAACTCCCCGGGCGAATCGTCGGCGAAACGGTCGATCACGACGGGCGCAAAGCGTACGTTCTCACTCTTCAGGCTCGCGAACAGCATATCCGCCGCGAAAAGGCGTCGTCCAACATCTGCTCGAACGAAGCGCATTGCGCGCTGACTGCGGGAATGTATCTGTCGTTCATGGGTAAGGAGGGCATAAAAAAGGTTGCCGAAGCTTGCGCCGCAAACGCGCACTATCTGCAATTCGCGCTCGCCAAAGCCGGAATCGGCGTGAAATATAAGGACGAGTTTTTCAATGAATTCGTAACTCTTTCGAAATGCACCGCGGAAACCATGCTGAACACGCTTGCGCAGAACGGCATACTCGGCGGCTATAAAATAGGCACTCACGAAATACTCTGGTGCGCCACGGAAATGTGCACGCGTGAGGAAATGGACAGATGTGCGGAAATCTGCGGGGAGGTTAACAAATAATGAAAACTGTATTCGAACTTTCCAAAAAAGGCAGAAAATCCTGGCAAATCCCCACTTGCGACGTCCCCGAGTACGAGTTCAAGAGCAAGTTTCTCACCGAAACGGAAACCGAACTTCCCGAAGTCGACGAAACGACTCTCGTCCGCCACTATATGGAGCTTTCCAAAGCGTCTTTCGGCGTAGACGACGGGTTCTATCCGCTCGGCTCCTGCACGATGAAATACAACCCCAAGGTTAACGAAATAACAGCCTCGCTCAAGGGCTTTTCGGGGCTGCATCCGCTCCAGAAAAAGCGCGACGTTCAGGGCAGCATCGAACTTATGTGCCGCTTGCAGAAAGCGCTTTGCGACGTAACGGGAATGGACGCGGCTTCGCTCCAGCCCGCCGCCGGCGCTCACGGCGAGTTCACCGGTCTTAAAATCATAAGAAAATACCACACCGATCGCGGCGACTTCAAGCGCACGAAAATAATCGTGCCGGACTCCGCGCACGGCACCAACCCCGCGAGCAGTACGCTTTGCGGAATGGAAATCGTGAACGTACCGTCAACGGCGGACGGGCTCGTCGATCTCGAAGCTCTCAAAGTCGTCTGCGACGAAAACACCGCGGCGCTCATGCTGACCAACCCGAACACACTCGGCAAGTTCGACAAGAACATTCTGAGCATTTCGCGCATCGTTCACGACTGCGGCGGTTTGCTGTACTACGACGGAGCCAATCTCAACGCGATAATGGGCGTCGCTCGCCCCGCGGACATGGGCTTCGACGTCGTGCATCTCAATCTGCACAAAACGTTCTCGACGCCGCACGGCGGCGGCGGTCCCGGCAGCGGTCCCGTATGCGTAAAGGCGGAACTTGCGGAATTTTTGCCGTCCCCCGTCGCAATGAAGGACAAATCTTCGACCTATTCGCTCGTCGAGCCCGAAAAGACGATCGGCAAAGTAAAATCGTTCTACGGTAACTTCAACGTTCTCGTAAAGGCGTATACCTACATTCTCGTCCTCGGCGAAGAGGGCTTGCGCAACGCGTCCGAAACGGCAGTTCTCAACGCGAACTACTTCAAAAAACTTCTCGAAAAATACGACCTTAACCCGAACGAACGCTGCATGCACGAGTTTGTTCTCTCGATGGAAAAAGTCAGGAGCGAAACGGGCGTATCCGCGCTTGATATCGCGAAAGCAATGATAGACCTCGGCATTCACCCGCCGACGATGTATTTCCCGCAGATCGTCCACGAAGCGCTTATGTTCGAACCGACCGAAACGGAAACCAAAGAAACGCTCGAGGAAGCGGCTGCCGCGATCATCGGAATCATCGACCGCGCATACACGGATCCCGAATCGGTAAAATGCGCCCCCGTAACGACCGCAGTCGGTCGCCCCGACGAAGTTGCCGCCGCGCGCAATCCCAAACTGCGCGACTGATACGCGACCGATAAGCGGCTGATTTTAACTGAAAAACGGCTCAAAATCAAAGCGAACGGAATTTTTCGAATCGAAAGTTTTAAAAGGAAGAAGTCGCATAAGCGACCGACGGAGAGAAAATGAACGAAGAGATAAAACGCACGATACTTGACGAAATCGAAAGTCACGAAACGATCATAATAATGCGCCATATCCGTCCCGACGGCGACGCTGTAGGCTCGACTCTCGGCTTGCGTGAGATATTGCGCCTGACTTACCCCGAAAAGCACATTTACACGATAAACGAAGATTATTCGGAATATATGGCGTTTCTGGGAAAGGAAGATCAGCCGATAGAGGCCGAAGAATACGCAAACGCGCTCGGGATCGCCGTCGACACGGCTTCCGTCGATCGTCTTTCGAACAAAAAATACCCGCTCGTGCAAAAACTCGTAAAGATCGACCATCACATAGACATTGCGCCGTACGGCGATATAAGCTGGGTGGAGGACGAGCGTTCGTCCGCATGCGAGATGATCGCCGACTTTTACGCCACGCACAAGGACAAATTGAAGATCAATTCTTTTGCCGCGACTTGCATTTACGCGGGGATGGTCACGGACACCGGCAGATTCAAATACAGCGAAGTCTGCGGCGAAACGATGCGCCTTGCGGGCATGCTTCTGGACGTCGGGATCGACACCGAATCGTTGTTCGCTCATCTCACGCTCGAAGATTTTTCTTACTATAAGTTCGAAGCGTACGTTTTCGGCAAGGTAAAAATGACGGAAAACGGCGTCGCGTACCTGTACGTCACCAAAGCGATGAAGCAAAAACTCGGTCTTTCCAACGAGCAGGCGAGCAACGCCGTTTCGTTCATCGACGGTATCAAGGGCAGTCTTATCTGGGCGGCGTTCATCGACAACGACGACGGCACGATCCGCGTAAGACTGCGTTCGAGATTTCTCGACATAAACAAACTTGCCGAGCGGTTCCACGGTGGCGGTCATGCCAAAGCGGCCGGCGCAACGTGCTACTCCAAAAAGGAAATGAACGCGCTCGTCGCCGAAGCGGACGAACTGCTCAAAGAATATAAAAACACTCACGAGGGCTGGTTATGAGAATTCTTATCACCAACGATGACGGAATCGATTCCGAAGGCATCCGCAGGCTCGTTTCGTGGACGAAAAAACTCGGCGAAGTCGTCGTCTGCGCCCCCAAGATTCAGCAGAGCGGAAAAAGCCACGGCATCGAAATTCACGAGGCGTTCGAGGTTAAAAAATACGATTTTGACGGCGAAATTCTCGCTTACTCCGTCGATTCCACTCCCGCCGACTGCGTTCGTTTCGGCGTGATCGGACTGAAAAAGGACTACGACCTGATTCTCTCCGGGATAAACCGCGGCTATAACGTGGGCGAGGACGTCATCTATTCGGGAACGGTCGCCGCCGCTTTCGAGGCGCGCGCTCTTGGGCATAAAGCGATCGCTTTTTCGACCGACGTCGCGGGTTTCGATTTTGCCGCCGCCGAACTTGACGGAATCTACGACTATTTTTGCAAAAATCGTCTGTTCGACTACGCCGACGTATACAACGTGAATATTCCTTGCGAAAAGAGTAAGGGCATAAAAATAACGCGACAGGGCGATAAGTATTACCACGACGAGTTCGTCGAAGAAACGCGCGACTATTACCGCGCATGCGGCGGTTGCATATACGTCCGTCGCGATGCCCCCAAGGACGACACGGAAGCCGTTCTCGACGGCTACGTTTCCGTAACCCCCATGACGCTCGACAGAACCGACCGCGTCGCTTTCGAAAAACTCGGCTCTGTCATAAAATAACGATAAAGCAACGCACAAAAAAAACGGCGCGACCGTAAAATATCGGCGCAACCGTAAATAACAGTGCAATCAACGGGTTTTCAGCGCATATAATATCGTGTGAAGAAGAAAACCGTGAAGCGAATCGGAGTATTCGTCGTTTTGTTATCGATATTCGTCGTTTACGTATGGCGGTCGGCAAGCAGGCTGATCGTTGACGCCGGCGGCGAATATTTTGCGTTTTCCGTGTCGAACTGCAGTTACGCCGCGATCGACGAATGCACGAAAAGCGGGCAGTTCAACGGGCTCTGTACGATCGAAAAAGACACGGCAGGCAAGGTCGCATACGTCAATACGGACGTCCTTGCGCTCAACGTACTGTCCGTAAAACTCGCGTCCGATTGCTACGACAGGCTCGAAACGCTGTGCAACGACGGTTTTTCGGTGCCGTGCGGCGTATTCACGGGCATAAGGCTTCTCGCGGGGCAGGGCAAAAAAGTGCGCGTAAAATACGTGACCGTGCTGTCAGTCCAGTGCGATATGGTGCGTAGTTTCGAGTCATGCGGCATAAACCAATCCCGCCTCACGCTCACCGCCGTCATCCACGCTAACGTCACGCTATACACTCCGCTCGGCAAAAACGAATACGACGAAAAAATCGAAGTCCCCGTTTACGACAATTTCATAATCGGCGAGGTACCCGAAGTGTTTTTAAACTCCGAAGTCGTCGGCAGTTGGAAAAAATAACCCCGCAAACAACGGGGATAGGCAGATGAGAACCGATCGAAATCGGGGCGATATAAGGCGAATGCACTCTGAAAAATCTTATTTTTTGCGAAAAAGCCGTTTATGGCTTGACAAGTTTTCGCCGTAATTATATAATGAAAAACGACGATAAATTTTTGCCGCTGTGGCGGAATAGGCAGACGCAAGGGACTTAAAATCCCTCGATCTTCACCGATCGTACCGGTTCGACCCCGGTCAGCGGCACCACATACACTTTGCATTTGGCATTTTGGTTAAATACACCCATTTCTATCTTAAAAGTGCGTTTTTTAAAATAGCGAATGTGTGTATTTTTCTATTTTTTCCGCAAATACACTCTTATTTTTATGTTCAACTTTTTTTTTCAACGTTGATCAGAGGTAGAACATTTCGAAGCATTGGCGAAATCGGTATGCGTCGCGACTTTTCTTTTTTGCCTTTTCGTTGCTTTGCCGAAACGACAGTCAACTATGATTCGTCGATTGAAGTCGAAGCAAGTTCAGAACGGCGTAAACCGGTATATCCGCATTCAATATTTTACAATCGGGCAAACAAATGATATAATAAGGGCGCGATATTCAAAAATGCGAAAAGATGATCGGAGAGAAAATGGATAAATCGGTTATTGTCAATCAAACGGAATGCTCCGCGGCGGGCGTTAAAAGCGTTAAGGGCATTGGTGGCTTCAAAAAAGTATTCGGGGTGCTCGGCAAGGCACTGTACGATTATGCGTTTTTGTCCGCCGGCGTGGTGACTTTTTTGCTGTTTGCCGTGCTTTTTTCGCAAAATGACGTATATCCGTTCGGGAAACTCTCGATAAGCTGGTGCGACGGCGATCAGCAATTCATCCCTTTGCTCTGCGAATTCAAGGATATTCTCGACGGAAAGCAAGGGTTCTTTTTCAGCAACGTGAATTCCGGCGGAATGAATTTTTACGGCGTGTTCTTTTTCAATCTTTCAAGCCCGTTCACCTTTCTGATCGCGTTTTTCGATAAAGCGGATGCGGGTTCGGCGTTCAACCTTATCGTAATGCTGAAACTGATCACCGCTTCGATGACTTGTTCGTTTTTGCTGAAAAGAAGAACGAATAATTACTTTTTGGTCGTTTTTCCGTCGGTCGTTTACGCGTTTTCGGGCTACGCGATGATGTATTATCAGATCGCGCAGTGGCTCGACGTGTTCTATCTTTTCCCGCTCGTTCTCATAGGGCTCGAGCGAATGACCGAAGGGCGGAGCAATCTGCTTTATATCGTAACGCTTTTTCTGACCGTGCTTTTCCAGTTTTATCTGGCTTATCCGGTCGTGATTTTTCTTTGTCTTTATGCGTCGGTTTACGCGCTTTATAACCGCGCGTCGTGCAGGAAATTTTGCATTTCTTTTATCTCGGGTTCGATCGTCGCCGCGCTTCTTTCCGGCGTGATAATTTTGCCGTGTTTTATGCAATATCGGGCTTCTATGCGGACTTCCGGCATAATCGAAACGCTCCGCGGAAGCAACTTTTTCCCGAGTGTAAACACGACGCTTCCGACGTTTTATTGCCTTGCGCCGTTCGTGCCGTTCATAATTTATTTCTGCGTCAAACGTTCCCGCGATTTTAAGTGTGTCGTTATGCTTCTGACACTTTTCCCCGTCGCGATCGAGCCGATTGCCAAAGCGTGGCAAACGTTCAATTATATGTCGTTCCCCACGCGCTACGGGTTCATCGTGATTGCGTTCGGGCTGTATCTTGCGGTGAGCGGCGCGGAAAAATTGCGCGCGGAATCCCGCAAAAATGCGCAAAATTTCAGCAAAAATGCACTTGAATCCCACGAAAATGCGCAAAATCTGTCCGAAAGCGCGAATTTGAGCGGAACGAAAAAGTTTTTTGCGGGGTACTCGTTTTCGGCGAAAATCGTTTACGGCGTGCTGACGGTCGCGCTGGCCGTTTTGTTTTCGATCTTTTCCGTCGAGTTCTTTCGCACGAACAAAGGGGCTTTGTCGAGCTTCGCTCAAAGCCTTTGGGGGAATGAAATATCGTTTAAGGGCTTGACGATTTTTGCGCTTTTCGCGCTCGCCGCGGGCGGGGCTTTCTTTGCGGCAAGAAAATTTAATCTGACGCACGAAAACGTCGTTTTCGGTGCTATAGCCCTATGTTTAATTTTTAATTCGGTGTTTTCCTGCAATGTTTATATGATAGAAGCGGTGGCTTGCAGAAAGAATTCCAACGTTTCAACTCGGCTCGAAACGATCGCCGAACTCGACGGGCTCATATCCGACGACGAGTTTTATCGGGTGAAAACGGGCTCGAAAATATTCGAAGTCAACATGACGGGCGCGATGGGGTACAACGGCATTTCGCATTATACTTCGCTCAACGGCAAGGTGAACATGCTGACCGCAAAATACCTCGGCTATTCTTCTTATTGGATGGAAGTGAACGGAAACGGCGGAACGATTTTTTCGGACGCGCTCCTCAGAAATAAGTACGTGATCTACCGCGGAAAGGGCGGAAACGCCTGCGTTACGCCGAGCGGAGCGTATTCTGTTTCGCAGACGAGGATCCTTTTTCCGTCGGCGTTCGTCGTTAAAAATTCCGCGTATAATCCCGATTTTTCGCTCGAGCGATACGCTATGCAAGAGGAACTTTTCGAAGCGCTTACGGGCGAATCGGGGCTTTTCGAAAAATATTCTCCGGCACTTGTGACGGGGGCGGAAGATCTGTCCGCGGACGGAAGATTCGTGTATAAACCGGCAGGCTCTGACGATGCGGACAAGCAAGCGAAGATAACTTACGAATTTACCGTTTCGGGGCTGAAGAGATTATATTTCGATTTGTTCGACGAATATACGAACGCGCTCCGCGAACCGACTTACGAAGCCGTGTCCGAAATCGCGGTCTACAGAAACGGTTCCGTTGTCAGGCGCACGGCGAAATATCCCGTTCAATCGTCGAACGGAATCTTAGATCTCGGGAGTTTTTCCGATTGCACGGTAAAAGTCGCAGTGAACCTCCGAAAGGACGTTTCGGCAAAAAGTTTCGGAGTTTTCTCCGCCGATGAAGAATTGCTCAAAAGTGCCGTAAATCGACTTATAGGCGCGGATTTGATTGTAAAAAAGAACGGTTTTTCGTGCGAAATCGACTCGCAGGACGGCGGTTTTTTGTTCGTTCCGGTGCCGTTTGACAAAGGATTTTCCGCGAAAGTCAACGGCAAAAAACTCTCCGTCGGATATTTCGGCGGGTTCATGACCGTGCCGCTCGAAAAGGGACAAAATCGGGTCGAACTTGATTTTTGCCCGCCCGGGTTCGTTTTCGGCGCGGTTCTTACCACGATCGGTTTCGTCGTTTTCGCGCTGTATCTGTGCTTGCGAACGGCGGTGACAAAAGACGAAAAAATCACGCGGCTTTATGAAAAATCCGCGGTGGCTAGAGAGAGGATCGGGCGCCTTTCGGTGCTTGCGACGGTGGCGCTCGGGGCGATCGTTCTGATCGTGATTTACGTTTTCCCCGTGGTTGCGTCACTGTTTTAAGACTCTCGGAATTTGACATCGACTGTAAAAAATTTGACATTTTTGTCGGCAAGAACGGCTAAAATCGTCAAAGAATTTGTTTTTTAATCATATAATATTGATTTTTCGCTTAAAATCGATTGATTTCTCTGTTGTGTTTTAGTATAATGCTAAAGAGAAAAAAGAACCGTGGAAGTTTACCGACCGCTCTGAAAAGACGAGCTTCGTCCTTGACCGTTCGGCGGCTTCCGCTCGGCAGTTACAACAGGAGTATTTTATGAAAAAGATCCTTACAAGAATGCTCACGCTATTCGTTGCGATTGTGCTTGGGCTGGGTGCGTTTTCGGGTTGCGGACTCGTTACGACGAATACCGACCGCGACATGGGACAGGCCGTTGCGTCCATCGGAATCGGGAACGGCAAAGAGGGCGATACGCGTGCGGACATACACACCGATTACGTTCTCAAAAAAGAACTCGTTTCCGGCTTTTTGAGCTACGGATACCGGTACGTCACGAGTCAAAGTTATACCGTGTCTAAAGCATATGCGACCGTGTTTAACAATCTGATTCAGAGCAACGTCGTGATTCAGCAGGCGAAGATCGGTCTTGCCGATTTCTATATCGCGAATAAGGATAAAACGTACGACGAAAACGCGTCCGACGACGATAAGTTCGCGGGATATTTCGCGGACACCGTGAAAGCGAACCTTGCGAAAAAAGGTCTGACCGTGAATGCCGCGGAAGATCTTTATAACGCCGGCGTCAGCGAAGCGGAATATAAGAAAGCTTCGGAAGCGGGCGACTATGCGACTCTCGCGTCTTATATGGAAATTTACCTTTCCGAATATGAAATCGCGCAGGCGCATTACAACGTTCTTAAAAACATCACTTCGTTGATGGAAAGCTATAAGGATTCGACCGACGATACCGCCGAAAAAGAGAACGAAACGTTCTCGGCAAGAACGGCGCCCACCGTTGACGACGATACCCCGACGCTCGAGTACGAACTCAAGAAAGACACCGACCTTACCGATTACGATTATAAGGTTGCGGCGGCTGCGCTCGGCGACGAAAGCAAGTGGGAATCGCTCAAAGGAGAATGGTCGGACAGAATGTCGCTCAACGGCTACGTTTATAAGAACTTCGATCTCGATCTTACCGGAACGGACAATAAGAGCGCGCTCAACAAAGCGATCAAACAGCTCAAAAAGAACGGTCTTATCGCTAATTCCGAAAGTTATAACCACGCGAAAACCGAAGAGATTACGAAGTATTCGTACTTCAACTATATGCTCAAGAGCCAGTATGAATCTCTTCTCGTTTCCAAATATGAAGAATCGCTCAAAGCGGACGCCAAGAACAACATTACGCTCGACGCGCTCAAAGAGCAGTTCAAAGCGGAGTATCGCGCACAGTACGCAAACTACAGCAGCAATTACGGCGCTTATGAAACCGCACTCGACGCGGCTACCGAAGAAAAGGGAGTTTATTGCAATCCTTACGGCGGTTACGGCTACGTGCTTAACCTGCTTATCGGTTTCAGCGACGAGCAGAAGAACGCGCTTAAGGATATGAACGGCAAAGCCGGGCTGACCGTCGAAAAGCAAAACGAAAATCGCGCAAAGATGCTCGAACAGCTTTATGCGAAAGATCAGCGTACCACGTGGGTTCAGTCGAGCTACGGAACGCTTGACGGGGCGAAGTTCACGTTCGAGGATAAATATCTCGTGAGCGAAAAAGACAGCGCCGCTTATACGAAACTTTCGTCCTATCTCGGCGAAGCGATTCTTTCGCGCAAGTTCGACGACGCAAAGGATTCTTCCGGCGTTACGACCACTAGCTATTCTTTCAAAAACGTTTTTGCCGATACCATTACTTACGGTACGTTCGAAAACGAATACCTCAAACTTGCGGGAATAACCGATCTCACGAAGTTTACTTCGGGAAGCGAAGTTACCGCTCATATCGAAAACTTCACAAACGATTCCGCGGAAAGAAAGGCTTTTGACGACCTTATTTACGCGTTCAGCACCGATCCCGGTTGCCTCGGAAAAGACTTCGGTTATCTCTATTCGCCGTATACTTCTTCCGGTAAATACGTCAAGGAATTCGCGGAAGCCGCGGCTGCCGTCGTTTCCAAAGGCGTCGGATACTACACGATCGTTGCAACCGAGTTCGGTTATCACGTGATTCTCTGCACGAAAGTTATCGAAGCGGACGACGTGTTCGACGCGAACGGCAAAATCGACGATGCGAAGCTCAACGCGATCTTCGACGCGATTAACTCCGAGGACGGCTATAAGGATATCAAGATCGACGCTATTCTGAGCGATTATATCACGAAGATTTCGAACAGAATGGTCAACGAATATATCAAGAAAGCGCAGTATTTCGGCAAGGCTTACTCCGATCTCATCGAGAGCGCGGACGATCCTGCGACGAACGACTGATTTTAATGAAAAACGAAAAAGGTTGCCCGATCTTCGGACAACCTTTTTTAGAAAGTAAAAATCAAATTTTTATATTAGGGATGACGAATGAAATCCCTAAGTATCTTTAATAATAAGAAATATCTTTGGCGGTGAAAAATGCAGGTAAGAATTAAAAGATTAAACGATAACGCAAGAATACCGGAATATGCGAGCGCGGGCGCGGCGGGCGCCGATTTGTATAACGCGGGCGGGGACGTCGTGATCGCTTCGGGCGAAAGTGCGGGAATACCGACCGGGATCGCAATCGAAATTCCCGAGGGGTACGTCGGGCTCGTTTATGCGAGGAGCGGGCTTGCATGCAAAGAGGGGCTTGCGCCCGCGAATAAGGTCGGGGTTATCGACAGCGACTATCGCGGGGAAATCAAAGTGTTTTTGTTCAATCATTCGGGGGCGGCTCGAACGGTTACGGCGGGCGAAAGAATCGCTCAACTCGTGATTGCTCCGTTTCTGCACTGCGAGTTCACGGAGGGCGAAATGTCCGAAACGAAGCGCGGCGAGGGCGGCTTCGGTTCCACGGGTAAGAAATAAGGGCGTTTTTGGTTGAATTTATCTACGCGGGGCATTGCTTCGCGTTTTTTTTAAGTCGGATTGGGTTTTGGGTGCGGTGCGGGGCGGTCAGCGTAGAATGAAGTTAGAGAATGCGACGAGTGCGGCGCGGGGCGCCCGGATTCCTCGGAAGTGGGGCAAGGAGGCGAGGCTCGGGATGACGAGTTGGAAGAGTCAAGAAGTGGTTGAGATGGCGATTTTTCTCTTTTGTCATGTTGAGCGGAGCGAAGTGCAGTCGAAACATCTAGGGGCGTAAGCCCCGCACTTTTAGAAGATAGATTTTGTTAACTGTGCGGCCCTTCGTGCCTGGATCCCTCGGAAGTGGGGCAAGGAGGCGAGGCTCGGGATGACGAGAGAGAAAATATGACGAGTGCGGCGCGGGGCGGTCAGCGTAGACTGAAGTTAGAGAATGCGACGAGTGCGGCGCGGGACTTTGAAAAAATTCTTTTTGTGATGACGAATGGAATCCCTATGCATAGATTTTCGCGTATCGTTACATAATACTATCGCAAGGAGGGAAAACAATGAAAACGAAAAACACTCAAAAAACCACGACTCGCGGTTGCGGTAAAGACAAAACGAGTAACTGCGGCGGCAAGACCACCAAGAATTGCAAATAATGGGCAGAAAAAGTTCTAAAACGTCCGTTAAGGGCAAAAAAGGAAAAACTGTCGGTAAAAAAATGCAGTCGTCGTTTGATCCCGAGGGGAGTTGGACGGGCAATTATTTGCTCGGACTGTATGAAGATCCCGTTCAGGACGTGGATGATCTGTAACGGCGATTTCGCACGGGATGCATACTGTCAATTTATCGGTCGATTGTTTTGACCGAAAACAGAAGCCCGTTGCGGACGCGACAATTTAATAACGGAAATCGGGGACGGCTTTGACTGTGCCCGATTTTTCGTATAACCGACAGGCTTCGATGCGGTGCAGATATAGGGCATGTCGTGACGTTCGGAGAGGGGACTTTTATGATTTTTATTTACAATTTAACGTTTTTGCGTTATGCTTTTTGCGTAATTGCGGGGATTTTTTTTTCGGGAGATGACAATTTTATTAACATCGGCTGCATATATTAAAGTGAAGGCATATATGTCGGAGGTAAAAAATGTCGTTTTTTTCTAATTTTCAATCCGATCGCTGTCCTTGTCAATTGACGGGCAATCCGCTCAACGGTCTTTGCGAAAAGGTATGCATACAAACCAAAAAGGTGTTCGATGCGTGTATAAAGCAGACTCAAGAGGACGGCATCGTGCTGAATCTGACCGATTTCAATCCCGCTTCGCCTACATATCCTCTTACCTTTTTGTCGGCAAAAAGTACGACCACGAAAGCAACGGTTACTGACGTGCAGATCGATCGTCTGACCGATCGCCCGAACTTCGCAAGAGTTCAGGTTACTTTGACCGTTCCTATGGAAGTAATTTATACCGACGCGAATGGTGTGGAGGGGCGAGCGCTCAGCAGCACCACCCTTACGGGCGATGTGATTTTGTTCGTGCCCGAACCGTCGATTATTCCTTATAACGTGGAAGCGGTTGTTTCGATCGTAGCGCCCGAAGGCGTGTTCAATATCACCGACGCGACGTTCACCGTATCGTGCTGCGTTACCGTTATTCTGAAGATGGTGATGGACGTGGAACTTCTCATTCCGTCGTACGGATATGCGACGATTCCGCCTTGCCAGGAGTATTCTAACGAGGTGTGCTCGGGGTTCTTTGAACTGCCGTTGTTTCCGAACAGTTGACGGAGTGCTCGGCTGAAAAGTTTGGCTATAGGTCGATTATCGACAAATTTAAACCGCCGCAAGTTTTTTGCGGCGGTTTTACTGCGTTTTTGAGGGTAAATGTGCGATAACGGACTTATAGGTGGGGTTATCGGCAGTTATTTTTGCGGGGTACGGAGATATTCTTCCGCTTGTTTTATCGAGGTAAAACTCTTGAATCTGCACTCGATACCCGTGGCGTTAAGCTCCGCGATTATGTTCGAGGCGGTCTGCCAGTCGTTGGTTATAATAAGGTCGGTGGGGTGCTGTATGGCGTAGTATTTGGAAGAATATTTTCCCGACATGATCTTTCGGATTTTGAGCGTTCTGAGCGTCTTTGCGATTTTTTCGCGTTCTTCTTTTTCGCGAGCCGAACGGGCGTGCATACGCCTTAAGTCCGACGGGGAAAGTCGCCTTACGGAAACGGCGTTTATGATCTGAACGGCGTCGCCTTTCGTGAGTTTTTGAACGTCGATCGCCGAAAAATCTTCTTCGGAAAGCACCTTTTTGATGTAATCGAGTTGTTTTTGCGTGGCTTTTTCGAACTGCCAGCCGTAGTATTCGGTGAGATCCCAGAATCTCCGCTCGTCCGCGTATTCTTTTTCGAAAATTTTGTAAGCGCAGTCGAGCGCGTCCTGAAGATCGGTGCGCGGGCTTTCCTCATATACGAATCGATCGGCTTTTTCGTCGTAGCGGTAGCGCATAACGCAGGTTTTGGCGAGTTCGTCGATTGCCTTTATCCCTATGCGGTCGCCGCAAGAAAGCTGATAAACGAGGTCGCCGTTCGGCTTTTTCGTCCAGTTGATTTTGCGGGTGTAGACCCCTTGTTCTTCGGCGAAAAGTTTGACTGCGGTCGCGTTTGCGATCCATGCTTCGGGACAATCCGCCGCGCTGTCGCAAATCTCGCGCATGTCGGTGAGCATGCCCTGAATTTTTTTGCGGTTGCGTGGCGGGACGGTTTCGGGATCTATGCCCATAAGGTCGGGAGCCGTGCAGATCGAAAGTTTTCCGCAGATGCCCACGCAGTCGATG
>CAKQKN010000030.1 GCA_934249215.1 uncultured Clostridia bacterium
CTATGAAACTGCGAAAGCGAAAATGCCCGAAATCAAAGCCGAATTAAAAAAGCGCAAGTTTATTTAAAGATTGGAATATAGATATGAAACTTATAAAAGCGGGGGAGTCGCACGGTGAAGCGATGACGGGTATCCTCGTCGGCGTGCCTGCGGGTATCCCTGTCGATAAAGAAAAGATAAACGCCGACTTGAAAGAGCGGAATTTTGCTTACGGAAGAAGCAGTCGTCAACTCGCCGAAAGTGACGTTATCGGATTTATAAGCGGACTTTTCGACGGAAAGACGAACGGAAACGACGTCGCGTTGTCGATAAAAAACGACGTCCGCACAGTTTCTTCGGGAGATGAACCGTCCGACAAATGCGCCGACGGAGCATTGCCGCCGCTCACGAAACTCAGACCGGGACATGCGGATCTTCCGGGAATCGTAAGGTTCGGTTTTGAGGATGCGCGCGCGGTGGCCGAGGGCTCTTCCGCAAGGAACACTTGCATAGACGTCGCCGCGGGAAGAATTGCTCTTTCGATGCTCGACGGGCTCGGGATTTCCGTTGCCGCGTTCGTGCGCGCCGTCGGGAAAACGGGCGACGAAAGCGATTATTCGTCCGACGCGTTGAAAGATATCCGCGCTCCGTTTTTCACTCCGTCGGGTTCGGCGGCAAAGTCGTTCAAAGAGGAAACGGACACCGTCGCAAAAAACGGCGATACGGTCGGCGGAATCGTCGAACTTCGCGTTTGCGGCATTAAGGCGGGCGTCGGTTCATACACCGCCGAAAGTCGCGTTAGCGGTGCTATAGCCCGCGATTTATTCTCGATTCAGGCGGTAAAAGGCGTTCGTTTCGGCGATATTTCTTTTTCTCTGGGGCTATACGGGAGCGAATATTCCGACGAGCTGCAATTTGACGAAAACGGAAAACGCGTCAAAACGAGCAGAAGCGGCGGAATCGACGGCGGAATGACGAACGGCGCCGAAATAAAAATCACCGTTGCCGTCAAGCCGTTGCCGACTTCGAAAAAGGGCGTTCCTTCTTCCGACGTTTTCGGCAACCCCGTTCTCTCCGCAAAGGAAAGGGCGGACGTCACCGCCGTTTTTGCGCTGTGCCCCATCTTAAGGGCGCGGCTCGCGATAACTCTTTGCGACCTTATAACGAAAGATTTCGGCTGCGACAATCTTTCTTCGATTGCGGCGCGCTATAACGAGCGTTAAGCGCGCTTCAATGTTTTTATAAAAAACGGACTGAATCAATGATCGATAATCAAATTACCGTCGAAAAAATCGAAAATCTGTGCGCGCGATATACGGTCTGCTCCGATAAGTCGATAACGATAAGGGCGATTCTTATCGCGGCGATCGCAGAGGGGAAAACGGTCATACGTAACCCGCTCGATTGCGAGGACACCCGCGCCGCAATTGCCTGCGCGGAAAAACTCGGCGCAAAGGTCCGCTTTTTTAAAGGTTCGATCGAAATCGACGGCGCGACTAAGTTCAAGGACGGCGAAACGTTCGACTGCGGGCGCAGCGGAACGGTTCTGCGGCTTCTTTGCGGGCTCCTTTCGGGGCTCGGAATAAACGCCGTGATAGGCTGCGACGATGAACTGAAAAACAGACCTATAGGTCGGATAATCGAACCTTTGACGGCTCGCGGTGCAAAAATTCAATCGACGGACGGCAGATTGCCGCTTAAAATTTCCCCGTCTGAGCTTAACGAGTTCGTTTACGAAATGCCGATCGACAGCGCGCAGGTAAAGTCCGCGGTTTTGCTGTCCGGAACTACGGCAAAAGTGAAAACGGTCGTCGTCGAAAAGAACCCGACTCGCGAGCATACCGAAAAAATGCTTCCGCTTTTCGGCGTGAAAACCGAAGTCGAAAATAAAAAAATCACCGTTTATCCGTCGCCCGTAAGAGCGGCTTCGGTCGATATTCCGCGCGATCCTTCCGCCGCGGCGTATTTCGTTGCGCTCGGCATTCTCAAAGGGAAAGTGAAAGTGTGCGGCATAAACGTGTCCGAAAAACGCGCGGGATATTTATACAAACTGAAAGACTGTGGCGCGAAAATATCGTTCTTGAACCGAACCGTCAGGTGCGGCGAGCCTTGCGCCGACGTGATTGCGGAAAAAAGCGAACTTGCGCATATTTTCGTAAATGCGGAAGGAATTCCTTCCATGATAGACGAATTGCCCGTTATCGGACTTATAGGCGCGTTTAATAGCGGCGCGACCTTTCGTTCGGCGGCGGAACTTCGCGTCAAAGAAAGCGACAGATTGCTTGGAACGGTCGATCTTATAAATCGGGCGGGCGGCTCGGCTCGGGAGGTCGGAAACGATCTCGTGGTCGACGGCGGGCTCGATCCCGCGCCGTTTACATATTCGAGTAACGATCACCGACTTACGATGACTGCGTTCGTCGCGATGAGAGCGGGTGCGGGCGGTACGATTTTAAATCCCGAAAGCGTAAACAAGTCTTTTCCCGGCTTTTTCGAAAGCGTTTTCGCATTCAACGCCTGTCTTATCGGCTCGAACGTGGAAAAATCGCCGTCGGCAATCATACATAACTATTTTCTCGAAAAACTCGGCGTCGTCAAAAATTACTCTTACGAACTCAAATCGGTTGACGAATCTGCTGCCGTAAAAATTATACAAAACCCCGCCTATAAGTCGATTAACGCCACGATTCCGTATAAAAAGACGGTGTGCGATCTGATAAAAAACAAAAGCGTCGATGCGACTTTATCCGATTCCGTCAATTTCGTTACCGACGGAGAAGGGTATACGTTCGACGGCGACGGCTTGTTGTTTTCTCTTCTGCTTCACGGCGTTAACGTAAAGGACAAAAACGTCCTCGTGTGCGGGGCGGGCGGCGCCGGACGAAGCGTTGCTTTGGCGCTTGCTCGGGCGGGTGCGAAAGTGTTCGTTCAGAACCGCACGACTTCGAAAGCCGAGCGTTTTGTCGAAAAAGTCAACGGTTTTTTCGGTCTTTCGGGCGGAAAAGTCGAATGTAGCGAAAAACACGAAAAAAGCGACGAAATCGACGAAAATTCGAAAGAAAAAGTCAAAAACCGAGAGGGCGACGTCAAAAAACGAGAGTCGAACGAATTCGTTGGCACGATACGCCGCTCGCTCGCCGTATATGCGGGCGAACCTTGCGAAATCGTCGTAAACGCGACCTCGGTCAAGGACGAACTCCCAGCAAATGAAGGAATTTTTGCCGCCGCAAAATTTGCGGTCGATATAAATTACGGCAAAAAAACCGCATTTTTAAAAAAGGCGGAAGAGAAAAAAATCGCATTTACGGACGGAAAAGAAATGCTTTTCGCACAAAGTTATTTTGCCGACGCGCTCGTCAGCGGCGTGTCGCCGACTTTCGACGAATTTGAAAGATTATACGGTGAATTTCCGTCGATTTTGACCGAAAACCGATAAAAAGACGAAAAACGCAGGAGAAAAAATGAAAATTATCGTAATCAACGGAGTTAATCTCAATATGCTCGGCAAGCGCGAACCGGCGATTTACGGCACGCGCACGCTCGACGAGATAAACGCCGACGTAAAAAAATATTGCGACGAGCGCGGAGTTGAAACGGAGTTTTATCAAAGCAACGTCGAGGGCGAAATCTGCGAAGCGATACAGAAAACGGACGCGGACGGAATCGTTTTAAACGCCGGGGCTTACACTCATTACAGCATTGCCATCCGCGACGCGATCAAGGGAAGCGGCAAAAAGACGGTCGAGGTGCATCTTTCGAACCTCTTCGCCCGCGAAGAATTCCGCCAGAAAAGCGTGATTGCGGACGTGTGTTGCGGCTCGGTAATCGGTTTCGGCGAAAAAGGGTATATCCTTGCGGTCGAAAGTTTTCTTCTGTAATCGTACATTTTTTAATTCGTAAAATTCCCCGAATAAAGACCGATTGTCTTTTAAATTACCCGACGCGGAGCGGCAAAACTTCGCCTGATCAAGAAGAATGAACATTGTATTTATCGGAATGAGCGGGAGCGGTAAAAGCACGTTCGCAAAGTATTGTTCCGAACTTCTGAATATGCCGATAATCGACCTCGACGAGGAGATTTGCAAAAAATACGGCGGGAGCATTCCCACGATTTTCGCCGTCGGCGGCGAGAAACTTTTCAGAGAGCTCGAACTGAAAGAGGCGGTTGACGCGTCGGCTTTGGAGGGCGCGGTGATAGCGACGGGCGGCGGTACGGTAACGCTTCCCGAGGCGATGAAGGCGCTGAAAAAAAGCGGGCTCGTCATATATCTTAATTGCGACGAAGAAACCATTTGCCGAAGGCTTTGCAACGAAACGGACGAGCGTCCGCTTTTTGCGGGCGAAAATTCGGTCGAAGAAACGGTCGGAAGGCTTTTTTGCGAGCGCGAAAGACTGTATTTCGAATATGCGGATATGGTGCTTAACGAAAGCGAAGTGTTGAAAAGTCGGAATCTTCTTCAGTCGCCGCTTGCCGATCAACTCGGCGCGCTTTATCTCGAACTCGTTTTGAAACTCGAAAAGAAAGTCTACGCAAAATTCTGTTAAAATACGCAAGGGCTTGAATCTTATGCTTGCATACTCGCAGGAAAACGGGAAACAACCGTCCGAAACGCCGAGGCGCCTAAATACGGAGAACAGATGATAGAATTAAAGTCGATAACAAAAATTTATCAAACGAAAGAATCGGTCAGCGTAACGGCGCTCGACGGCGTTTCCGTCGCTTTTCGGAAAAGCGAATTCGTGAGCGTGCTCGGTCCGTCCGGGTGCGGAAAAACGACTTTGCTCAACGTGATCGGCGGGCTGGACTCGTACGACTCAGGCGAGTTATTAGTGTCGGATAAGCCGACATCTGCGTTTTCCGACCGCGATTGGGACGCTTACAGAAATTCGAGGATAGGTTTCGTTTTTCAAAATTATAACCTCATAATGCATTTGTCCGTTCTTCAGAACGTCGAACTTGCGCTGACGCTTTCGGGTGTGGACGCGACCACGCGTAAAAGAAAGGCGATGAGCGCGCTCGAAAGCGTGGGGCTCGCAAACCATTTAAGGAAAATGCCGAGTGAACTTTCGGGCGGCGAAATGCAAAGGGTCGCGATCGCGCGGGCTATCGTAAACGACCCGGAGGTCATTCTTGCCGACGAGCCGACGGGCGCGCTCGACAGCAAAAACAGCGTCCAGATAATGGAACTTCTGAAGAGAATTTCCAAAGACAAACTCGTCGTTATGGTAACGCACAACGACTCGCTCGCCGCAAGTTATTCCACTCGCATCATAAGACTTTCGGACGGAAAAATCGTTTCCGACAGTAATCCGTTCAGACTTGCGGAAAATGATGATTTAGGCAAAAAGTCCGACTATAAGTCGATTAACGGCAAAAATTCGCCGAAAAAATCGAATAAAACGCCGAGCGGAAAGTCGGAAAAAAGCTTTAAGGACGCAAAGAGCGAAAAAGAAAAGGACGGCGTAAAAGGCAAAAAAACTTCGATGACTTTCGGAGTTGCGTTGTCTCTCAGCCTCAAAAATCTTATGACGAAAAAGACGCGGACGGCGCTGACTTCCCTTGCCGCGTCGATCGGGATCGTCGGGCTTGCGCTGGTGCTTGCGCTGTTCAACGGGCTCAACGTTTTTTTGGATAAGGTGCAATATGACACGCTTTCGTCCTATCCGATGACGGTGACGACGAGCACGACCACGGACGTGACGGAGTATATTTCCGTCATAACGGACAGCACGAATTACGTTTCCGACCCGAATATGAAAAACAAAATCTTCGTCAGCCACCTTATGACGAGGTTGCGCGAAGCCACGATAAAGAACAAAATCACGCAAAAATACGTTGATTACGTTAAAAGCGCGCCGTCCGAATATCTCCGCGACGTCGGATATTTTTACGGCACGGGCATGACCGTGTATAAGAGTAAAGTCGTTCTGAAAAGTGCGGAACTTACCAAACTCGTGCCGTCGGGCGAAATGATGGTCGAGGACGTGAAAGTTAAGGTCGGAAATTACTTCAAACAACTCGTCGGCGACAAGGATTTCGTGCTAAGTCAATACGATCTCGTCGCGGGGAAATACCCCGAGAAAAAGGACGAACTCGTTCTCGTTCTCGACAAAAACAACCGCATTACGGACGCCATGCTGACCGCGTTCTTGATGGACGTGAATGCAACCGCGCGCGACGAAAACGGCGATTTTATCGTAAATTCTTATGAATACGAGGACTTTTTGGGAGAATCGAGTAAATACGGCGCGTTTACGCTCGCGCTCAATAACGGGTTGTACGGGGTAAATTCCGTCGATCTCGACACCGATTATTATAAGGTTAAAGAAGAAAGCGGAATGACGCGCGTCATTCACAAGTTTTTCGTCAACGAAAACCTCAAAAACGAAAACCCCGACGAGTATGCCCGCCAGTATAAGCAGTGGTCGGACAAACTTAACAACACGTTAAAAACTCTCGGGTTGACGACTTTGCCGAATTGTTACGACGGCGCAGAAGGCGCGGGCAACACGCTCGACCTGAAAATCGTCGGAATACTTCGCCTTAACGAGCAGACGACCACGGGCTCGATGGGGTTCTATCCGATCGGATACACGCCCGAACTTACCGAATATATCAACGAGCAGAACGCGGAATCGACCGTCGTGAAAGCTCAACTTGCGGAGATCGAAAAACTCTCGGATGAAAGCGAATCTTCGAAATGTCGACGCGTGACGGCGGCGAGTGACGCGAAAAATGCTTATATTGAGAAAGAAGTGGATGCAATCAACCAATTGAAAGCGCTCGGTTATGCGGAACTCCCGACGAAAATAGAGTTTTATGCAAACGATTTTCAGAGCAAACTGAAACTCAAACAATATCTTGCCGCATACAACGATCTTGCGGACGTCGGAGAGAACGACCGAATTTACGTGACCGATCTCGCTTCTTCCGTCATCGAGATATTGAAAACGTTCATCGACGCGATAACGGGCATTCTTTTGTCGCTCACGGCGATATCTCTTCTCGTTGCGGCGATCATGATTGCGATAATCACTTACGTTTCGGTCATCGAACGTACGCGTGAAATCGGAATTCTTCGTTCGGTCGGCGCGCGGAAATCGGACGTTACGCTCGTTTTCAATGCGGAAACGGTGATTATCGGGCTATGCTCGGGGGTGCTCGGCGTGCTGCTTGCCGCCGTTTTGCAAATTCCGCTCAACGCCGTGCTTACGAGCGTGACGGGGCTCGGCAGACTTGCGGTTCTTTCGCCGCTCCATGCGATTTTGCTCGTTTGCGTGAGTATCCTCGTAACGCTGATCGCGGGGATGATTCCCGCGATGATGGCTGCTCGTCGCGATCCCGTCAAGGCATTGAGATCGGAATAATTAAAACGAAGAAAAGCCGCGAAATCGGTTGCGAATCGTAAATATAAACATAAATATCGACGGAGAAAATTATGTTAAAGCATGTAGTAATGTGGAAATTTAAACCCGATACGGAAGAAACCGCAAAACTGTTTCTCGACGGGCTCAGATCGCTTTACGGGAAAATCGACAGTCTGAAGTCGATGGAAATCGGCGAAAGCGAGTTTACGGACTGCGATTGCGACGCGGTGCTTATCGCCGAGTTCGAGGATGCGGAAGGGCTCAAAGAATATAAGAATCACCCGCTTCATCTCGAGGTTTCCGCCCTCTGCAAGAGCATTCGCGAATCAAGGCATTCGGTGGATTATTTTTGCTGAACGAAAAATCGCGGTTGCTTTTTTCGCGCGGCTAAGTTTCGCACAGATCGTTTCGCGCGGCAAACGGAGAGGGCGCGTATATATACTGATATAAGGATTAAAAAGACGATATGCAGGCAGTAAGATTCGACGACGTAAGTTTCTCTTACGATTCGGGCGAAAGGATCGTGAAAGGTCTTTCGTTCGAAATCGAAAAGGGGGAATACGTTGCCGTTCTCGGTCGGAACGGGAGCGGAAAAAGCACGACGGCTAAGCTCATAGACGGGCTGATCATGCCGGACACAGGCAAGGTTTACGTCGACGGAACGGACACTTCGTCCGCCGCCGATATTTTTACCGTGAGAAGCAAGGTCGGAATGGTTTTTCAGAACCCCGACAACCAGATGGTGGCGACGATAGTCGAGGACGACGTCGTGTTCGGACCCGAAAATCTCGGCGTGGACCGCGAGGAAATCGGCAGAAGAATCGAATTCGCGCTCGACGCGGCGGGCGTTTCGGATTTTCGCGACAGACCCTCGTCCGATCTTTCGGGCGGACAGAAGCAAAGGGTGGCGATCGCCGGCGTTCTTGCCATAAAACCGGATATTCTCATTCTCGACGAGGCGACTTCGATGCTCGACCCCGCGGGAAGGAAAGAGGTTGTGGACGTCGTGAAAAAGCTTAACAAAGAGCAGGGGATGACGGTGATCACCGTCACTCATTATATGGAAGAAGCGGTAGATGCAGACAGAATAATCGTCATGGATGGCGGAAAAGTCGCTTTTTCGGGAACGCCGAGGGAAGTTTTTTCCCGTGAAAAAGACCTTGAAAAGTGCGGGCTTTGTCTGCCGCGCGCGACGTATATTTTCAATCGGCTGAAAGAACGCGGAATACTTTCCGGCGACGTCGTTCTGACGGGCGAGGAACTCGAGGTGAGATTATGCGAATCGTATCGGAAGGGTTGAGTTTTTCTTACGACCCGAAATCGAAGCGCAAAGTTTATGCGCTCAAAGATCTTGATCTTACCGTGGAAGAGGGGGAATTTTTCGGGATAATCGGTTGCACGGGCAGCGGAAAATCTACGTTTATTCAGCATCTCAACGCGCTTATCCCCGTTCAGGAAGGAAAACTGCGCGTGGGGGACTTCGATCTCGATCCGAAGTGCAAAGGGTATAAGAAGCAGCTCGGAAAACTTCGCAGCCGCGTGGGGATGGTCTTTCAGTATCCCGAATATCAGTTGTTTGCCGAGAGCGTTTATAAGGACGTCGTTTTCGGCGTGAACAATTTTTTCCCGGGAATTCCCGAAAACGAAGCGGAATCGAGGGTGTATTCCGCGCTGACCGCGGTCGGGCTCGATTACCGCGCGATAAGGGATAAATCGCCCTTCGATCTTTCGGGCGGGCAGAAAAGACGGGTGGCGATTGCAGGCGTTCTTGCGACGGAACCCGACGTTCTCGTTCTCGACGAGCCGGTGGCGGGGCTCGATCCGCTCGGCAAAAAAATGCTGATGGAACTTCTTCATTCGCTTTCCTCGCCGACGCGCACGATAATCGTCGTTTCGCACGATATGGACGAGGTATGCGAAAATTGCTCGCGCATTGCCGTTTTTCAAAAAGGGAAACTACTCGTTTCCGACACGCCCGAAAAAGTTTTCGCCGACCCCGAGAATACGCGAGGGTTGGAACTTCCGCTCGTCGCGCGGCTCGAAAACGCGCTTAAAAAGGAAGGCTGTATGCTTTCGTGCGAGATGAAAACGGATGCGTTCATCGACGAAATCACCCGCGTGTTCAAAGCTCGCTGACGGCTTTTCGTAAAGGTCGTTTATCGCCGGGGAAAAAACAGTTGTGCAAAAAAATCGGCGGTTGACGCAAAAGTTTACGGCAGTGAAAAAAGGCTGACGGAAAAGGTTCACGGCAGAGAAAAAAATCGGCGAGCGGAAATGTTGACGATTTAATTTGCGCAAAA
>CAKQKN010000031.1 GCA_934249215.1 uncultured Clostridia bacterium
TGAGAAGATACAGCCCCGCCGCAAGCAACGCAAACCCCGCGACGATCATTACGACATTTATCGCAACGGGGATTTTGACGTTTGCGCCCCATATGTAGTAGCACACGATAATGTAAAAATTATTCAAAAAATGAAATATCATCGACGGCAGAATAGATCCGCTCCTGACGGCGAGAAGTCCGAAAATCGCGCCGAGAATGAATTGATACGGCGTTTGGTTAGGACTGCGGTGGAAAAGGCAAAACAGAAGCCCGGTCGTGAGTGCGGCGAAGGCGTCGCCGAGCCTTTTGGCGCCGTTTAATATGAGCCCTCTGAAAAGAGTTTCTTCGAAAAATGCGGGTAAAACGCAGATGACGAGAGTCGATAAAAGGAAGTACCCCGCCCCGCTGTCCGGAATGTTCGGAGTCGGGGCTTCGTAACCGACGAGCCTATCGAGCGCGCCGACGAACAATTCGTTCACACCCGACAGCCCCAGTACGCACCCGCCGAACAAAAGCGCCGTGATTAAAAGAAACTTCTTGTCGAACGAGTTGAAACCGCAAGCCGCGCGGACGTTCAGTTTACATTTGATCTTCGCGTAAACCAAGGTGACGAGAATCGCCGCGGGCGAGATGAGATAACACATATATGTGTAATCGTAACTCGACGTAAAATTTTTGTCCGCCGCCCCGCCGAGAGTCAATATCAGCGAAACGACGAGAGTAAAAAGAAGATTTACGAGAATAGCCGCGCTGAAAAAACTTCCGCCGTCCAATCCGCTTATCAGATAATTTTCATATTTTTTTTCTTTCATATATTGCCCCGTATTGCTCTGCCCGTATTCATAATTCAAGCGGACGGATTTAATCGAGTTTTCGTTTATGACAGCCCGCCCGACAAAACTTTCGGCGGCACCTGCAAAATATATTTTACATGTAATCGGCGTTTAAGTCAACCGTTTGCGGGCGCGAAAAACTCCGTCCATGCGGGCGATACCGTTTGCGGGCGCAAAAACTCCGTCCGCTCGGGCGATTTTGCGACAAGTCGGAGTTTAAACCGCGGTCGAGATTATTCCGAACGCGCGGCGCCGCGAAATTCTGCCGCAAAAATATTTCGGTGCGATAGAAAAATCTCTCGTCAAAACTATTGATTTTTTTTCGGTTATCGTATATAATAATTTCAATACGAAAAGGAGGTTTATTATGAAATCAGTCAGAATCTCGTTACAAATGGCATCTCAGGTGAAGAAATTCGTGTCGATCGTTCAGAATTATTCCTTTGAAATCGATTTGAGAAGCGACCGCTACGTCGTCGACGCAAAATCGATTCTCGGTATATTCAGTCTGGATCTGTCCAAACCCATCGACGTCGAAATCCATGCCGAGGAAAAAAATAAGGCAGAATGCGACAAGCTTATCGAAGAGCTTAAACAATTCGCCGCTTAATGTTTTCCATTTTACAAAGGCGGAGGATTTCTTGACATGCAAGTCAGAGGCGACGCACTTCTTAACAAGTTAATACTGCTGTTCGTCTTTGACAAGATGGAATGTCCGCTCACGGAAAACACACTGCTGGACATCTGCTGTTCGTCAAACAATTGGATCGCATATATGGATTGCAAACCGATGATCAGTCAATTGGTCGATCACGGCTTCATCTATAAACTCACTCCCGTCGGCGGTGAAACGCTTTATAGCATTACGCCCGACGGCAGAGTTTGTCTTGCCGATTTCTTCGTTCAGATTCCGTCGTCTTTGCGTGAAAGCATTTCGCGGTTTATCAAGACAAACAGCTCAAATTACAAGAAAAAACAAGAATTTATCGCGGATTACTATATGAATAAGGATGGTACATATACCGTTAACCTTAAAATCGTCGAGCCCTCGCATCCCGTACTCGAGCTGAAGATGAACGTACCGAGCAGACTGTCGGCAAAAAACATTTACAAGCGCTGGGAAGAAAAAGGCATGCTCATACTCGACCTGCTTTACGATAATCTCGTTGAATAAAGGAGGAAAAAAATGAACACCTACAGTACCAAGGGCACTTGTTCGCGTCAGATACTTTTCGATATCGTTGACAATAAAGTCTGCAACGTCAAATTCATCGGCGGTTGCAGCGGAAACCTTCAGGGAATCGCTAAACTCGTCAATAATAAAAATATAGACGAAGTTATCTCTACCCTCAAGGGTATCAAATGCAAAGGCAATACTTCTTGCCCCGATCAGCTTGCTACGGCTCTTATGGAGTATAAAGAAGCGCATAAAGGCTGAATCCGTTTTAAAAACGGGCTCAATGTCAAATGTTGGGGTGAAACCAACATTTGACATTGAGCCACATTTCAATAAGTGACGTAAAACAAAAAATTATTCCGAATTTCAAAAAATTAACTTCAAACAGTTGCTAATATCGAAGCGATTTGATATACTGAAGAATGTTGTGATGCTTTGGGGTGTCGCCAAGCGGTAAGGCTACGGACTCTGACTCCGTCATCCGGGAGTTCAAATCTCTCCACCCCAGCCATTTACGCACTGTTTTCTATTGTTTTGGGCTTAAAACGTTAGAAAGCGGTGCTTTTTTTGTATTTCATTTTTTACAGGGTACAGTTTTTTTGCGGAATTTGGGGTTATTTTGGGGTTGAAAAACCTTATAAATCGTAGTTGTATTTGGCGATTTCTTTGATTTGTTTTTCCTCATATTGTTCCAAGTGCGCATATCGTTAATATTATTTCGAAGCCGATTCTTTGTCGGCGCTTTCACCGTCTTGCGAGTTGCTTGCGGCAATTTGCGCTACTTCTGCGCCATGTTTGTATACGAGCGACACGAGCAGACACGCGATCCCCGTCGAAACGGCAGAGTAATTGCCGAAATCGTATTTTACGGGCGTGCCGGTCGATTCGAAAACGGCGACCGTTATCGCGGCGAGAATGATCGTGCCGAGCGAAACGCAAATTTCGGTTATGCCGAGCCTGAACAGCTCGTCGGCGCCTTTGAAAGTGAACGGCGTTCCGTCGCGAAGCTCATGCTCGAAATAGCGCCGAGCGAATTTCGCGATTATCCCCTCGCCGACGCACAAGAAAATCGCGGCGAGCATGATTGCGTACAGTTCGTTTTTTGACGTGCCGTTCTCGATGAGAATGACCTCGAGCGTCTTCCCGCTTATCTTGATCCCGGCAATGCCGAGAGCAAGCGACGCGATTCCGACAAGACAGCCGCAAACGCCGACTATGCAGCAGACGTAAACGACTATGTTCAGAATTTTTCCGATTTTGTTGAGAACCTGAATGATCTTTAAAGTTTTCGTTTCTTTCATAATAACCTTCTTTTTGTTATTTTTTCCGATCTATTTTTTAACTTTGAGCGCGGTAATTTTATGCGCGGTAACGATCGATTTCGCGGATGCGTTCAAAGTTATTTCCGCTTTATTCGTCGTAAAATATACGTTTTTTCCTTTACGCTCTCTCTTGCAATTTCCGGAAGCGATTATCTTTTTGCAATATTCGACGGGATCGCTATCTATTCCGAGATTACGGCATATTCTTATTTTTCCGGCTTCTGTCGTGTGAATTTCGTCGAGATTCATTCCGTAAAGAGCAACGTTTTCCCACTTGCGCATATATGCGACCTGCGTTTCCGTATGGAAAAAATGTTCGCCGTTTTCGTAAACGTCAAGGTCGCAACCGTATTTTTTCGCAAAGTTTTTAACGGTAAAATGCGGAACGACTTCATCGTTTTCCGCACAAAGAATACGTGTGTCGGAGCCGATTTTGCAGACGGGATTTTTGCGCGCGAAGCACAAATATTTCCAGGACAAAGTCTGACCGAAATCCGTCCGTATCTCGCCTTTTTCTTCGAGTTCTTTCTCGGAAACGCCCGCGGCTTTCATCATTCCGCCAATTATCTCTACCATATCTGTAAGAGGCGAAACGAGCAGACATTTTTTTACGTCGTAGCCAATGAACGACAAAAGCGAAAAATATGCGCCGATACTCACGGCGCGAACGTTAATTTCTTTCCACTTTGTTTTAGCGTATTCGACGATCGCGCGCAGTTCGGGCACTACTTCCCACGGCAAAAGTTTCTTTCCCTCCGTTCGTCCGCCGTGCTCCGGCAAATCGACCGAAAGTATTTGATAACCGCCGTATTGCGCAACTTCGGCAAATTTTTCCGCTTCGTATTTGTTTCCGCATAGACCGTGCACGCAGATAAATAGTTTATCCGATTTCTCTCCGTAAACGACGGCAGGTACGCCGTCGATCGTTATTTCGTTATTTTTCATAAATATAATATGTTCATCAATTTTTTTTACGACAAATGCCGCTTGATTTAAAACGCTCGTTTTATAACACATGTTTTATACCACTTTCGTAATATAAAGTCAAGAAAAAAACGATTATTACCGCAAAAACAGGCAAAAAGAAAAATGCGGCGAAAACGCCGCATCATAATTTATTTTCAGTGATTCAGTTCGCATTAAAACGTAAATTCTTTTCCGGTACGGATTACTCCTCGTCGCCGGATTCGTCCGACGCATCCGATTCGTCTGAAGTTTCCGCGTCGGCATTAACCATGTTATACGCCGCGACGATTTCATCGAAACGAGCGTAAACGGAATCGCGACCGAAGCCCGAATCGTTGGACACGGCAAGAACGTTACCGGTGCCGAGCGTCAGCGCGTCGGCAATTTTCTTCACCGCGGGTTTAATTCGCGTTTTCGAAAGTTTGTCGGTTTTCGTGCAGATTACGGTGAACGGTATAATGTAATGATTGAGATAATTGACGAACGTTATATCGTCCTCGTTGGGTTCACGCCTCACGTCGATGAGAAGAAGCGCGTGGGAAATATGTTCTTTCGACGCGAAAAAATCCTCGATCGTGCGCGCCCATTTGAGCTTTTCGCCCTTTGACACCTGCGCAAAACCGTAGCCAGGGAGATCGGCAAGCACAAACTCGCCCATGTCGAAATAGTTCACAAGGCGTGTTCTGCCCGGATCTTTCGATGTGCGCGCAAGTTTTTTTCTGTTCGAAATCATATTTATGAACGAACTTTTTCCGACGTTGCTCCTTCCGCAGATTGCGATGAGCGGTTTGTCGAAATGTAAAAATCCGCTCTTATCTGCCGCCGATTTGATAAATACAGCGTCCTTTATAACCATGTTTCACCTTTATATAATGCCCGATAATCGACTTATAGAGCGATTTATCGGGCAAATACGTCTTTTATTCGAAATCGCATATGGCGACGGCAAATACTTCGTCCGCATTCGACACGGGAACGAATCTGATCGCCTTTCTGTTTTTCTCGGGTATTTCCTCGAGATCCTTGACGTTTTCTTTCGGAATCACGATCGTTCTTATTCCGAGCCTGTAAGCAGCCAACGCCTTTTCCTTAAGCCCGCCTATGGGAAGAACTTTTCCGCGGAGAGTGATTTCGCCCGTCATCGCGACGTTTTTATTTACCGCTTTGCCCGTAAACGCGGAGAACAACGCGGTCGCCATCGTTATACCCGCGCTCGGACCGTCTTTCGGCGTCGCGCCCTCGGGTACGTGAATGTGAATATCTCTCGCGGAGAAAAGCGATTCGTCGATTCCGAACCTTTCGGCGTTGAAATGGAGATAACTGATCGCCGTGCGCGCGCTCTCTTTCATTACGTCGCCGAGTTTCCCGGTAAGAAGAATTTCACCCTTGCCGTGCGTGAGCGCGACTTCGATCGTGAGCGTCGTTCCGCCGACAGCCGTCCAGGCAAGCCCAGTCGCAGAACCGACTTCTTTTCCGAAATCGGATTCGTCGGGCAGATATTTAACCGCGCCAAGGTATTTTTCGAGGTTGCGCTCGGTTACGCGATATTTTTCCTTTTTGCCGTTTCTTGCGACGTCGCAAGCGATTTTGCGGCATATCGAGCCGATCTCTCGCTCGAGATTCCTTACTCCCGCTTCGCGCGTATAAGCGCCTATAAGCCCGAAAACGGCACTTTCGCTGAAATTGACGTCAACGCCGCCAAGCCCGTTTGCTTTCTTTTGTTTACCGATCAGATAACGCTTTGCGATTTCCGCTTTTTCTTCCTGCGTGTATCCGCTGAGTTCGATTATTTCCATTCTGTCGAGCAGAGGCCCCGGGATCGTGTCGAGCGAGTTCGCCGTCGTTATGAACAACACGTCGGACAGATCGAAAGGCACTTCGAGATATCTGTCGCGGAAGGTCGAGTTCTGCTCGGGATCGAGAACTTCGAGCAATGCACTCGCGGGATCGCCGCGAAGATCGGACGAGATTTTGTCGATTTCGTCGAGCAGGAATACGGGATTGCACGTTCCCGCTTCCTTGATTCCGTAAATAATTCTTCCGGGGATTGCCCCGATATAAGTCTTTCTGTGACCGCGGATTTCCGCTTCGTCCTTTACACCGCCGAGACTCATGCGAACGAATTTTCTTCCGAGAGCGCGGGCTACGGAGGACGCGACGGACGTTTTACCTACCCCCGGAGGCCCGACAAGACATAAAATCGAGCCGCCGATCTTTCCCGTAAGTTTCATGACGGAAAGATATTCTATGATACGCATTTTGACTTTTTCAAGCCCGTAATGATCGGCGTCGAGAATGCGAGCCGCCTCGTTGATATCGTCGTTGTCTTTCGATTTGACGCCGAACGGGAGATCGAGAATCCAGTCGATATAAGTCCGAAGCACCGAATAGTCGGGCATGGAAGTGCTCATTTTCGACATTCTGAAAAGTTCTTTGAGCGTTTTTTCTTCGACTTCTTTCGGCAAGTGCTTATCAAGAACGGCTTGTCTTAATTCGTCTTTTTCGTTTTCGTCGTCGCCGAGTTCCTGATGAATGGCTTTCAGTTGTTCGCGCAGATAAAACTCTTTCTGCCCTTTTTCGACGCTTTCGCGCACGCGGTCGCCGATACGCGTTTCGGCAAGTTTGATTTCTTCCGTCGCGACGAGCACGGACAAGAACAACTCGGTACGCTTAAGAACGGAAGTCGTTTCGAGAATCTGCTGTTTTTCTTCCTCGCTCGCGTTCATGCGGAAAGCCGCAACGTTGATAAACTTATCCTGCTCGCCGATCGAAAACAGCCGATCCTTTTTCACGGCTTCGTTCTCGCCCGCTTTGAGCGATTCGCGGAATTTGTTTTTTGCAAGTTCGAACGAAGCGCGAAGTTCGATTTCGTTTTCGCCGTATACGGGCGGAAGTTCGCGAACCTTTACGGTGAATCTGTCGACGGTGTTTACGTATTCGGTTATTTCCGCACGGTAAAGCCCTTCGACATGTGCGCTTACCGCATTTTCGAAGTGGAAAGAACGTTTGATTCGGCAGACAACGCCCACTTTATAAACGTCGTCGGGCAGAGGATCGTCCGCGTCCTTGTCCTTTTGAGCCGCGATAAAGACGAGCTTGTCGCCCGAGGTCGCGTCGCCGAGCGACAAAAGAGATTTCGTCCGACCGACGTCGAATGAAGTCGTTACGCCCGGGAACATTACGAGTCCCTTGAGCGCGATCATCGGGATGGGTTTTTCGTTATCCGTAAGCCCGATCGCGATGCCCGCGTCGTTGATTTCGGTTATATTTTTAATTTCGTTTTCAGCCATAAATACTTCCCCGTATTGCAAGCGACACACCGAGCGCAAGCCTTTACATGCGCGCGCACGCCACCTAACTATGTTAAAACATTATATATTCCGTCTCGGGAAAAGTCAACTGTTTGACCGCCCGTTATTCGCGCGGATTCCTTTCATTTAGCAAAAAACGGCAAAAAAGCAAGTTTTGCCTTGATTTAAGCCGCGATGCATGGTAAAATGGAGTTATGAAAAAGTGGTTTGCAAATAAAAACGTTATCGTGACGGGCGCAAGCTCGGGATTCGGAAAACTTCTTTCGGAAAAACTCGTGAGGATTTACGGGTGCAAAGTTCTCGGAACCGGGAGAAGCCGGGAAAAGCTCGAAAATCTTAAAAATTCGCTCGGCGAAAATTTTTCTTTTCTTGCGTTCGACGCAGGGGACGAGAGCGAATGGCTCAAGGCTGCAGATTATCTTGAAAACGGTGATTTTAAGCCCGACATCCTAATTAACAACGCGGGCATTCTTCCCCCCTTTAAGAGTTTTATGAAAACCCCTGAAGGCGAAGCCGAGCGGGTTTTCAAGACAAATTTTTTCGCTTCGGTCTATTCCGTCCGACATATTCTTCCTATTATAAAAGCGCACTCCGAAACGCCCGCGTTAATAAACGTTTCGAGTTCGGCGTGCCTTGCTGAGGTCGTCGGAACAGCCGCATATTCCGCTTCGAAAAGCGCACTTGCGAGTTTTACGAAAATACTCGCACTCGAAAACGAGAACGTTTACGTCGCTCTCGTCTGCCCGGGATTTTCGGACACGGCGATCTTTCGCTCGCAAAAATCAGCTGATGAAAAAACGGCAAATATTATTAAGAAATTTTGTTCCGACCCCGATAAGATAACGAACGCGCTACTTAAAAAGGTTAACAAAAAGCGAAAAAAAATCGTCCTCGGAGCGGACGCGAAAACGATGGAATTTTTCGGCAGGCTTTTACCGTCGCTGACAAACAAAGCAATAAGAAGCATTCTTAAAAAAAGCAAACTCGATCTTTTTTCCGAAGTGTTTGATTGATTGTTATATAAACTTAAACAACGAAAAAACCGGCGTCGTTTCGGAAGAAACGGCGCCTTTCGTTTTAAATGTGGGGCTATAAGCCCGTTATCAGCTGTTTTACACCAATTTCTTGATTGAAAAATTTAAACGTCAACGTTTGAGGTACGCTTTAAGATCGTCGACGCGATCGAGTTTTTCCCACGAAAATTCGTCGCGTCCGAAGTGTCCGTAAGCCGCCGTTTTGCGGTAGATGGGCTTTCTTAAATCGAGCGTTTTGATGATCGAATACGGTCTTAAATCGAACTCCTTGTTGATGATTTCACATATTTTTTCGTCCGACAAAGCGCCCGTGCCGTTGGTATCGACGAAGAGCGAAACGGGCCTTGCAACGCCTATCGCGTAGGCGACCTCGATGTGGCATTCTTCCGCGAGCCCGGCAGCAACGACGTTTTTCGCGATGTAACGGAGCATATACGACGCGCTTCTGTCAACCTTGGTCGGGTCCTTTCCGCTGAACGCGCCGCCGCCGTGAGCACAACTTCCGCCGTAGGTATCGACAATTATTTTTCTGCCCGTAAGTCCGCGGTCGCCGTGCGGACCGCCTATTTCGAAGCGCCCCGTCGGGTTAATGTAATATTTGGTGTTTTCGTCGGCAAGACCGCCCTCGAGAACGGGATCGATGACGAATTTTTTGACGTCGGCGCGGAGTTGATCGGTGGAAACGGCTTCCGAATGCTGCGTCGAAACGACGACCGTGTCAACTCTTATCGGGGTTCTGCCGTCGTATTCGACGGTGATCTGCGTTTTTCCGTCCGGGCGCAGATAGGTCAATATCCCCTGCTTTCTCACGTCGGCAAGTCTTTTTGCCATTTTGTGAGCAAGCGTGATCGGCAGAGGCATATATTCGGGCGTTTCGTCGGTCGCATAGCCGAACATAAGCCCTTGATCGCCCGCGCCGATAAGGTCGGCTACGTCGCCGCTTTCCCTGTGTTCAACGGAATTGTCGACGCCGAGCGCAATGTCGGGGCTCTGATCTTTGATGCTCGTAAGAATGGCGCAGGTGTCGCAGTCGAAACCGTATTTTGCGCGGTCGTAACCGATTTCACGGATGGTACTGCGCGCGATTTTGTCGATATCGACGTAGCAATTAGTGCTGATCTCGCCCGTCACAAGCACCATACCGGTGGTAGCAATGCACTCGCACGCAACTCTTGCGTTTTCGTCTTTTGCCAAAATGGCGTCGAGAACGGCGTCCGAAATCTGATCGCAGATCTTATCGGGATGCCCTTCCGTGACGCTTTCGCTCGTAAAAAACTTTCTCATTGTTTTATCCTTCGCCGCGGCTTACCCTTGCACGGCGTTACGTTTATTTGTGGTCTTTTTTTAATTATATAACCGTTTCATTTATTTGTCAAACGATAAGCAAAGTGATAGAATAAATATATCAGTCGGAGGGATTCTTCGGTTTCGGAAATTAAAATGGACGATAGAAAATGTTATTTGTGCCCGAGAAAATGCGGCACGGACAGATCGGAAAAAACAGGCGCTTGCGGAGAAAAGAATACCGCGCGGATTGCCAAATATTACCTGCACCCGTTCGAGGAGCCCGTCATAAGCGGCACGAAAGGAAGCGGCACCGTCTTTTTTTGCGGTTGCAGTTTGAAATGCAGATTTTGCCAGAATTACGAGCTTTCGCGCTCGGAAAGAGGTAAAGCCGTTACGGCGCGGGAACTTTCGGATATTTTCAGAGAACTCGAAGATATGGGCGCTCACAATATTAACCTCGTCACGCCGACGCATTTTTTACCCGAGATCGCGGAAGCCGTTAAAATCAGGCAGCCGAACGTGCCTATCGTTTATAACACGCACGGCTACGAGTTGAAAGAAAACCTCGAAATCGCGAACAAGTTCGTCGATGTTTACCTGCCCGATCTGAAATTTTTCACGCCGACGGCGGCGATGCGCTATACGGGAGTGAAAAATTATTTCGAAGTTGCTTCCGAAGCGATCAAGTTCATGATGCGATCGAAAAAGACGGAGATCGAAAACGAGCTTATGCTTTCCGGCGTTTGCGTGAGACATCTTATTCTTCCGATGAATCTGCCCGAAACGTTCGGCATTATCGACTGGTTCGATCGAAACCGCGAAAACGGAGCGTATTTTTCGCTTATGGCGCAATATACACCGTTCGGCGACATAGAGGGCTTTCCCGAACTGAAACGCCCCGTTACCGCGCGCGAATATCGGATCGCTTGCGACAAACTTTTGAGTTGCGGGTTCGGCGAATGCTTTATTCAGGAGCGGTCGTCGTCCGGGGAAAAATTCATTCCGAAATGGGATTTTTAAGAAGCGAAAGCCCGTTTATGTGTAGAGAGTATATGCCGTAAGTATATGCCGTGAGGACGGCGGTCATTTGGGGCGTTGAAAAAACGAGAAAATCAGTCGCCTGAATCGAAATCAGTCGCCTGAATCGAACGCGGAAAAGATTTTTTTCACTTCCCTTTTGACGATTTTCCGACACTCGGAGGGCGATGCCGCCGCGAGCAACTCTTCGACCGAAAGTTGCGGTTCATTTTTCAATTTTACATTCATATTTATATTTTTTACTTTACGAGCGGATTTATTCGGATTTTTCGTCCGATTTCTTTTCGTAAGACAGACGGAGGATAAGACATGGTAGTCATCGGGAACGACTGGGACGATAAACTTACGGACCTTTTTTCGAGCGAGTTGTATGCTAAAATACGGAGTTTTTTGAAAAAAGAGTATTCCGAACATATCGTTTACCCGTCTATGTACGACATTTTCAACGCCTTCAAATATACGCCGTATTCCGAAGTCAAGGCGGTCATTCTCGGGCAGGACCCTTATCATAACGAAGGTCAGGCGCACGGACTTTGTTTTTCGGTGAAAGACGGAGTGGCGCTGCCTCCGTCGCTCGTGAACATTTATAAAGAACTTCAGTCAGATCTCGGCATCCCGCCCGCAAAAACGGGTTGCCTTACGAAATGGGCGAAAAACGGCGTTATGCTTCTCAACACGACGCTCACCGTCCGCGCGGGGCAAGCAAACTCGCACAGCGGCTGCGGATGGCAAGAATTCACCGACGAAGTGATTCGAATACTTTCGGAGCGCGAAAAGCCCATCGTTTTCATACTCTGGGGCTCGAACGCGAGGAGCAAGAAAAAACTTATCGACACGAAAAAACATTTCGTTCTCGAGTGCGCGCACCCCAGCCCGCTGTCGGCGTATAACGGGTTCTTCGGTTGCAGACATTTTTCGAAAACGAACGAATTTCTCGTCGAACACGGAATTGACCCGATCGACTGGCACGTGGAATAACCGCGGCGAACAACGAGATCTGACGACAAAAACGACCAAATCGCGGAAAGCCCGCAAATTGGTCGTTTTTTTAATTCGCTTTGTTATTTACTTTATCGAGCGACGAAGATTAAACGATGAAGTCGGTGCGTTTTTTGGGCGCGTTTTCGAGTTCTTCGCGTTTTGCTTCGTAGCCTTTTCTGCCGAGGAGCGCGTAAGTCGCGTTCTTGCCGTTTTCGACGCCCGGCTGATTGTACGTGTCGATTTCGAGCATTTCGCCGGTGAACGCCGTTTCCATCTGGAAGAAATACATAAGTTCGCCGAGCGTGAAGGCGTTTACTTCGGGAAGAATTATCGTGCGGTTTAGTTTGCCTTTCGAAGTGAGAGCGTATTCGGTAGCCTTTCTTTCGGCGGTGATGAGCTCGTTCATCGTGTGACCGCAGAGGAAGTTGACGTCGGGAATATCTTCGCAACCGTCGCTTATGACCTGCTCGCCCCTGTAATTTTCGACGGCAAGGAAGGTTACGACCTTGTCGGACGGACCCTCGGTGTAAAGCTGAACCTGACTATGCTGATCGGTTACGCCGAGCGACTTGACGGGCGTCTGACCGACGTTGACTTTTTCGCCGTTCAAGTTGACTTCTTTACCGAGGCTTTCGCCCCAAAGCTGGCAGTACCAGTCAGCCATATATTTAAGGCTGTCGGCATACGGCATCATGACCGAGATATTCTTGCCGTTCTTCATCGAAAGATAGGAAAGCAGCGCGCCGACCATTGCGGGGTTGTTCGCGTAGTTTTTGCTCATGCAAAGCTTATCCATATATTTCGCGCCGTCGAGCATTGCTTTTATGTCGATTCCGAGAACCGCGGCGGGCAAAAGTCCTACCGGGCAAAGTTCGGAAAATCTTCCGCCCACTCCGTCGGGAATATAGAACGTTTTAAGACCTTCGGCTTTCGCGATCTTGATAAGGTTGCCCTTTGCCGCGGACGTGGTGGCGATCATATGATCTTTCGCCTTGTCGCCGAGCCGATCTTTGAGCATTTTCATGATGATGAGATACTGCGTCATCGTTTCACTCGTCGAACCGCTCTTCGTGATTACGTTGAAGATGGTTTTTTCGGGATCGATTACGTCGAACAGCGCGAGCATTCTCTCGGGATCGACGTTATCTTCGACGAAGAACTTCGGCGCTTTGCGCTTGGACTTCGGAAGATCGTTGTGATGCAGATGGCAAAGCGCCTGAAACGCGGCGATCGGACCGAGCGCGCTTCCGCCGATTCCGAGTACCACGAAATATTCGCAATTTTTGCGGACTTCTTTTGCCGTCGCGAGAATGTCGTCCACGATTTCAGACTGGTTATAAGGAAGTTCCGTCCAGCCCATCATGTTCTTTCCTCTGCCTTCTTTGACGCGATCGTACGCTTTTTTGCAAAGTTTTTTGTTGTTTTCAAGCTCGTTTTCTTCGAATCCGTCGTCGCCGACGAAAGGCTTCATCATATTGTTGAAGTCGAGTTTTAAACGCATTTTTTCACGTGTTTCGTTGTTTATTCTCATATGAGATTCTCCCGTTAAAAAATTTTCTCTTTTATTTCTCGCAAATAATCGAGCGAGCCTTTCAGCTCGTCGATCGTTTGAAAATTATCCTTGTAAACCTCGACAAGACAGTCGCCCTTAAATCCGTTGTAACGGAGCATTCGGAACAACTCTTCGAAATCGAATCTGCCGTTTTTCGTCGGAAGCGCGGTGCGCCCGTTTTCGTCCACGTCGGACAAATGCACCGTGCGGAGCGACCCGCCCATTTCTTCCATATATACTTTGTAGTCGAAGCCGCTCACCCGCGCTTGCTTTACGTCAAGACACGAGCATAAATCTTTGCAATAACGGCTGACTTCGGCGAAAAATCCCGGTTTGTTAAAGTATGCCCACTCCACGTTTTCGAGGCACAGATCGACGCCGTGTTTTTTCGACATCGCACAGAGCACGGTGAAATATTCGCCGATTTTGTCGTAATTTTCGTATTTTACGTCCTTTTTGAACCGCGCTTTTCCGTGCAACGTATAAGCCGTCGCACCGAGAATTTCAGCGGATTTTAAGCATTTTTCAAAAATTTCGAGCGCGTCGTTGCGGGTTCTTTCGCAGTCGGAAAAAAGCTGCGGCTCGAAATGAGTGTTGAGCGTATGTATCGAGTGAACGCGAAGGCTTCCCTTCCTTTCGGCGAGAAGTTTCGCAAAACTCTCTTCATATTCGCAATAGGTTTCCAAAAAGACCTCGACGACGCGAGCGTCTGTTTCGTCAAGAATCGGCAGAGCGTCTTCGTTGTAGTACCTTCCGAAAAGGCTCGCCGTCGAAATACCGATTTCCATTTTGCAGTCGATTACAGTAATGTTAAAGTAAGTCGTTTGCGGTGCGCGCTAAATCTTGTTCGAATCGCCATGGCGCACCTGATTATCGCGCCGCAAAAAGCGGCGCGACCGTCGTGCGTATTAAAGGCGAAAAGGAAATAAGTCAGCTTATAAGGCGATTATCCCCTGTTTCGCCGCCAAAATTCAAATTTATATCCGATTAAACGATCGGGTCGATAAGCCCCATATCGCCGTCGTCGCGGAGATAGAGAACCTTGACCTTTCCGGACTTTTTATCGAGAAATACGTAAAAATCGTGTCCCAGAAGTTCGAACTCTTCCATCGCTTCGTCGATATCCATAGGCGCGAGATTGAACTGTTTGGTCTTGACGAGTTTTGCGGGCTCGAGTTCGATTTCGGAAAATTCCTGATCGCCGAGCGAGCCGCTGCGAAGAGATTTTTCGAGTTTCGAGCGGTGTTTATAAATCTGTCTTTCGAGTTTGGGTACCACGAGATCTATGCCGTCGTAGAAATTATCGGCGTATGCCTGAGCGCGCAGAAGATTGTTTCTGTAGTTGACCTCAAGCTCGATTTTGCAGGTCTTGTTTTCTTTTTTGAGATATACCTTACATTTTCCGTCATCTTCGAAATACTTGTCGAATTTGGAAACTTTCTTTTCGATTACGGAACTGATTTTCTCGTTGACCTGATAATTCTTTGCAATAATTTCGATTTTCATAAGTTAGCCTCCGTTAAATGATTATATATCCGATCGTGCCGTCCTTGGCGTAAAGCTTGACGATATCCCCGTCGGTAATCCGCCCCGCGATGATCTCTTCGGATAGCATGTCCTCAACGAGATTGGTTATCGCGCGTCTGAGCGGTCTTGCGCCGTATTCGGGGTCGTATCCCGCGTCAAGAATTGCCCGATCTACCGATTCGTCGGTGATGAGTTCGATCTGCCTTGCGGCAAGCCGTTTTTTGAGCGAAGCGAGAAGTAATTCGACGATTTTTCCGCATTCTTCTTCGGTTAATTTGCGGAAAGGAACTATCTCGTCAACGCGGTTCAAAAATTCCGGTCTGAACTGCTTAAGCAAGGCTTTTTTCACCCGTTCGTCCAAAAGTCCGTCGCCAATATCGCCGTCGTTTTCCGGCGATAAGTCAAGACATTCTTTTGCACCGACGTTCGACGTCATGATGATTATCGTATTTTTGAAGTCGACGACGCGGCCTTTGCTGTCCGTAAGTCTGCCGTCGTCGAGTATTTGTAAGAAAATATTGAATATGTCGGGGTGAGCCTTTTCGATCTCGTCGAAAAGGATTACCGAGTACGGTTTGCACCTGACCTTGCCCGTCAGTTGCCCCTCTTCTTCGTAGCCGACGTACCCGGGAGCAACGCCGATGAGTTTGCTTAAATCGTGCTTTTCGGGATATTCGCTCATGTCGATTCTTATAACGGCGCGCTCGTCGCCGAATATCGCTTCGGCAAGCGCTTTGGCAAGTTCCGTTTTGCCGACGCCCGTGGGACCGACGAAAATAAACGAACCGTTCGGGCGTTTGGGATCTTTGAGATCCGCCCTCGCCCTTTTTAACGCTCTTGCGACCGAGCCGACCGCACGCTCCTGACCGATAACGCGTTTTCCGAGTTCGGTTTCGAGATTGAGCAGTTTTTCGGTTTCTTCTTTCGTGATGCTCGTAAGCGGGATATCCGTTATCGCGCTGACGGTCGCGGCGACGTCCTCTTTGTCGACCGACGGCCATTCGCCGTTTGCACGGGCGCGGGCGTCCGCCCTCAGTTTGTTCGCCTCGGCGTTTTTCGCTTTGAGTTCTTTTTCGGTTTCGGCAAGTTTTGATAAGTCGCCTATGCTTTTAAGAAAATCGCTTTGCGATTTGAGCATCGAGATCCATTTTTCGACGTCGCGAAGCCGTGACGAGCAGTTCGCGAAGTCTATCTTCACCCGGGCGGAAGCCTCGTCGATTACGTCGATCGCTTTGTCGGGCAGATTTCTGTCGGTTATATAACGGTCGGAAAGGTTTACCGCCGCGTCGATTGCGGCGTCGCTTATTCTGACCTTGTGGTGTTCTTCGAATTTGGAACGAAGCCCGCGAAGTATCGCTTTTGCGGCTTCGGGTGACGGCGGATCGACCATGATCTGCTGAAAACGACGGTTGAGCGCGGGATCTTTTTCGATATACCGTCTGTATTCGTCGATCGTTGTCGCGCCGATTATTTCGAGTTCGCCGCGAGCAAGCGCGGGTTTGAGCATTTCCGCAACGTCCATTCCCGAGCCTTCTTTTGATCCTCCGGTTCCGACGATATTATGTATCTCGTCGATGAAAAGTATAACGTTTTCGCTCTTTTTGACCGCTTCGAGCGCCTTTTTGAACCGCTCCTCGAACTCGCCGCGATATTTCGCGCCCGCGATGAGATCGGATATGTCGAGAGAGAAAATCTCTTTTTCGGCAAGACATTCCGGGACGTCGCCGCGAACGATCGCTTGGGCAAGACCTTCGACGACGGCACTCTTTCCGACGCCCGCCTCGCCGACGAGCACGGGGCTGTTTTTCGTCCTTCTCGACAATGCGGTGATGACGCGCGCTATCACGTCGTCACGCCCGATTACGGGATCGAGTTTGCCTTGCCTTGCCATTTCGGTAAGACTCACGCCGAAATCGTCGAGCCAGCAGAGCGGATCGTCGTCGTTCGGGCGTTTCTCGTCCGCTTCGGAATCGGCGGGCTTGTCCGCTTTTTCTTCGCACTCAAGGTCGCCCGAAAGATCGTCGCGAGAAGGCGTTTCGGGCGTTTTTTTCCTTTGATCGGGCTTGTTTGCCGACGCTTTTTTCGATTGAACGTATTCGTTTATGAGTTTTTTCCCCGTTCCCGCGGGAACACGGAGAAAAGCGCAAAGTCTGTCGGCGGCGCGGCTCAGCGGAACGCCCAACGAGCGCAGCATTTCGCACGCTACGAGTCCTTCAGCCGACAAAAGCACGAGCAGAATGTGTTCCGTGCCGACGTAACCGGCTTTCAGATCGTCCGCAAGTTGCAGACCGACGCTTAAGACCATCGACTTGTTCGGAGAAAACTCCGGGCGGCCGTTGAAATTGCCCGGGCGCAACCGTCTTGCGAGCGCTTTGTCGAAAGCGTCGAAATTCACGCCGTATTCTTTGAGAAACGCCGAGGAAAAACTCCTTTCCCGCCGCAGAATGCCGGCGAGAAGTTCCTCGCTTCCTATGTACGGCAATCTGAATTTTTTCGATATGGATGAAGCGTATTTGACCGCTTCGCTTAAATTCGGAGTAAAATTATCGTTCATAATAATCGCCGTAGATAAGTAGTTCTTTTTTATTTCTTAAATCCGTTATCACTTACGCCGCAGTCGTCCGTATAAGACCCGCCCGCTTTTATCGTCGGATTCGGTTGGCCGCTCAATCAGTCGATCACGAGCGTTCCGAGTTTTTCGCGAATGAACTCCGCGCGCAAAACGTCGCGAACGGCGGGGCTGTTATCGGACATTCGCGCTTTGCACAGTTCGGAAAGATAACACGGTCTGGCGCAGACGAGAAGATCGTCGAGCGCTTCAACCGAGCGCACTTTGATGAACCCGAGCAGCACGCCGAGTTTTACGTCGGACAGCGCAGACGAAAATTCCGCATATGAAATCTTTCGGCAATAGAGCAAAGTTCCGAGCGAGCGGAAAATCACGTCCTCGATCGCAGTTTCGTCCGAGCGATAATATACGCGCTGTAGTTCGAGTTCTTCCGCCGCGACTTCCTCGACGAACGATTTTACGCTTTTGATTATACTGTTCTCGCTTTTGCCGAGGGTGACTTCGTTGCTTATCTGATAGAGATAGCTGTCGCCGCCGCTACCCTCGCCGAAAGCGCCGCGAACGGTCAGATCGAGTTCGGCCGCTCTGTCTGTAAGCTCGTCTATTCGCCCGAGTTTCGTGTGACCGGGTAAGAAAGTCATCAGCGACGCGCGCATTCCCGTTCCGAGATTTGTGGGGCACGCCGTGACGTAACCAAGCCTTTCGTTTTTGCAGAAGTTGAGCGTGAGATTGAGCCAATCGTCGAGCCGAGCGAGCTTTGAGAACGCGCCCGCAAGATCGCTTCCGCGGACGAGATATTGCTCGCGCAAGTGGTCTTCTTCGTTGATCATTACGGAAAGATCGCCGCTTTCCGAATATGCGACGGCGCCGTATCTGCTTTTTAAAAGCGCTTCCGATATTATGTATCGCTCTTTCAGCGAACCCGCAAAAGTCGGATCGGCGTCCGACATTTTCAGATATCTGAATTTGCCGAATTTTTCGAGCATCCGAAAAGATTTGTTGATGATTTCGGTTGCTTCGTTTTTATCTCTGAACGCGGACGGAAACCTATATCCTCGCAGATTGCGCGCGAAGCGTACGCGCGACGATACGACGATGCCCGTTAGCGAATCATTCATTTGGTCCTACCTTCTGAACGCTGCGGATTATCGGATCGAGTTCGTCCGCAAAACGTTCGTAACATTTTTCGCACCCGACGATCCACGTTTCCTTTATCTCGTCGAGCGTTCTGCCGCAATTTCTGCACCGCGGCATTTCTTCCACTCATATTCCGTCGTATTTTTCGTAACACTCGAGGCACAGACGGAGAACGGTCGTTTAACCTCCCGAAATTCT
>CAKQKN010000032.1 GCA_934249215.1 uncultured Clostridia bacterium
AACCGAAACAGTATGCCATACGTTGAAGGTTGTTTAACGCATAAGTAACCGATTTTGCGCCGCACAAACAACAACGAGCTCGGTTCTTTTATGGCTTTGCAAAAACCGATTTATTCCCGCAAAAATATTTAGTGATAATGATTGGAATCCCTATAAAAAACAAACCGTCGGAACACGTTTCACCGCCACTACGGGACAATATCGGCAAGTTACCGCGTTTTCCGACGCTCTTTATATATCTTTATATATGAGAAATTACGATCGTTGCCACTTCGTCGCACCGACCAAAAGACTGTTTTTAATCGCCACCGCCGCCCGCCTTTTCGCCGAAAAGTTCTTCATAGCACCGCGTGAGAAGTTCGACGTGCAAATCCTCATCCATCGCGATTCGGCACAAAAGTTCCTTAAGTTGCGGATTAAAAGACGCTTCTGCCGTCGTCCGATAACTTTCCGCGGCGTTTATTTCCGCGTAAATATCGTTCTGAATAAACGTGCGGAGATCGTTTTCGCAGTCGGCATAGCGTCCCGAAAAATAATTATACCTTCCCGCAAACACAGGGTCGCCCCCAAGCGCGAAAATCGCCTTGGCGAGCAGATCGAGGTGTCGCATTTCGACCGCGGCAATCCCTTTCACGAGCCTTGCCACGCAAGGATCGGACGAAACGACGCTCTGATAGACGTAAGAACAAACGGCAGTCATTTCGGAAAATCTGCCGGCGTAAAGATCATAAAGTCGCAGTGCGTCGCGCTCGTCGGGCGCCTTATCGACTTCGGGATACGGTAATGCAAGAGAAAATTCGTTTTCCATTTTAATTATTCCCGTATATTATAAGCAGCGGCGACGAAAAAAGTAAAAGTTTGCGGCAAAATCCCTACCCGACGAAGAAAAAACACGGTTTGACGGCGAAAAAAGTCGGATAAAACACCGAACGTTTATATATATTTCAAAAAAAAGAAAAAACACACGCGTCTTTACCGAAAATTTACTGCAATACGTATATAATACGAGGGAAAAACGAACGAGAAACAGACCGCATAACGGAGGGAATTTCAGTTTAATGCTTCAATTAAAGGAAATCGTAAAAAATTATTGTACGGGGGATCAGATCGTAGAGGCTTTAAAAGGCGTCAGTTTAAGCTTCAGAAAGAGCGAATTCGTGGCGATTCTCGGTCCGTCGGGCTGCGGAAAAACGACTCTGTTGAACATCGTCGGCGGGCTTGACCGATACACTTCGGGCGACATCGTGATAAACGGCGTTTCGACCAGACTATACGATGACGGAGACTGGGACGCATACCGCAATCACTCGATCGGCTTCATATTCCAAAGCTATAATCTCATTCCGCACCAAACCATTCTCGAAAACGTCGAACTTGCGCTGACGCTTTCGGGTGTCCCCTCGAAAGAGCGGAAAATGCGTGCGGAAGACGCGCTGAAAAAAGTCGGGCTCGGCGACAAAATAAATAAACTGCCCGCACAGCTTTCCGGCGGTCAGATGCAAAGGGTTGCGATAGCCCGCGCCATCGTAAACGATCCCGACATAATCCTCGCAGACGAACCGACGGGCGCGCTCGACACCGAAACGAGCATACAGGTAATGGACATTCTTCGCGAACTGTCAAAAGATCGGCTCATCGTCATGGTCACCCACAACCCCGATCTCGCGAGCGAATACGCGACCCGCATAATCCGCCTAAAGGACGGTCGCGTCCGCGAGGACACCAACCCGTTTGAGTATACCGAGCAGGACAAAAACGTCGAACGAGAAAACACCGAACGCAACAAAGCGGCAAACAAAAAGCCGTCTATGAGCCTGAAAACGGCACTCTCGCTGTCGCTGAAGAACCTTGCGACGAAAAAAGCGAGGACGCTTCTGACGTCGTTCGCGGGCTCGATCGGCATAATCGGAATCGCGTTGATTTTGTCCCTTTCGACGGGTTTCAACACCTACATAGCCAACGTTCAGCGCGACACGTTGTCCAACTACCCCGTAAAAATTTCGAGCAACGAGTTTTCGATGACCGGCTTCGTTACGTCGTTTATGGGTTCTTCGAAAAAGTCCGAGGGCACTAAATACCCCGACGACGGAAAAGTGAATTCGTCGAAAATGTTCAACGGAATGCTCGATTCGCTCACCTCGAGCGTGAACTCCAACAACCTCGGCGACTTCAAAAAATACCTCGATTCTCACCCCGAGCTAATCGATCCCGAAAAAATTTCTTCCGTCAACTACTCCTACGATTTTCCCTTGAAACTTTATCAGAAAGAGGGCTCGGGTAGCGACGAACACTATAAACAGGTAAATCACATCGGCGACATGAGCAACTATATGTCGTCCGAGGTTCAGGCGATTTTCGAGTCCTATTACGACGGTTTCAAATCGTATATGGAATCGAGCGGTACATGGGGCGAACTTGCGGGCAATCCCGATCTCATCCGCGCACAATACGACGTGCTTGCGGGAACGTTCGAAAACGAGGCTTCGACCGACGATAAAGGCGAATATTACCCGCTCACGATCGTCGTCGACGAATACAACAACATTCCCGACTATTCTCTGTATATGATGGGCGTCATGACCGACGAGGAAGTGCGTTATATGTTCGCCGAGATGGCATACACCTTCAGATACAAAATGCAGGGCAAGGAAAACTATCAGGAAGAACTCGAAGCAAAACTCAAAGAGGACTTCAAAGATACCCTTCCCGACGGCATCCGCCGCGAGTTTGCTTTCGACGATCTGACGGGGCGCGAATTCAACGTGCTTTCGGAAGGCGATTTCTATCTCCCCGACGGACAGGAAGAACTCCCGATAAGTTACAGACTTTCTCCCGGCTCGTCCGACTACAGCGCAGAAAAGAAAGTGCTTTACAACAAATACAGACTTGCCGCCGACGACGAGCTTACCGAAAGTTTTTACAACAAAAAGTTCACGAAAACCGCGACTTACGAGCCGATCAGGCTTAAAGTAACCTCGGTTATCCGACTTAAAAAGAGCGTCAGCGACGGCGCGTTGTCGAGATACATTTATTACAGTCCCGAGTTCACGAGGCGAATGATTCGACACCTTAACGAAACGCCCGCCACTCGCGATCAACTCGCTTACGCAAGCGACGACGAACTTACCGCAACGTACAACAATTGCGCGCTTTCCGAAGTCGAAAAATCCGAAAAATATTCCTTCAACGTTCTCACGGGGACGGTCGAAAAAACTTCGCTTCTCTCCCCGACGAACGCAAAACTCGGCATCGTCAGCGAAGGAGAGCCGTCTGCGATCTCTTTCTATCCGACGAGTTTCGAGAACAAAGACTACGTCATAAAGATAATCAACGACTACAACGCGGGGCTCACCGAATCGGGCAAAATACAATACACCGACTACATCGGAATGATGGTCAGTTCCGTAACGACGATCGTCAACGCCATATCCTACGTTCTCATCGCGTTCGTGTCCATTTCGCTCATCGTTTCGTCGATAATGATCGGCGTCATCACCTATATTTCCGTTCTCGAACGCACGAAAGAAATCGGTATTCTGCGCTCGCTCGGGGCGTCGAAACGCGACGTCGGAAGAGTGTTCAACGCGGAAACCATGATAATCGGCTTCGCTTCGGGGCTTATGGGAATCATCATAACGCTCATCCTCGACATTCCCGTCAGTCTTATAATCAACTCTCTTGCGGGAATCCCGAACGTCGCAAGCCTGCCGATCCTCGGCGCGATTCTTCTCATCACGATAAGCGTCGTCCTAACGCTCGTCGCGGGAATCATCCCGAGCCGTTTCGCCTCCACGCGCGATCCCGTAATCGCATTGAGATCGGAATAAAATTCATCGAAACAACGACAAAAAAAACCGCCTATAAGTCGATTAACCCGATTTACAGACGGTTTTTATCATTTAACTTAACACCTATTCTTTTTCCGCTTTCAGAAAAAGCGGCTTCCACCATTTTTCGTTTCGCTTGTACCACTCGACCGTTTCGCGAAGTCCTTCGTCAAACGGTTTTCTTTCAGTAAACCCGAGCGCATTAAGCTTATCGTCGTTCACTCGGTACCGCGCGTCGCCGCCCGGTCTGTCGGGAACGTAATAAACAGAATCTGCGGGCGCGCCGAGAATCCCGATTATTTTATTAACGACGGTCGCATTACTCACTGAATAGTTTCCCGCAACGTTATATATCTCGCCCGCTCTTCCGCATTCGATCACCCGATCGATTGCGGCGCAGTTGTCACGAACGAAAAGCCAATCGCGAACGCTCTCCCCTTTTCCGTAAAGGGGAATTTTTTTGCCGCACAAAAGACTGCACACAGCGACGGGGATAAGTTTTTCGGGAAACTGATAGTGTCCGTAGTTGTTCGAACTGCGCGTTATCGTAACGTTAATTCCGAACGTTTTCGCGTAAGCAAGCACTGCAAGATCGGCGGCGGCTTTGCTCGAACTGTACGGACTGCTCGGCAAAAGCGGGTCGTTTTCGAAAAATTCTCGCTCGCCCGCCGCGCTTCCGTACACCTCGTCCGTCGAAATCTGATGAAATCTTCCGATCCCGAATTTTCTGCACGCGTCCAGAAGAGTCACCGTTCCCAAAAGGTTCGTCTTATAGAAAACCTCGGGCGAAGCGATCGACTTGTCAACGTGGCTTTCCGCCGCAAAATTCACCGCGACGTCCGGCTTAAATTCGGCAAAAAGCCTGTCTATAGCTTCATTATCGCATATATCGGCCTTCGAAAACGAAAAATTATCGAACGAGGAAAACCTTTTTTCCGGTTGCGCTTTCCCAGCATAAGTGAGTTTATCCGCACACAAAACGGAAACGCCTTTTCCATACTTTTTCAGAATATAGTCGATATATTCGGAGCCGATAAACCCGGCTCCCCCGGTAACGAGTATTCTTTTCATCTTTTGCCTCGATTTCTTCTTTGGATTTTTACCGTCGCTAACCTTTCCGCAAAAACGAAACGTTCGGAATCGCCCGATTATTCCGCGATTTCATAGCCCGCTTCGACGATCTCTTTTTTAATCTGCTCCAAATTCGCGTCGTCGTGTTCGATCACGACTTCTTTTTTCGAAAGATCGGCTTTTGCCGACTTAACGCCCTTGACCGACAAAGCGGCTTTTTCCACATGCGCGACGCAATGTCCGCACATCATTCCGTTTACTTTGATTACGCTTTTCATAGTTTTTTCTCCTTTATTTTTCTCGTTTTCAATCGAATTTTTGTCCGCTGCATCGTCGGTTTTAGCACCGACGATTTCGCTTTCGTTTTTCGCGTCGGGTTCAAAAGAACCGCCGCTGCCGTCCGGCAAATCGGTTCTGCTTTTTGCGCCGCTTTTGCCCGCTTTGCTTTTCTTTTTGAACAAGTTGATCGACAATGCGTTAAGCACGACCGACACGCTCGAAAAACTCATTGCGAGCGCTCCGATCATCGGCGAAATTTTGAATCCCCACAGATAATACGGAATCCCTGTCGCGATGAACACGCACACGACGTTATAAAAGAACGCCCAGAACAACCCCGCCTTGATCTTCCCGAGGACGAATTTACTCAAATCAATCGCCGTCGCAACGCACGAAAGATCGTTTTTGATAAGAACCACGTCGCCCGAATTGACGGCAACGTCGCTTCCTCCGCCGATCGCGATACCGATATCGGCAGCCGTAAGCGCGGGCGCGTCGTTCACGCCGTCGCCGACCATCGCGACGACCTTGCCTTCGCCTTTGAGCCGCTCGATAACCGCTTGCTTGTCCTGCGGCAGAACTTCGGGAATAACCTTGTCGATATTCACTTCCGAAGCAATTACTTTCGCCGTCTTTTCGTTGTCGCCGGTAAGCATTATGACGTCGATATGCCGCGCTATAAGCTCTTTAACGGCACTTTCGGCTTCTCTTCTTACCTGATCCTTCACGGCGACTACGCCCACCGTTTTCCCGTTTTCAAGGATAAACAGCGCCGTTTTCCCCTCGCGCGAAAACTCTTCCGCTCTGCCGACAAATTCGTTTTCTTCTCCGCCGATTTCTCTTGCGAACGCCGCGTTTCCGACCGCATAAACCTTGCCGACGACGACGCCCGAAACGCCCCGCCCGTCGTGCGAAGAATAATCGTAAACTTCGGACAACGCCGCTTCTTTACCGCTTGCAAAGTCGCAGATCGCCGAAGCGAGCGGATGCTCCGATTTATTTTCGATCGAATAAATCGCGGAAAGAATTTCTTCTTCGTTCCCGCTCACGACAAAGTCTGTAACGGACGGTTTTCCGACGGTAATCGTGCCCGTTTTATCCAGAACGACGGCATTAACCGATTTCGTCCGCTCGAGAATTTCCGCATTTTTAATTATGATACCGAGTTCGGCGCCCTTGCCGGTTCCGACCATAATCGCGACGGGTGTCGCAAGCCCGAGCGCGCACGGGCAAGCGATGACGACGACGGTCACCGCAAAATTGAGCGCGAGTTCGAACGACGAACCGACCGCAAGATTCACGATAAGCGTCAATAAGGCGATTATCAGCACTGCGGGAACGAAAACTGCGGAAATTTTATCGGCGAGCCGCGAAACGGGTGCTTTGGAATTTGCCGCCTCTTCAACGAGTTTGACGATCGACGAAAACGTCGTATCCTCGCCAACTTTCGTCGCTCTGACGGTCGCAAAGCCCGCAACTGCCGTCGTTGACGCAAAAACTTCGTCGCCGACGCCCTTTAAAACGGGAACCGATTCGCCCGTAACGTTCGACTGATCGACCGAGAACGAGCCTCTTTCAACCACGCCGTCCACGGGAACGACCGCGCCTTTTCTGACAATGACGAGGTCACCCGCTTTAACATCCTTGACTTCGATTTCGCGTTCCTCGCCGTTAACCGAGAGGATTGCTTTTTTCGGAGCGAGCGCCGTAAGCGCTTCGATTGCTTTCGTCGTTTTCTTTTTGGAAAGCCCCTCAAGATATTTTCCGAGGCTCACGAGCGTCAGAATCATCCCCGCCGATTCAAAATATAAATTATCATGATACGTGGCGATAATCGACTTATAACTCACGATTTGCGCTTCCGTAAGCCCACCCGCGGCAAGCGCCGACGTCGCGTAGCTTATGACGAACAGCGCCGCGATTCCATATACTACCGAAGCAGTCGAACCGATCGCGACGAGCGTGTCCATATTCGGAGCGCCGCGAAAAAGTTTTTTATAGCCCGAAATGAAATATCTTCTGTAGATTAAAAGAATCGGCACGAGCAGAACGAGCTGAATAAGAGCGAAGCCGATCGGGTTTTCGTGATGGTCGAACACGGGCGGAGCGGGAAAGTGCCACATCATGTTGCCCATCGAAAAATACATCAGCGCGAGGAGAAAAACGGCGGAAGCGATGAGCCCGCCGAGCGTTACCGCGCCGCCCGCGTTCGCGCCTGACGCGTTTTTTTCGTTATTATCTGCTGTTTTTTCGCGGCTTTTTGCACCGTAACCCGCCTTTTTAACACTTTTTTCGATGTCTCTCGCGGAACACACGTTTTCGTCATATTCCACGGTCATGTTGTTCAAAAGCAGATTTACGTTCGCGCTCGAAACGCCTTTTACGGCGCGAGCAGACTTTTCGACATGAGCTTGACAAGCCGCACAACTCATGCCCGTAACGTCAAAAATCTCTCTTTTCATGCGAATTTTTGGAACAAATCGAGCACTTCTTCGATTGCTTCCGTTTCTCCTTTTTTGATACTTTCCGTGACGCAACTTTTCATATGTTCTTCCAGAATCGCGGAGGACAAGCTCTTTACGGATTTATAGACCGCGGCAAGCTGGACGAGAACGTCACCGCAATATCTGTCTGCGTCAATCATTTTCGCGATGCCGTTTATTTGCCCCGAAATCCTGTTTAATCGACCTATAAGGGCACTTTTTTCCTTGTCGGTGCGCGGATTGAGCTTTTTTCGGCAACAACAACATTCCTTTTCCTGCATAATACCTCCCTTCCGTCATCGGACGGAAATATACCCCATATGGGTATATTTATTATATACCCATACGCCCGATTCGTCAAGAGTTATGCTCTCGATTTTTGACATTTTACATGAGACTATTTGACATTTTTTATTTTTTATATGCAAAAAACAGGGTAAAAACCGGTCATTTCCCGCAAAATAAAATCCCTTTTTCTGCTTTTTTAAGTATTGTGACTTCTTTATTTCCATAAATATGCTCTCATATAAATCGTAATTGAATTACAGACTTCTTTCGCAAGATTTTACCAATTCACAAAAATTAAATAAATCTTGTCTGTTCGGTATGCGTTGCAACTTAAATTGCCAGTTCCCCTCGCTTGTGGACGGCATATTCATTCGCGCACGGCTTCCAAGCAGTAAAACGTCCTGTATCGGTATTACGGCAAGATACGCCAAACTGCGCATTGTTAACAACATTATCGCTTTTGCCAGTTCAATTTTATTTTCAAGAAAACATTGAACATTTTCCTCTTTTAGCGTCTTCTCTAAACTCTCCTTGAAAATTTTATATTCGCCGTCTTTCAGCTTGCTGATATAACCCAATAACGTATCGTTATCGTGCGTACCTGTATAGCAGACGGAATT
>CAKQKN010000033.1 GCA_934249215.1 uncultured Clostridia bacterium
AAAAAAGAAATATGACGATTATGTATTATGTTCAGACCCTCCTAATCGAAATGGCAAAAAAACTTTTAAAAAACGAGGATTTATCGATAAACGATATAGCCTATCAGGTAGGCTTTAACGACTCCAACTATTTTACAAACACCTTTAAGAAACACACCGGAATGTCGCCGAGACAGTATCGAAAACAGGTGAATCCTTAATCCCGAGGCTCGAAGCCGTTAACAATCTTCCGCCTCTAAAAACTCTTTTACGAACAACCCTATTACTTTTTTCTCGTCGACGTAATCGGCTATCATAACCGAATGCCCTTGCGTTTTCGGATACCACGCGGCGAGACTGTAATTCATTACATATCCGTAAGAAGTCTTGCTTTGCGCTTCCACGGCAACGAGCTGCTCTTTAAAATGCAATAATTCGGGATAAACGATTGCGTATAGTGCAAGCGGATCATGCAGCGTAATTGCGAAACGCGATTTATCCATCCACAATTTCGCATGCTTTCCGATCAATCCCTTTGCCGTGTCGAGACTTGCCAGAGCCACCGTTTGCTCCTGCAATTTATACGGAAGTACTGTCCTGACGGTAACGTCGGAACCGACCGCATATACCTTTAAGCCCGACGATAAAACTATTTGCGCTGCCGTCGCGTCGCAATAAAAATTCCATTCGGGTTTTCCTTGGAAATAATTGCCGCCCATAAGCGTTACGGAACCTATACCCTCCAACGCTTTTCTGTCTTTACAAACGGCACGAGCGATATTCGTTAACGGACCTATGGCGAGGATATGTAATTCCTTGCCGTATTTTTTTGCACAATCCAAAATAAAGTCAATCGCCCGATCTCCGTTTTCGTCCTGCGGGTTATCTTCGCCTTTCACATCTTGTACCAAAGACGAAAAAAGCGTATCTGCGTTTTTATCCAACTGTTTATCCGTCGCGTTACGACTACCCGCAAAGACGGGGACGTTTTTTCCCAAAGAAGTGCAAATCGAGCGCGCAATCCTCGCCCTTTGCGGGGCGTTCTTAAAAACCGTGGTAATTCCCACCACCCGAACGTCTTTATTTCGCAATGCGAGGTATAAAGCTATCGAATCGTCTACGTCCGAACCTAAATCGGTATCAATTAAAATTTTAATCATAATTCGTTTATCGTTTTTAATCGGGGCTATCGTGTGAATATTCTAACACACGACAGCCCTTTCAAGCAGCTCGATATAACGTCAGCCGATATTTTCCGGCTTTTCCCTGCGTTTTTTTATCAAAACGACTATTACCGAAATCGCGGCAAACAAAAGTATGCTTTCGTTAATCGACGAATAGCAGCCGGAAGTGTTTTGGTTGGCGTCGGGCGAAACCGCCGCAAGTTTAGCGAGTTCCGTATTAAGCAATTCCTGCATTTCGCTACGCTTCGTAACCCTGTTCAGTTCGTCTGCAAGATGCTTTTCATAACCAAGAACGGTATCCCAGGTTTCCTTTGTGTATTTGCTCTCGTCAAGTTTATTCAACTCCGCGGTAAACTTGTCGTAATAGGTTTTTCTCACCGCTTCGGCTTCCGTAATCTTAACAAAATCGTTAATCTTTTCATGTAATGCTACAACGTAGCTCGTTATTTCCTCTTTCGACTTACACTTTTCCAATTCGCTTTCTTCCAGTTCCGTTCCGAGCGCAAGCTCATAAAGTTCGCAAATCGAGAGATAATCGTCGGTAGTATATTGCGCGCTGTCAATCGCACCGTATTCCTGTGTCAAAGTCGCTTTTACCTCGTCGAGCGTTCGCTGCGCCTCGATAAAAGCCGTCATATCCAATTTTTTAGCTTCGTCGTATTCGGCTGTTTTCGCACCGAATGAAGGTGTAAACGTCAAATATGTTTCATGGTTCGCACCCGAAAGAACATAATACAGAATATCTC
>CAKQKN010000034.1 GCA_934249215.1 uncultured Clostridia bacterium
CCGAACGCAGTGTATGCTATTTCGAGTGGGAATCCCGTTAACCCCACGGCATAACAGAAAACCTCGGCGGGCGAGTTTGCACCACCGAGGCTTTTCTGTTTAATCGTTTTCATTATTCGGTCGAAAAACATTATTCAATCGAAAACATTTTCGGTCGAACGCCGTTATTTACCAGAACGCCGTTGCGCGCAAGACTTTTCTTGCTTACGTTCACTTGCTTTTCTTTGCGGCGTCGGCTTGCTGTTTCGCTTTTTCTTTAAGCCAGCATTTGCGGCACATCGGGACGTATCTGTCGTTGCCGCCTAGCACGACTTGTTCGCCGTCGAAAACGACGTTGCCTTTGTTGTCGACGCGCGCGTTGACGGTGGCTTTTTTACCGCATTTGCAAACGGATTTTATCTCGGTGATCGACTCCGCGATCTCAAAAAGTCGCCTGCTGCCCTCAAACAAATGCGTGGTGAAATCGGTGCTGAGCCCGAAGCAGAACACGGGAATATCATATTCGATGACGATCTGCGCGAGCTGATCGACCTGTTTTTCCTTGAGAAACTGACACTCGTCGACGATTACCGCCGCGCGGTCGAAATATTGCTGTGCGAACAGCGCGAAAATATCGTCCTCGGGCGCCACGACGACCGCTTTTGCTTCCAGCCCGATTCTCGATCTGACGATATCGGCGCCGTCGCGCGTGTCGACCGACGGTTTCAGAAGCAAAACTTTCAGATTTTTCTCTTCATAGTTGAATTTTGTGATCAGAGCCTGCGCCGTTTTCGAACACCCCATCGCCCCGAATTTAAAGTATAATTTTGACATAAGGCAGCCATTCCTTTGTAGATTTTTTAATTCTTATGCCGCCGTCGACCTTCGTTTGCGGCAGCCGACCTTCGTTTGTCGCCGTCATTCGACCTTTGCGAGTATGAGCGGGCGCTTTTGCGGCTCGACCTTCCCGATGAAAGTGCTTTCGAGGAATTTCTTTTCCGATTCGGCAAAGAGTTTCTCGTCACCCGAGTACAGCGTTGCAATCACGTCGCCTTTCCGAACCCCGTCGCCCGTTTTCTTTTCGAGAATTATTCCCGCCGAATAGTCGATCGAGTCCTCTTTTCTGTTTCGCCCGGCGCCGAGAAGCAAACTCGCAATCCCGTAACCCTCGGTATCGACGTGCGTGATATATCCGTCCTCGGTCGCAAAAACCCGATGAGAAAACGCCGCGTTTTTAAAACGGCTCGGCTCTGCGATAAGCCTTTCGTCGCCGCCCTGCGCCGCAACCATTTTTTTAAGCACGGACAAAGCCGTTCCGTCCGACATAACCCGCCGCACGTCCGCTTCGCATTTTTCAAGGCTGCCTTTCTCGGCAAGATAAAGCATATTCGACGCGAGCGCGACGCACACCTCGGTAAGGTCTTTCGGTCCTTTGCCGTTCAACGTTTCGATCGCTTCTTTCACCTCGAGCGAATTACCTATCGCGTTCCCGAGCGGTATATCCATATCAGTGATGAGCGCGAGCATCTTTTTCCCCGCGCGTTTGCCGATACCGACCATGATTTCCGCAAGTTTTTTGCTGTCCTCGACGGTTTTCATAAACGAGCCGCTGCCCGTCTTTACGTCGAGAACGATACAATCGTCGTTCGCGGCGAGTTTTTTGCCCATTATGCTCGACGCGATAAGCGGCATGCTGTCGACCGTCGCCGTGACGTCGCGAAGAGCGTAAAGTTTTTTGTCCGCGGGCGCAAGTTCGGCGTTTTGTCCGACGATCGCGATTCCGACTTCATTAACGATTTTTTCGAACTCCGCAAGCGGGATATCCACGCGGAAACCGTCGATGGATTCGAGTTTATCGATCGTACCGCCGGTATGCCCCAGCCCTCTGCCGCTCATTTTAGCGACCTTGACGCCGAGAGAAGCGACCACGGGCGCCACGATAAGGCTCGTTTTGTCGCCGACGCCGCCCGTCGAATGCTTATCGACGCGCAGCCCCTTGACGTTGTCGAAATGCAGAACTTCGCCCGAATCGCGCACGGCAAACGTGAGCCACGCCGTTTCCTCTTCGTTCATGCCTTCGAAATAAATCGCCATGCACAGCGCCGCCGCCTGATAATCGGGAATCTCGCCCGACACGTAGCCGTTTATGAAAAAATATACCTCTTCTTTCGTAAGCGCGTGTCCGTCGCGCTTTTTCTTGATTACGTCGTACGCTCTCATGTTGTTCCCCCGAGGATTTTGCCCCTACATATTTTCATTCGTAAAAGACAGCGGCATGAGCGTTTCGAGCGAATAGGGCGTTATATCGTCGGGAGTACCCACGAGAATAACGAATTCCGAATCGCAAAACTCGGTCATCACCTGCCGGCACAAACCGCACGGCACGCAACAATCGGAAAGTTCCTGCTTGCCGCCGACGATAGCGATCTTTACGAACTCTTCCTCGCCCTCGGAAAGCGCCTTGAAAAACGCCGTTCTTTCCGCGCACATAGTCGCCCCGAACGAAGCGTTTTCGATGTTGCACCCCGTATAAATTTTTCCGCTTTTCGTCAGCAGTGCGGCACCCACTTTATAACCGGAATACGGCACGTATGCGTTTCTCCTCGCTTTCACTGCGTAAAGCATAAGTTCTCTGTCTGTCATCTTACACCTTCATAAATCTTTGTTTTATCGTCGAACCGTTACGATTCGAACCGCTACTTTAACTATTGCAAACCGCTGCTTAACCATCACCGCACTATTACCGTTCAACGCGATTACGACTCGATTATTATGTGAATACCACACGATAATCGACTTATAGCAGCACTTTTTCGAGAAAACTTTCCCCCTTCGACTGTTCTTTGTCGATCCCGAGATAGTCGAGAACGCTCGCCGAAATGTCCGCAAAAGAAGCCCTCGTTCCGAGGTCGACACCCGCTTTGATATTCTTTCCGAAAATGATCATCGGGGTATATTCGCGAGAGTGATCGGTCGAAGGAGTAGACGGATCGCAACCGTGATCGGCGGTTATGACGAGAACGTCGTCGTCGCGCATCCCTGCGAGAAACTCGCCGAGCCGTTCGTCGAAACGAGTCATCGCGCGGGCATACCCCGCAACGTCATTACGGTGTCCGTAAAGCATATCGAAATCAACGAGGTTGGTAAAGCACAACCCCTCGAAATCTTCGCCTTGTTTTTTAAGCGTGATATCCATTCCGTCGTCGTTGCCCTTCATCGGGTTGCTTTCGGTAATTCCGCGCCCGGCGAAAATATCGTAAATTTTGCCGACGGAAATGCAACTTTGCCCCGCCTTTTTAATAAGGTCGCACATAGTAACCGACGGAGGATCGATCGAAAAATCGTGCCTGCGAGGAGTTCTCGTGAACGGATATTCACCAGTGAACGGTCTTGCGATAACCCGCCCGACGCCGTTTTTGCCGCACAGAATTTTCCGCGCGATTCTGCAATAATCGTAAAGAAGTTCGGGCGGCACGATGCTTTCGTGCGCCGCGATCTGGAAAACGCTGTCCGCCGAAGTATAGACGATAAGCGCGCCCGTTTTCAAATGTTCTTCGCCGTAATCCTTGATGACCTCCGTTCCCGAATACGGCTTGTTGCAAAGGGTTTTTCTTCCCGTCTGTTTTTCGAATTCCGCAATTATATCCGCGGGGAATCCGTCGGGATAAGTGGGAAGCGGCGACGGCGAAACGACGCCGGCGATCTCCCAATGCCCGATCGTGGTATCCTTCCCCATCGACTTTTCGGTCATGCGGGCAAAACTTGCGGTCGGATTGACAACTCCTCCGCCGACGCCCTCGATATTGAAAAGCCCCATTTTTTTAAGATTAGGACAATTAAACTCGGGATGATTCCTTATCGCCCCGAGCGTATTGCTCCCCTCGTCGTGCCAAAGCGAAGCGTCGGGAAGTTCCCCTATTCCCATGCTGTCAAGCACTATCAAAAAGACTCTCTTTTTCATAAAAATAAGCCCCCTTTAATATATGAATCCGTGCCGCAAAACCGTGGGCTATATGACGATAATCGACTTATACGCCCGTTTTCGAAATTCGCGGCGCAAATTACTCCGCGAGTTCGAGCGCGATCTCGATCATTTTAGTAAACGAATTCTGTCGTTCTTCCGCGGTCGTGTTTTCTTCGGGATAGATAAACGAATCGCTCACGGTGCATATGCAGAGCGCGTTTTTACCCGCCCTTGCCGCGTTGCAATAAAGCGCCGCCGACTCCATTTCCACGCCGAGAACGCCCATTTTCGCCCAGTCCATTCCGGAGTTTGCGTCATCGTAAAACATATCGGACGACAAAATATTTCCGACCTTATAGTTGATTTTCGCTTTTTCGCAAAGCTCGGCAGCCCGTTTTACGAGCGAGAACGAAGCGATCGGACAAAAAGTCCCGGGAAGTTTATATTGCGCGGCGTAATTTCCGTTCGTGCAAGCGCCCATCGCGATGACGATATCGCGCGCGTGCAAGTCTTTGTCGAAACTACCGCACGAACCGACCCTTATAATCTTGTCAACGTCGTAAAAATTAAACAGTTCATAGGAATAAATACCGATCGAAGGCTGCCCCATTCCCGACGCCATGACGGAAACTCTTTTTCCCTTATAAAATCCCGTATATCCGTTCACGCCGCGCACGGGGTTGACGAGCACGGGATTTTCGAAATAGGTTTCCGCAATAAACTTCGCGCGGAGCGGATCGCCCGGCATAAGCACGGTTTTTGCAAAATCGCCTTTTTTGGCGGTTATATGAGGAGTAGGAACCATATTTATTTCTCCTTAACGATTGATTTCTTTTTTTAAATAGCCCGATAATCGACCTATAGGGATTCCATTCCTTATCACTAATTACCGAAAAGGCGACTTTTTAGCCCTTTTCCGTGACCGCTCGATTGCTGTACGTCGAGTACGGCTGCCTCGCGCTCGCGAAAAATCATCTAAAAATGCGCTCTTTTCGGTGCGAAGCATTTTTGCGGCGAAGAAATCGCCGTCTTGCGGTACGGTTTTTGCAAGGCAAACGACCGAAATCGTACTCGTTGTACGTTGATGGGAGTTTAACACAGCAAAAACCGATTTATTCCCGCAAAAATAGTTAGTGATGACGAATGGAATCCCTTGCCCTATTTTTTCTTTTTAACAACTTAAACGCCCGCCTCTTTCGCGAGTTTGACGATACGACTCGTTCCGAGTCTGTCCGCCCCGATCTCGAGGAACTTTTCGGCATCCGCAAGCGTCTTTATTCCGCCCGCGGCTTTAACTCTCACGCCCTTTCCCACGTTTGCGACCATCAGCGCAACGTCCTCGAAAGTGGCGCCGTGCTCGGAAAAGCCCGTCGAGGTTTTGATAAAGTCCGCGCCCGCTTCGGTAACGAGTCGGCAACAGATTTTCTTTTCTTCGTCGGTAAGCAGACACGCTTCGACGATTACTTTAAGAATTTTCTTTCCGCAAACCCCTTTGAGCGTCGCGATCTCGTTTTTCACGTAATCGTAATTACCCGCTTTGAGTTCGCCGATATTGATAACCATATCGATCTCGTCCGCGCCGTCCGCAATCGCTTGTTTCGTTTCGAACGCCTTCACCTCGGTCGAATTGTACCCGTTCGGAAAGCCTATGACGGTGCAGATAGCAAGCCTGTCGCCGACGTATTCTTTCGCCGCCTTAACGTAGCACGGCGGAATGCACGCCGACGCCGTATGATATTTCATTCCGTCGTCGAGTATTCCGAAGATTTCCGCTTGCGTCGCGGTCTGTTTAAGCAATGTGTGATCGCATTTTTCAAGTACGGTTTTAATATCCATGATTCTCCTTTTTTCGCGAATAGTCGGCGATTCGACTTTATCAAACCGCCGTTTTCGTCAAAACGCCATTCCCGAAAGCCCCCGATCAAGCTTTTCGCTTTCATTATAGCACAAAACTTTCCGTTATTCAAGGAACTTTCGGAAATTCTTCGTCACAAAATATTCGCGGGTAGCGATAGTTTTCTACGAACCGTTATTGCAAAGTGATAACGAGTTTAAGGTCGGTATCACCGAACACTTCGTCGTCTTTCAGATAATTCAGCATCAGTTTGCCGTTTTCGTCGCGAACGTTGTTACATTTTTTCACGTCGTAATCGGGAACGAGTTCGGAAATCAATGCTTTAAGTCCGACGAGATCGTCCTCGAAAACGTCCTTTTCTCCCGTGATTTCGGTTCCGTCCGCCTTTTTAACGACGTAACCGAACTTGATCTTCTTGGAAAATTTCGCAACCACGCTCACGTCCGCGGCATCTCTCATCGTCATCCTGAACGTAAGTTCTTTCGAAGCCGCTTCCGCGCCGCCGTTTACGAACCACCCGTCGAAACGATATGCGTTTTGATCGAAGTCGCCCGTTTCAAAGACGATTTCTTCGCCGACGGCAAAGGTGTTCTTGCTCGCCGTAGCCCCGATATTATGCTCGCCCGAAACGGTTATCTTATATTCGATCGGCTTAAGTACGAGCGTCAGAACTTTCGTTTCGGCGTCCATCGTAAACTCTTCCGAGTATATCGTGTCGCTTCCGTCTTTCTTATAACCGACGAAAACATAACCCTTCGACGTCTTTCGCGACGAGCGTAATTTTGTCGCCGCGAACATGCTTTTCGCTCTTTTCTTCGACGCCCTCGCCGATATTACTTCCGACGGTCAAATCGTACTCGATCGGCAAAAACCTCGCAACGAGCGTCACCGTGCGGTCGATCGGAAATTCGAAATCCGCCTTTTCGCTGACTTTTTTTTCGCCGTCGTACCAGCCGTCGAAATAATAATACTCGCCCGGGGTTGCCGTAAGTTTAACGGTTTCCGTTCCGTCGGACAAAGCGTTGAACTCGCCGATCGTGCCAACGCCTTCGACTTTCGCCACGAACTGATAATATTTGTCGCCTTTTCCGAGTTGCCCGCCCGCTTTGAGTTCGGGCGTTTTCCCGGCCGCAAGGTCTGCCGACAGATTCCAGACCGTTCCGCTGAATCCGATCGACGAATAAAAACTCGCGGCGGTCAGATCTTCTTCGGTTTTTGCCGTTTCGAACGACTTCGCCGTAACGTTGCTTTCCGCATCCGAATTATAATAACAATCCGTGCCGTTGCCGCTTCCGAGCACTCTGCCGGACGACTTGAACCCGCTCGCGCTCATCGAACCGAACGCCACGCAGCCCGTAACCGTTCCCGCAGACTTACCGACAACTCCGCCGGCGGCGCTGTTGCCCGTAACCGAAATTGCCGCAACGTTCATATCGACGTCGGAATAGCAATTACTTACAATCGAACTTTCACCTTCATTCAGTCCTATAAGCCCGCCGACGTAAAACGTCTTTTTTCCGTTTACCCGCATTTCTACAGTGCCTTTTGCATAGCAGTTTAAAAAAGCGGCACTATTCGACCCGAAAGCGACCATTCCGCCGACATATGAATGTGGAGTTTCGAAAAAACCGACAGAAAAATTTTCCACACCGAGATTTATAACGGTTCCCCTAACTTTTCCAAATAAAGCGTAATAGTTGCCGTTCGCGACGTACTTCGCGTTGCTTATCACATGCCCCGCTCCGTCGAAAGTGCCGGTAAACGTATTGCTTATCGTACCGATCGCCTGCCACTCGCGTCCGGCGAGGTCTATATCCGCGCCGAGTTTAAACGCCTTGGAATAATACGAAGAATTCGCCTGCAAATATTTGAGTTGCGCACCCGTCGCGATTACGAAAGGATCGCTCGCCGTTCCGCTTCCGCCCGCAAACGAAGAAGCGGTCGAACCGTCCCAGACGTCCGACTTTTCGGCGTAAACCACGCTCTCCGCAAACCGCGCGTACAACACGCCGTCGTTTTCGGTCATATCAAACGAGAGCGCGGCGGAATTTTCGACCAGCCTGTCGCCCTTAAACCACCCGACGAAACCGAAGCCCGAACCCGCGCTCGCGGTCACTTTAACCGCCGCCCCGATCGAAGCCTCGTAAACGAAAAGTTTATCTTTTTCGAGCCCTCTTATAACGCCGACAAAATCCGCGCTTTCGGGAATATTCACCGAATCGACAAAAGTCGCTCCCGAAACGACGAAACTACCCTCGCCGTATTCCGCGTAAAACGCGATATATCTGAGCTGCTCGATTTCTTTCGATTCGGACCGAACCGCTCCGCACCCCTCGCGCGAACAGCCGAGACTTTCCGTCCGACCTTTTTCGTCGTGAGTTGGCGCCTTCGCCTCGACGAGAACTTTATCGAACAGATGCCCGAGTTTCGTTTCGGTTTTTCTGTCGACGTACCCGCACTCGCCGCAAGTTCTCACCGATTCGCCGTCCTCCGTGCAGGTCGGTTTTTTCTCGCGCCCGTCGTCGCCGACAGCAAACTCTCACTCGCCGTAAGAATGCCCCTTTGCCGGGATCTCCTCATACGTCGTATAATCGCACACCGAACAATGGTCATACGGCTTATATCCCGAACTCACGCAATCGGCGTCTTTTCCTTCCTCATGAACGAGCGTATGCCCCTTTTTCGGGATCGTGCGCCGCTCTTTTTCCTTGCCGCACTTCGTACAGACGATCCGCTCGACGCCGTCCTCCACGCACGTCGGCGCCTTATACACCGTCCAGTCGCCGTATTTATGAAACAGACACTGCTTGCACGCCGAAAAAACCGACGTAATGCAGATCAACACGAAAAGCGCGATAAGTATCGATCTTTTTCCGTTTCCCATAAAAATTCCTCTTCTCCCTCCATAATGGTTCCTCCTCTTTTTGGGGCGCATTCCGCTCCCCGAGTTTGTTTTAATTCCTTCGTTTCGCTCAAAAATTCGCGGTTTATCCCGCAAACTCGCACGAACCGCATATTGTCCTTCACATTTTAACATTTTAGCAAACACTTTGCAACGCTTTTCCTTGTTTTTCAATGGAAAATGTATTACAATATAACTATAACAACGCACATGGGCATGCATGCGCGCGAAAATCCGCAGAAAACGACTTTGGCGAAAAACTCGCTAAGCAAAGATAAAAAACTCAAATCGGACGGTTTGGCGATGGAACTAAGAGATTATCAAAAAGAATGCATAAATCTGATCGACGACCTTGAAAGCGGAAAAGTCCTCGTCTGCATGGCGACGGGGCTGGGCAAAACCGTCGTTTTTTCGCATATAAAAAGGCGCGGCAGAGTGCTTATCGTTTCCCACCGCGAAGAACTCGTCCGCCAACCGACGAAATATTACGACTGCCCTTGCGGAATCGAACAAGGCGCGGAAAAATCGCACGGCGAAGAGGTCGTTTCGGCGAGCGTGCAGTCGCTTATCCGTCGGCTCGACAAGTTCGCGCCCGACGATTTCGATATGATCATAACCGACGAAGCCCACCACGCGGCGGCGCCGAGCTACAAAAAGATTTATTCATATTTCACCCCGAGAATACACGTCGGGTTCACCGCCACGCCCAACCGCGGCGACAAAGTGCGGCTCGACGACGTTTTCGATCGGATACTTTTCCGTCGCGATCTTCTCTGGGGCATAAAAAACGGCTGGCTGACCGACGTGAAATGCATTCGCGTGGACATCGGCTACGACGTGAGCGGCGTCAAGGAAAGAGCGGGCGATTTTATCGCCAAGGATCTCGACGAAGCGGTCAATCTCGAAAACGCGAACGGGCGAATAGCCGAGGTCTATAAAAAGTACGCCCGCGGTCAGACGCTCATCTTCGCGACTTCCGTTTCTCACGCCGAAAACATCGCCGCAAAGATAGACGGCGCGGTGGTCGTAAGTCAGAAAACAGAGGGCAGGAAGTCGATTATCGACGATTTCACCGCCGGAAAGATCAAGTGTCTCGTCAACTGCATGATCTTCACCGAGGGCACAGATCTGCCCGTTATCGAAACGATAATAATCGCCCGCCCGACCCATAATCAAAGCCTATACACCCAGATGGTCGGCCGCGGATTAAGACAGTCGAAAGGCAAAGAATATCTGACGCTCATCGACTGCGTGGGCATCTGCGGA
>CAKQKN010000035.1 GCA_934249215.1 uncultured Clostridia bacterium
TCTCTCGAGTCTGTCGATCAGAAAGCGCAGGTCGGCGAGGTTTTTGCCGTGCTTTATCCATATCTTCGTTCGATCGTGTCGAGCGTGACGGTCAACTGTAATATCCCCGCGTATATTCTTCCGTCCGTCGATCCCGAGCAGCTCATCGATAGCGAAGAAGCCAAAAAGAACAATCTCAACTGATCGGAGCGATTTTTCGTTTTCGCGAAATTTCAAAAAGCCGCCGTCGGCGGTTTTTCTTTTGCAGAAAATCAAAAGCTATTTTGTGTGCGCCGAAGCAAAAGGCGGGCAAGTCGAATAAACTCGGACGAACAAATTAAGTATTAAAAACGCTTTACTTTTCATATTATCTATGGTAGAATGGAGTTAATACCATTTATATTAAAGTGTGCAAGGCTTTTTTCGTGATTTTTCGGTTGCAAATTCGTGCAACATGTCAAAAAACGAGAGGTCGATAGCACAAAAAAAAGGAGAATTATGAATTCCGACGACCCTGAACCTGACAGTATAGGCTCTTTGATAGTTGTACTGATCGTACTCGTGTTGCTGTCTGCGTTTTTTTCCGCGACCGAAACGGCGTTTTCGGCGGTGAACAAAACGAAACTGCGAGTAAAAGCGCAAGACGGGCACAAGGGCGCAAAAAACGCGCTCGCGCTTGCCGAAAATTACGACAGGTTGCTTTCCACCATTCTCATCGGGAACAACATCGTCAACATTACGCTGGCGACCCTTTCGACGATACTTTTTTCGCGTGTACTGACGGGCGATCACGAAGCCATGGCGGCGACTGTATCTACGATTGTTTCGACGATAATCGTCCTTATTTTCGGGGAAATTACGCCGAAAATGATTGCAAAAGAAAAATCCGAAGCCGTTGCGATCGTGACGGGGTACCCCATCAGATTTTTCATGGTGATACTTTTCCCGTTATCGATTGCTTTTTCCGGTCTGAAATTTTTAATTCGCAAGATCTTCAAATTCCAGAACGAAGAGAAGATTACCGAAGAAGAACTTCTTACGATGGTCGAGGAAGCGCAGGAAGAGGGGTCTCTCGATAAAGAAGAGCGCGAACTCATCTCGAGTTCGATCGAGTTCGACGACGTTCTCGTGGAGGACATTCTCGTCCCGAGAGTAGGCGTCGTTGCGGTTTCGGTGGATATGCCGATGGAACAGATCAAAAAAATGTTCCTCGAACACAATTTTTCGCGTATGCCGGTATACCGCGGGACGATCGATTCGATCATCGGAATGATACATAACATCGACTTTTTTGCCGCGCTCGAACGCGGTGAAACCAATATCCGCGACGCGATCACGCCCACGGCTGTTGCGACGGAGCATATGAAAATTTCGACGCTTTTGAAAAGCATGCAGCGTCAGAAAGTTCATATGGCGGTCGTCGTCGACGAGTACGGCGGAACGCTCGGTATCGCGACGCTCGAGGATATTCTCGAGGAACTCGTCGGCGAAATCTGGGACGAACATGACGAGATAGTCAACTATTTCACCAAGGTGAACGATACGACTTACCTCGTTGACGGGCGCGCGGAACTCGATAAGTTTTTCGCGTTGTTCGGCTTCGATGACGACGAGAGCGACGAGTTCGAATCGCAGACGGTCAGCGGCTGGGTTATCGAAATGCTCGGAAATATCCCCAAAAAACTCGAAAAATTCGATTATAAAAATCTTACCGTAACGGTAAACAAACTTACCCAGAGAAAGATTCTCGAGGTCAAAGTATTGATAAATCCGATCGAAGAAACGGAAGAAAAAGAAGAAAAATAAACCGTCTTCCTTGCTCGGTCGGCGGCTTGCCGCAATCGTTCGGCGAGCCGTTTTTTATTAGGGATTTCAAAATAGGAATTTCAGTTTTTGATTACGAACGGAATTCGTAGACGGATAATTGGAGGCGTATTATGAAAAAATTGGGACTTGCGCTCGGCAGCGGCGGGGCGCGCGGAGTGGCTCACATAGGTTTTTTACAGGCACTCGAGGACAACGGCATAAGGCCGCAGTTTATTTCGGGGTGCTCGATGGGAGCGGTCGTCGGAAGTTGCTACGCTTTCGGAATGCAGCCGAAAGACATGCTCGACGCCGTTTTAAAACTTCGCGTGCGCGATCTTTTCGATCCGAATATTAAGGCGATACGGAGCGGAACGCTTCTTAAAAGCAAGAAACTTCTCGCCGTGCTTCGGCGCTTTTTGGGGCACGTGAAGTTCGACGAACTTGCGATTCCGTTCTCTTGCGTGGGCTCCGATCTCATTACAGGGAAAAAGGTTCTGTTCGACAAGGGTGAAGTTGCTTGCGCCGTTCAGGCAAGCTCGTCAATTCCGCTTGTTTTTCAGCCCGTCGAAAAGGACGGAATGCTGATTTGCGATGGCGGGGTCGTATGCCGCGTGCCGATCGGCGAAGTGAAAGATTTCGGCGCGGAAGTGGTCGTCGCCGTCGACGTGCTCGGTCCGCTTCGTCCGAAATTTCAGGTGAAGGGGCTTATCGGTTATCTTTTAAGGATAGTCGACGTTTACGACAACGAAATCACGCTCAAAAACAAAGCCGAAACCCCTGCCGATATTTATATCGCGCCCGATCTCGGCGACATAAGTCAATATAAAATCGACCGCGCGAACTTCGAAATGTGCTATAAAATGGGCTATGAAAGCGCGATGAGCATAATGGACGATATTAAAAAACTGATTGCGGACTGAAAAAGTCAAAAAAATGCACCCGAAAGTAAGATGCTTTCGCGGTGCGTTTTTCGTGTCTATCAGAAAAAACCCACCGGCTATGCCGGTGTTGCCAAAAAAGCTTTAGTTTCAAGTATAAAAAAATATATACAAAAAAACTCCTATGTGCTAAACTGAATGGGATTCGCAATCGCATTGAGTAAGCAAATAGGAGGAACGTTACAATGAAAAATCAAAATAACGACACATTCAGTTTAGCACACACGACATGGAAATGTCAATATCATATTGTGTTTACACCCAAATATCACCGTAAAATTATATACGGGGTGTTGCGCGCTGAAATAGGCAAGATATTGCGAGAGTTGTGTAAACGCAAAGATGTAGAAATAATAGAAGCATATGCAATGCCTGACCATATACATATGTTGGTGAGCATACCGCCGAATGTGACAGTATCGGGGTTCATGGGGTGCTTGAAAGGAAAAAGTACAATTATGATATTCGAGCGGTATGCGAAACTGAAATACAAATATGGGAGCAGACATTTTTGGAGTCGCGGATACTATGTAAGTACAGTAGGACATAACAAGCAAGCCGTTCAAAAATACATACAAAACCAAGAAAAAGAGGATATGATAAGTAATCAGGTAAGTTTGGTTGAGTATTACGATCCGTTTGCAGAATGGCTTGATCAATACACAAGACAGAAACAAAACAAAAATAAATAAAAAAAGATAACGGCTTGCTTGATGCGATAGGCGAATCAAGATAGTGCTTAAGCACTTGCCGTTATCATCCCCTTTAGGGGTTAAGCTAAAGCCACCACTTTAGTGGTGGATATTTACTTCATTTTCGGTTTGAATTAGTTCGATGCGGGGTTGTCCTCGTGGTGCTGTTTCGTGCGGAACTGCGCGGGTTCGATTCTTTTGATGACGTTCGTCTTGCTGAGAACGACGAGCGCGATTACGCAGATAATCCAGTCGGGAACGAGGTAAATCGTCTGATATAAAAGCGAGTAGGTGACTGCGCCGCTGTACGGAATGTCAACCCAGATGGCGTCCAGATTGAAGTATATCAGCCCCGAAATGAAATGAAAGAAAAATCTTAAGATATAGGTAAACGACGCGGCGGTGAACAGCGCGAGCGTTTCGTTTTTGATGAATTTCCGCGGGAGCGATGCGATCGCTATGCTCGAAAAAGCGAGAAGATAATCGAGAATAAAGGTAACGGGCGTCAGTATGTAGGGCGATTGAACGAATTGCAGAATTCCCGACGCAAGCCCGACGATGACCGCTTTTCCGAAACCGAAATAGTATGAATAAACGATTATCGGGAGCATCGACGCGAGCGTGATCGAACCGCCGTACTGAACGGGCGTGACTTTGATATAAGACAGCACGAACGACAGTGCGAGCGAGATTCCGCCGTATACGATATCGACGGTTTTCATGCGTTTTTTCAGCAGTATTATCGCGACGACCAAAAGGGCGCCGAGCAGAATCCACGACGCAATCGTCACGATTTTCGTATCCGATTCTTCGAATACTTTGTTGAAAAAGGACAACAGATTATAAAATGACATAAAAAAACACCTCTTTCGGGTGCAGAAAAAATACTTTTCCCGCACGTGAATTACCGCGCGCGGTACGATGGGTATAATCTCAGCGATGCGACGAAAAAAATTTTGTCGCAAAGCACCCCGTTTCGGACTATCCGCCCGAATTTACCGTTTGATTATATTACTTTTTTTCCGTCAAGTCAAGCATAACTTCGTTCGTTGCGTCATATATTTAAAATGCGAAAGGCTTGGAGGAGCATATGGAAAAATACGATATTTATAAGGATATTGAAAAAAGGACGGGCGGGGACGTATATATAGGCGTGGTCGGGCCCGTCAGAACGGGAAAATCGACTTTCGTTTCGAAGTTTATGCAACTTTCCGTCATTCCGAACATAGTCGGAAAGAACAAGAAAGCGATCGCGACCGACGAAATGCCGCAGTCGGGCGCGGGAAAAACCATTATGACGACCGAGCCGAAATTCGTGCCGGGGGAAGCCGTCAGTATCAAAGTTTCGGGCGGCGGAAAGGCAAAAGTTCGCCTTATCGACTGTGTGGGCTATACGGTAAAAGGTTCGCTCGGGCTCGAAGAGGACGGAAAAGCACGGCTCGTCAAAACGCCGTGGCAGGAAGAGCCGATGCCGTTTGAAAAGGCAGCCGAATACGGCACAGAAAGAGTTGTTAAAGATCATTCCACGATCGCCGTCGTCGTTACCACCGACGGAAGTTTTACCGACATAGCGCGCGAATCTTATGCCGAAGCCGAAGAAAGAGTGATTGACGAACTCAAAGCGATCGGCAAGCCGTTTATCGTTCTTCTCAACGTGACCGAGCCCGACTCCGAGCGCTCGAAAGCGCTCGGCAGAAAAATTGAGGAAAAATACGGCGCGAAAGTCGTCGTGAAGAATGCCGAATCGTTAAGCGCGGAGGATATTGACGAGCTTCTTGCGGGCGTGCTTCTGGAGTTCCCGGTGAGAACCGCTTGCTTCGTAACGCCCGACTGGATGAGGACGTTAGACGAAGATAATCGACTTATAGCCCCGCTTCTTGCGACCGTGAAGAATAATCTTTCGGCAATCGTCAAGATGGGCGATTATAAAAAAATCGAAAGCAAACTCGAAGAACTCGACTTCGTCGTTGCAGTTTCCAGCGAGCTCGATCTCGGTGAAGGGAGCATGCGTATATCGATAACGCCGGACGAAAGCGCGTTTTACGAGGAACTGTCGTCGGCGGCGGGCGAGGATTTGTCGAACGAACTCACGCTTATGAAATACGTTCTTTCGGCGAAGCGCGCGAAGAAAGAATATAACAAAATCAAAGGCGCGCTCGAAGAAGCCGAACAGACGGGGTACGGAATCGTGCCGCCGTCCGAGGACGAAATCATGCTGTCCGAACCGGAAATGGTCAAAAACGGCAATTCTTACGGCGTAAAAATCAAAGCAACCGCACCTTCGCTGCACGTGGTGAGAGTGGAAATCGGCGCTGAGGTCAATTCCGTCGTCGGAAAAGAGTCGCAGTGCGCGACTTACGTGGACGCGCTCAGAAAACGTTATGAGGAAGATCCGGGCGGAATCATGAAAATCGATCTGTTCGGCAGACCTCTGTATAGTTTCGTAAGCGAGGAAATTTACGGCAAAGCGGGAGGCATGAAAGCCGCGTTCCGCGAGAAACTCAAAAAGACCGTTTCGAAACTTGTCAACGAGAAAAAAAGCGCTCTGTTCTGCGTGACGATCTGATCTTTTTCGCGCTCCCGATTTCGGCGGGCGAATCGACTTTAAGTTTCGTCCGAAAAATAAAACAAACTCCGCGAAAGTACCGATAACGGACTTATAGCGGAGTTTTCTTGTTTTGTGGAATTGATTGTAATCCCTTTCGTTTACTTTTTGCAAGCGCCGACGAACGCGTCGAATATGGGGTTCGGGCGGTTAGGGCGAGAGGTAAATTCGGGGTGGAACTGAACGCCGAGGTGGAAGCGGTTGTTTTCGATTTCGACCGTTTCGACGATTCTTCCGTCGGGCGAAATTCCGCTGAGCGTCAGCCCGCCGGCTTTAAGCGCTTCGCGATAGTCGTTGTTGAATTCGTAGCGGTGACGGTGGCGTTCCGAAATGAGCGTTTTTCCGTAAATTTTGTGCATGAGCGTGTTTTCTTCGATCTTACAGGGGTAAGAACCGAGGCGCATCGTGCCGCCTTTTTCTTTGCCGTGCTGATCTTCCATAAGGTCGATGACCTTGTTTTCGTTGCCGAATTCGCCGCTCGTGGCGTTCGGAATCCCCGCGACGTGGCGGGCGAACTCGATTACGGAAATCTGCATTCCGAGGCAAATTCCGAGATAGGGTACGTTATGGACGCGAGCATATTCGCACGCGGTGATCATTCCTTCGATTCCGCGTGAACCGAAGCCGCCGGGAACGAGGATGCCGTCTACGTCCGACAAAACGTCGGCAACGTTTTCGGGAGTGATTTCTTCGCTGTCTATCCACTTGATTTCGACGAAAACGCCGTTGGAGTAAGACGCGTGATTGAGCGCTTCGACGACGCTTAAGTAACTGTCGTGCAGACTTACGTATTTGCCGACCATGCCGATGACGACTTTGCCTTTTCTCGAATCGATGTCGTCGATAAGTTTTTCCCACGGGCGAAGATCGAGTTCGTTGTCAATGTGAAGTTCGCGGCAAACGACGGTGTCGAGTCCGTTTTTGTGAAGCATCATCGGGGCCTTATAAAGACAGTCCACCGTCGTGTTGGAAATGACGCAGTCGGGTTTTACGTTGCAGAAAAGGGAAATTTTGCTTCTGATATTCTCTCCGCAGTCGCCCTCGGAGCGGGTGACGATTACGTCGGGGTGAATGCCCACCGACTGAAGCTCCTTGACGGAGTGCTGCGCGGGTTTCGATTTATATTCGTCCGAACCCGAGATATATGGTACGAGGCAGACGTGGATGAAAAGGCAGTTTTCGCGACCGACGTCGTGGCTGTATTGTCTTATCGCTTCGAGGAAAGGTTGGCTTTCGATATCGCCGATCGTTCCGCCGATCTCGGTGATGACGATGTCGGCGCCGCTCGCTTCGGCGTTCTTTTTGATGAAATATTTGATTTCGTTGGTAACGTGAGGAATGATCTGTACGGTCTGACCGAGATAAAGTCCCTGTCTTTCCTTATTGAGTACCGACCAAAAAACCTTACCTGAGGTCAGATTGCTGTATTTGGTGAGGTTGTGGTCGATAAAGCGTTCGTAGTGTCCGAGGTCGAGGTCGGTTTCGGCGCCGTCGTCGGTTACGAAAACTTCGCCATGCTGCGTCGGGCTCATCGTTCCGGGATCGACGTTCATATACGGATCGAGTTTTTGTGCGGTAACTTTCAGTCCGCGAAGCGTCAGCAGTCTGCCGAGCGACGCGGCGACGATGCCTTTGCCCAGTCCGGATACGACTCCGCCGGTTACGAAAATATATTTTGTCATGTTCCGACCTCCACGGAAAAAATACCGAAAACGTGCTTCGGCACTCATCCCACAAAAATAAAAATCGGGTATATACTATCACTACGGACGTGTTTTTGTCAACGATCGAAAAAAGTAAAAAAGAATTTTTTTCGGTTTTTTTTCGGAGGGCACGCGGCGGGCAAAACCGACCTCGGAGAAGGTGAAAATCGAACCCGAAAAACGGTCTGTGAAATAGTCGGTTAACGAACCGATGAAAAGCCTTTAAAGGAGCGAAATTATCGACCGCGCCGCGATTCATTTGCGATCCATAGTAAGGATCACGCGCAAACATTTCATTTTTTTCGTTATAAACAATTTACATATTGAGAAAAATATTGTATAATAATCCATAAGCGTGTCCGTATAAAACGCGCGATCGGCGAAAAAACCGACGCGAAGCGAGTGCGCGGGCAAAAAAATCCTCCGACCTTGAAAACGGGCGGAAAACGGGGAGGAAACTCTTTATGGGACTTATCAGATATATCCTTGAATCGGATTCAAGACGCAGTTTGCGCAAGATCGGCGCAATGGCGGATAAAATCATCGCTCTCGGCAGCAAATACGAGAAAATGAGCGACGAAGAATTGCAAGGTCAGACCGCGATTCTCAAAGATCGCTACGCTAAAGGCGAAAAACTCGACGACCTTTTGTACGACGCGTTTGCGGTCGTTCGCGAAGCGTCTTACAGAGTTCTCAATATGCGGCACTATAAAGTGCAACTTATGGGCGGTATCTGCGTGCATCAAGGGCGTGTCGCGGAACTTAAGACGGGTGAAGGCAAAACGCTTATGGCGACGCTTCCCGCGTATCTTAACGCGCTCACCGGGAAAGGTGTGCATATCGTTACCGTCAACGACTATCTTGCCAAGCGCGACGCCGAATGGATGGGCAAGGTTCACAGATTTTTGGGGCTTACCGTCGGCGTGAACGTTCACGATATGGACGACGACGCGAAGCGCGAGGCGTATGCCTGCGATATTACCTACGGCACGAACAACGAATTCGGATTCGATTACCTTCGCGATAACCTCAAAGTAAGGCTCGATCAGATGGTTCAGCGCGGGCTGGAATTCGCGATCGTTGACGAAGTGGACTCGATTCTTATCGATGAAGCGAGAACGCCGCTTATCATTTCCGGCCGCGGAAGCAAATCGTCCGAAGTTTATCTTTCCGCCGACAGATTCGTCAGAACGCTCGTTCCCGAAGAGGATTTCGAGGTTGACGTCAAGGAAAAAACCGTTCAGATTACCGAAAGCGGTTCTAGAAAAGCCGAAAAATTCTTCGGCGTGGAAAATATCGCGGATATCGAAAACGCCGAACTTAACCACCACATACAGCAAGCGCTCAAAGCGCATTTCATTTTCAAGCGCGACAACGATTATATCGTGCAGGATAACGAAATCATCATCGTCGACGAGTTCACCGGCCGTCTTATGATCGGAAGAAGGTATTCCGACGGTTTGCATCAGGCGATTGAAGCAAAGGAAAGAGTCGTCGTTCGCAACGAAAATCAGACGCAGGCGACCATTACTTTTCAGAACTATTTCCGTCTTTATAAAAAGCTGTCAGGTATGACCGGTACCGCAAAGACCGAGGAAGAGGAGTTCAAGACCATTTACGGGCTGGATGTTCTGGAGATTCCGACGAACAAGCCTATGATAAGAAAGGATAACCCTGATCTCGTCTATTCGACCGAGAAGGGCAAGATCCGCGCGATCGTCGAGGATATCGAACGCGTTCACGAAAAAGGTCAGCCCGTGCTCGTCGGTACCGTTACCGTAGAAAAATCGGAAGCAATTTCGCGCGAACTGTTGAAGCGCAGAATACGGCACCAGATCCTCAACGCGAAGAACCACCGCCGCGAAGCGGAAATCATCGCGCAGGCGGGTAAGTTCGGCGCTGTTACGATCGCTACCAACATGGCGGGGCGCGGAACGGATATACTTCTCGGCGGCAACCCCGAATATCTCGCAAAGCAAGATCTTCGTAACCGCGGAATAGACGAGGACACTATCGAAATGGCGACTTCTTACATTCAGCACGTGCCGCAGGAAGTCGAAGAGGTTCGTTCGCTTTATCGCGAACTTCTCGCACAGCATTCGCTCGTCACCGACGAAGAAAAGAAAAAAGTCACCGAACTCGGCGGGCTTTATATTCTCGGTACGGAACGCCACGAATCGCGAAGAATCGACAACCAGTTGCGCGGTCGTGCCGGTCGTCAAGGCGACCCCGGCGAATCGAGATTCTATATTTCCCTCGAGGACGATCTTGCAAGGCGTTTCGGCGGCGAAAGATTACAGCGAATTTATACCATGTTCAAGGTGGACGAAAACACTCCGATCGAGGCAAAAATGCTTTCGCGCAGTATCGAAAACGCACAGCGCACGATCGAGGGTAAGAACTTCGGCATAAGAAAACACATTCTCGGCTATGACGACGTCATGAACCGTCAGCGTATGGTTATTTACGACGAAAGAATGAAAGTTCTTCGTGGCGAGAACGTGCATCAGGATATTCTCAATCTGATTCCCGACTACGTAACCGATCTTCTTAACGAAACGGTCAACGCATCGGACGATCCGACCAAGTGGGACGAAGTTACGCTTAACAAACGGCTCGAAGAACGCGTGCTGCCCGTCGGAACGGAATTCGTCACGCGTGAGAAACTGATGAACTGGGATTATAAATATTTCCTCAACAAGCTCATCGAAAAGGTTATCGAGTGCTACGAAGAAAAGATCGAAAGGTACAAGGAAAAAGGTATCGACTATCACGAGGTCGAGCGTATCATACTGCTTCGGAACGTCGACACCAAGTGGATCGACCATATCGACGCGATGGATAAGCTCAAACGCGGCATTTCGCTCCGCGCTTACGGTAATGAGGACCCGCTGATTTCCTATAAGAAAGAAGGTCTTGAAATGTTCGAGGAACTCACAGCGAGCATTCAGGAAGACACCGTTAAATATCTTCTTAAGATCGAAGTCGAAAAGGTCAATCGCGAACAGCGCAAGCCTCAGCCGCAAAATTACGTGGAGCAGGGCGGCAGTCTTTCCGCCGAACAGCGCACCGTTGTTCGTAAAACCGAACCCGGGAGAAACGATCCTTGTCCTTGCGGCAGCGGCAAAAAATATAAGAACTGCTGCGGCAGACAAAAATAATTGTAAATTGATAAGAAAATCGACCGTGGGCGTTGTGCTTCGCGGTCGGTATTTTTTTGTTTGTCAGGCGCAGGCGCGGAATTGCGCTGTGTGTGGAAAGTAAAAAGTGCTGCACAATAGGTTTGAATGGGTAAAAATGCGGCTATAGGTCGATTATTGCGGGTTTTGAAAGTTAGATTGTGTTTTGAGTGCGGCGCGGAACGCGCCTAGATCCTTCGGAAGCCGAGTAAAGGAGCAAGGCTCGGGATGACGGAAGAAAAATGCCCGCATAATAAAAAGTCTTCCCCGAAGTGGAATGCTTACAGTGTAAAAACGTGCATTTTTGGAAAGGCGGGAAAGTTAACGCTGTGTAAAAAAAAGAGTGCTTGTTGACGGGCACTCTTTTTTGTTTCAAGCATATAAATATAGAAGCCGATTTCCGTGTCGAGAAAACGCGGAAAAAAATGGGGCTATAGACCGATTATCAAGGATTTTTAGGTCGGGAAGACCATTATTCGACAGGGATAACCAAACGGGAACAATATCTCTTGACCGATATTTCTTTTCCCGTGTAGGGCGCGACGATGCCGATCGACCGCGAAAATCCCGCCGGTTTAAGATTGCGCTCGCGAAGTTCTTGTCCGAGCCTTAACCATGCCCGATCGGAACTTGCGTAGTCGCCGTAATAAAGGACGGAAAGCGCCTTGCACGCGGGGAGCGTCACCGAATCCTTGGTTTTCTTTTTCAGCGGTACGCATACGTAAAACGGATAGGCTTCCTTGCCGATATATCCGTCGATGAAGTCTTTTCTGTCATAAGCGGAGAAAAGCGGTTCGCTCGAAAAAACGCAACCGTCTTTGACGCATTCGCGATAAAATTCGAACATAGTATTATATTTGTCCGCTATGGTAAGCCCCTCGGTTTTCTTCATTCGGCAAACGACTTCGGGCAGAACTATCTCGCTGACGGAAAAAGCGTCGTTTACCGATGCGAACAGTCGCATTTCTTCCACGCTGCGCTGAATTTCGGACAATCTTTCCTCGAGTGCGCCGAGCATTCCGCCAACCTGTCCGCCGCTTTGGAAATATTCGATTATTACTTCGTCCGAAAGTCCCATTTTTTTAAATTTTTCGACCTGGAGAACGCGGGCAATACTGAAATTATCGTAATATCGCCGTCCGCTTTCTTCCGAAACGTAAGTCGGTTTCAAAAGTCCTTTTTCTTCCATTCGAAGGAGAGTGCTTCTCGACACGCCGCACGCGTGCGCCGCCTCGCTTATCTGATATAAATTGTCGATTTTTTTTACCATAACGGCTCCAAACGCTTGATTCGTTCATACATGAACGAGTTATAATTCAAGTATAATCGAACGAACGGTTGGTGTCAAGACTTTAGCGCGACGTTGCGGAAAGTTTTTCGGGTAAATTTTAGTGAGCGCGACCAACCGATTTTCAGAATATGTATTTTCAAAGGAGGTACTGAGAATGCATTTTAAAAAACGTTTTTTGGCGATAGTGCTGTGCGTGTTGTGCGGACTTCTGCCCGTTATGACGCAGACGGCGAGCGCCGCAAGTACGAGCGAACCCGCCGATAAGATTGTCGGCACGACTATTGCGGCGTGGAAGAAGAGCGGCTTGTTCTTTGGTCAGGCAGCCTTCAATATCCACGGGATAGACGGGAAAAAAGAATACAGAACCACGTTTTTGGACTGGGGCTTTACTACCGAAGCTTACTATTATGGTGGTGCGAATCAAACCGATCCGCAACCGATTATCGCTACCGGTTTGCGACTGTCCGTTGACTTGCGCAAGTATACGGACAACTATGTTATGGTGCTTTATACTTTGACAAGCACCAGCAGCGGAACCCGCAAAGTAAAAATCGGAAGTCATGCCAACATGCAACTCGGCTCAAGCTACTACTCCACGATTTGCGCAGAAACAGAGGGCGGAAAAACGCTTGTTGTGTCGGGTACCCCTAAAAATGCGTATGCGCTTAAACTTGTCGCTACCACTTGCGACACGGTGTGGTACGGAGTAAGTAGAGATCAATATGAAAAATGGTGTGTTGACATGCCTAATCGCGGACCGGATAACAAGTATCGCAGTGGTGCGCTTGCATACTCGTGGGAGGCGATTATTGCTCCGGGTGAAACGTGGCAACGCTATGTTCTGATCGGTACGGGAAGTCAGTACGAGATGAATAAAGAGGCTCCGACCATAGCGACTCCCGACGAGAATGTTCCCGATCCGTCCATCGTCTTGAACTCGACCGAAGCATACGTCAACGAGGGCGAAATTTCGGACGTTGATTTTTGGAAAAAATATATCGGTTACTCTGTGGGCGACGTTACGACCTCGGGCGCTCCGACCAAAAACAGCGTTCCGGGCATATATACCGTTACATACAAGGCGAGGAAAGGAAACAAGACTGCAACCGCGACGCTGAAAGTACATATTCTTCAAAAGGCGGCAAAACTTTCGAAAGCCACCGCTACCGAACGAACTGACGGGTTTGATCTGTCCGCAACGATGAACTACACGGGCGGGCTGACTTACACGGAAACGGGTTTTGTTTACGGGGTGGTCGCAAAGCCAACACTTGAAAAAAACGACGGAACGGTTAAAACAAGCAGTGCCGTCAATGAAAAGAACGGAGCGATTTCCGTAACCCTTGCAAAGAGCAAAATGATCGGGGGATTGCAATATTACGCGCGCGCTTATGCAAAAGCAAGCGACGGCAGCGTGATCTACGGTGACAGTAGCGCTCAATTCGGTATAGGTATTCCCTATTACGGTACGTTCTCGGTGAAAAATAACGGAAACAACACTTTTACCATAAGTCGGACGGGCGGAACGGAAGGTTCGCAAACCGTTTATTATCGCACGGTGAACGGCTCGGCAATCGGCGGTACGCATTTTACGCATAAATACGGAGCGTTGACTTTTGCCGCCGGAACCAAAGAGCGGACGGTTACCGTGAACGAACTCGGTGTGGCAAAAGTGTACGGCAGTAATGCTACGACGGCTTATTCAAACGCCGACCGTGCCTATCAGTTGGAAATTTATCGTGTGACGGGCGGCGCGGCTATCGGAACGTCCAAGGCGACGCGGACTATGACGAAAAGCAGCGACTATACGGTCGACCGCACTATTTTTACCACGGAAAAGCCGTTTGTAAACGTTGATAAGACCGCCAGCGGTAAAAACGGAATGCGAGTTGCAGACGCGACGTCCGATCAAGGAGCGAAAGATAGTAACGTCAATTTTGTAATAAACAGATACGGCGCGAATTACAGAACTTTTTTAAGGCTTGCTAATTTTTATTCCGAAAAAACGGTTAATTATTTGAAAACAACTTGCAGCAAATGGCTTTACCGTTATTTGATGTATGCTTATGAAGAGGATGACGGATGGGAACACGCCTACATAGGGACAAAGGAACTCGAGAATAAATTTCATAGTGTAAGCAAAGGCGGTGCGGTGAGCGGACTTGACGGTCAACTTTGGGCATGCACGTTCCAGCAACCGGAGGGAAAAACTCAAGGTGCTTATTCTTTCCCAAGCGCCGAAACTAAAGGCCGCGAGGGTAGCGGCAAACCGTTCGCGTCGTGGGTAAGTAGCAACGACTTGTATCAATATAAGGGCAGCACTTGCTATATTCCGCTTGGTGTCGATGATACTTGTTATCTTTATTTCAGCGCTACGGGCGCAAATAAAGATATTTGGTGGATTAACGGATTGACGAGTTACGCGTTGCCGTGCGACGAGCAAGGTCCGCGGCTTGCCGGTATTGCGCCGATGGCGGGCGGAACGTATCTTCCCGGCGACAGCGTGACAATAGCGCTCGTCTTTAACGAAATCGTCGACAAAACAAACAGCAGTTTGACGAGCGGTTCAAAAATTACCACCAGTTGGGGAACGTTTACCTATGCGGGCGGTATGGACACTAACGTGCTTTACTTTAAGGGTACGGTTCCCGAGAACGCTACCAAGACAATCAAAGTGTCGAACGTGGATTGTTACGCGCAAATTAAGGATATGGCGGGTAACGGTATCGATGGCGGTATCAGTTCGTCGAGCACGACCGCCACTGTCGGTACGGCAAAAGCGCCTACCGTCAAAGTGAGTAGTTTGAAAAATAACAACGGCACGCTTAACGGCACAATCACGGCAACGAACGCCGTTAAACTTGAATATGTGTGGAGCACTTCTTCGACGGCTCCCGCATACGGTTGGACGACCGCAAACAGTGCGTCGAGCGCAACCGTCAAAGTTGCCCGTACTGCCGGTACGTATTATTTACATGTCCGAGCGACCAACAGCGACGGCAGATCCGTGACGGCATATAATAGCGTGACGATTCCGGCTTCGGGAACGGGTGCGGCAGTGACGCCGGAATTGACCGTCAAGGTGGACGATTCCGTTTGGACGAAAACGAAATCGATTACCGTGACGCGATCTCCGAGCAGTGCAACAGTCAAGGTGACGACGCCGTCCGGTACTACGACGACGCTTTCCGGCAGTAGTTACACCGCGACGACGAACGGCGTGTATAAGTTTACGTTGACGTATGGCGGTGAAACTATAACGCGGCAGGTGGTCGTCAGCAAGATCGACAAGACAGCCCCGACCGCCACCATAAACGATTTACCCGGGAACAGTTATACCGAGCGTATAGATTTGAATTTCTCGGTCTGCGACGGCGATTCGGGTGTGAAAACCGTTACGGCGAAGTGGGGATCGACCGTTGTGACGGCGACAAAAAACAGCGACGGCACGTATACGGTCACTTGTCCCGCCAAAACGGGTACATACACGCTCAGCGTGACGGTTACGGACAATGCCGGCAACAGCGTGACGGTTAAATCGAAAAAATATACCGTCAATCTGGACGCACCGATTCTGACTTTGACAAAGACGAAAGAAACTAAAACCGGCGTGAAATATTCTTATTCCGTCAACGCCAACGGCAATACGGATATCATAATTTCCTTGCCCGACGGCACGAAAAAGAGTGCGCTCAGCGGCGAATTTACGATCGTTAAAGCGGGTAACTATATCGTGGTCGTTACTGACGCGGCGGGACATTACGTTTCCGAAATAATCAACGTGACCGCGAAAGTGGACGGCGTCGCTCCCGACGTGCGCCTTTATGCTGACGATACGACCGATTCCGATGAATTGACCGTCGACGTCTGGATTTCGGATGATGGCGGCTTGCAGACCGTGACGTTGGACGGCGCCACGCTTACATTGACGAAAGACGAATACGGCGCATACATCGGCACGTTTACGGTGAAAAAGGGTGGCGTTTACACTGTCGCGGCTACCGACGAGACGGGCAACTCCGGCAGTGCCGAAGCCGTTATCTATGAGTTGATTGACGGCGAAAGCGTTACTTTGAAATTTGCCTTTGAAAGTGCTTATGACGCTCTGCCCGAGCACGAAAAGGAAGGTTATACGTTTGACGGCTGGTATACGGCGGGGACGGGCGGAACAAAAGTTGAAAGCGGAGATACGATCGGCGAAGTATACGCTTTGTATGCACACCGGACTGCGAACGAGTATACGGTAACTTTTGACGCAAACGGCGGCACGGCAAGCAAAACCGATATGTCCGTAACGTTTGACGGCGAATACGGCGAACTTGCCACGGCAACCCGCACGGGCTATACGTTTGACGGTTGGTACACGGCGGCGTCGGGCGGCACGCGCGTAACGAGCGCGACGATCGTTAAAACGGCGGGCGCACACACGCTTTATGCGCACTGGAGCGTCAATACTTATAAGGTGACGCTCGTCGGCAACGGCGGTTCGGGCAACGACCTTTCGTCTTATACTTACGGCGTGGGCGCAACGCTCCCGACGAAATGGACGAGGAAGTGTTCGGGTTTCGGCGGTTGGTATACCAAAAAAACGGGCGGCACGCGCGTAACCGAGATTTCCGCAACCGAATTTGGCGATAAAACTTTCTATGCGCGTTGGACGGATAATCATACGCCGGGTGACGTTGTTATTGAAAACAAAGTTGCCGCGACTTGCACACAAGACGGAAGTTACGACGAAGTTGTTTATTGCTCGGTTTGTAACGAAAAATTGAGTCGAGTGAGTAAAACGATTGATGCGCTCGGGCATAGTTATGGCGACTGGATAGAGGAAGTTTCCGCAACTTGCGAAAATGAAGGCACACTCGGACATTATCATTGTGAGTCTTGCGGTGAAAACTTCGATAGTGACCATAAAGAACTTTCCTCGTCGGTAATTCCCGCGACGGGGCATACGGAAGTAATCGACGCGGCGAAAGAACCGACTTGCACGGAAACGGGGTTGACCGAGGGTAAACATTGCTCGGTTTGCAACGAAGTTCTCGTCGCGCAAACGATAATTCCTGCGAAAGGGCATACGGAAGTAATCGACGCGGCGAAAGAGCCGACCTGTACGGAAACGGGGTTGACCGAGGGTAAACATTGCTCGGTTTGCGACGAAGTTCTCGTCGCGCAAACGATAGTTCCCGCGACGGGGCATACAGAAATAATCGACGCGAGAAAAGAACCGACCTGCACGGAAACGGGCTTGACCGAGGGTAAACATTGTTCGGTTTGCAACGAAATTCTCGTCAAACAAACGATAGTTCCCGCGAAAGGGCATTCCGAAGGCGAGTGGATTATCGACAATCAAGCCACTTGTACGGTGGACGGAAGTAAGCATATAGAATGCTTGACTTGCAAAGAAATTATGTCGACCGAAACTATCAAGGCAACCGGGCATAGTTATGGCGAATGGACACAAACCGTAGCGCCGGGGTGCGAAACCAAAGGCGAAGAACGCAGAGAGTGTAAAAACTGCGACCATTACGAAACTCGTGAAATTCCCGCGCTTGGACATGACTTGGTTCATCACGAGGGAAAAAACCCGACTGAAACGGAAATCGGCTGGGAAGAATACGATACTTGCAAACGTTGTGACTACTCGACCTATAAGGAACTTCCGGTGCTCGGACA
>CAKQKN010000036.1 GCA_934249215.1 uncultured Clostridia bacterium
GAAACGCAGCCAATCTGTTCGGCCTTTGCGGGGGAATACTGTTCCACGCGCCCAAATAAGTATCGTTGACGCATTCTTCCGCCTCAAAACGGTCATACAAAATATTGTAAGCGATGGTGTGACAGTAGCCTCCGTATTTTTCAGCCGTTGCAGATATTGCGCGTTCTTCTTTTGCCCAATACAAAGCAATAATTTCCTGATCGTTCATAACGTTCCTTTTCGTTGTGCAACGTCCTTTCACTTATATAGACAACAAAAAAAGCGTTTCGTTGCGTGAAAAAATAAAATTTCTAAAAAATTCCTTTTGATACAAAAAAGCGCAAGGGAAAAGTTCTTTCTCTGCGCTTTTAAACTAAATGTAATTCATAGGCGGTTACCTCCCGTCGAGAGTTTATGTTTTATTAGTATCTATCCCAGTTCTGCCTCACTCTAAAGTTGTTCTTTAGTTGTTCTTTTAAAGTTGTTTTTTGCTAATTTGGTATTACTATGTAAATTCACTATCAACTATATTATAGCACAAAGTTTTTTATTTTTCAAGTTTTAGCATGCGGTTGTGTGAAATGTTGTAGGATTGTGCAACTTGTCTGTTAAATTATAGCCATAATTATTTTGTTTTCCAAGCCAAATAAGTCAAACATAACCATAATAGTGAAAATAAAAAACACTTACGAAGAAATTCGTAAGTATTTCTTTTTCGTTTGAAAGCGCAATTCTATAATTTAGTTTTAATAGTTCCCTATTGAAACTGCGATTTAGCCGGGAGTTTTCTGCGTGAATAGAATTTAGAAAAAGTAGGGCTATAGGTCGATTATTTGTAAGTTTTTATCAAATTTTTATGCTTTTACCGATTCGAAAAGTTTGCAAATCGGGCGTTTTCTACGGGGATTTGTCGGATGAGAAAATGCAGACAGACGCTTGATCGTCATCCTGAGCCTTGCTTATTTGTTCGGCTTCCGAAGGATCTGGGAGCGTATTCTACGCCCCGCATTTTTTGCTTGGCTTGCGAAATATCATTTAAAAATATTAAAGCACATGATGACGAGCCCCAAAGCGACGAGTACGACGCCTGTCGCGCGGTTGAGCGTTTTCGGTTGAGCCTTGTTTGCGAAAAGCGCCGCGATCTGCGCCCACAAAAGGGTGAATACGACGCACAAAACCCAGGTGAGCGGATCGGGCAATCCGTCGATCGCGAAATGCGAAAGGGCACCTGTGAACGCGGTGAAAGTCATGATGAAAACGCTCGTGCCGACGGCGGTTTTGAGTTCATAGCCCATAACCGACGTGAGAATGAGAAGCATCATCATTCCGCCTCCCGCGCCGATGAACCCGCAAATGAACCCGATGAGCGCGCCGAAAACGATCGACTGAATCACGCGCTTTTTTACCGATGATTGCTCCATCGTTTCTTTTGTCGTCATAACCGGTTTGACGATGAACTTGATTCCGAGAAGAAAAGTCATAACGACCGAGAATCCGCCCATCGTTGTCGTGGGGACGAGGCTTGAAACGTAACTCCCGACGACGGTGAACAGAAGGACGAAGATCATCATGATCAAGCCGTTTTTAACGTCGAGATTTTTATTCTTATAATATGTAAAAGCAGATGCCGCGCTCGCGAGCACGTCGGACGACAGCGCGATTCCGACCGCGGTATACGGATCGATTCCGAGAAAGGTGATGAGCATCGGGCTGATAACCGCCGCTGCGCTCATTCCGGCAAAGCCCGTGCCGAGCCCCGCGCCCGCTCCCGCAAGAAACGTGATTAAAATAGTGAATAAAACGTTGTTCATAATACTTCCTTTTGCTAAGCACCTTTTTTCAAAGTACGATTAAAAACCGCGCGATCCCGCGGCTTATTTTAAGTTTTCGCGGTTTTTTCGCGTTTTTCATCGTCTATTTAAAGTTTTATCGCGTGCCGCTTCGACTTTTCACGCACCTCTTTTCAAAAAAATCAACCGCAAATCCGTTCTTTGAAATTTCTTACCCAATATTTTATATACTCATAGAGTTTTTCGGGCGTTTCGTCGGTGAGCCCTCTGCAATATTTGACGTATTCGCAGATCAGCCCTTCGATGAAAACGGTGATTTCGAGTTCGATAAATTCTTTGTTGACCACTCTTTTGTCCTTGTTGCAGATTTCAAGGAACTTATAGCTCGATATCTGCGCAAGTTTTTTCGCCGCGAACAAAAAATCGTTCGAGCGGCACAGTAATTTATAGTTTTCGTCGTTTTCCCGCAAATAGTCGAAAAACGAATCGATAAAACTATCGGCGTTCTGAAGTTCGATGAGTTTAGCGTCGTCGAAAAATTTGTCGATCAGTTCGTTTTCATAGTCCTCCGCAACGCAGTAAATATCGTCGTAGTGCGAATAGAACGTGCCGCGGTTTATGTTCGCGCGTTTGACGAGTTCGGTAACGGCAATTTTGCCGATCTCCTGCTTTTCCGCGAGCATTTCCGCAAATACGGACTTGATGAGAGCGCGTGTTTTTGCCGACGAATTGTTAAGATTTCTTGCCTTCATCTTCTTTTTCAGCCTCTTTTATACAATTTTATAAACAGTGTTGATATTTGAACACTGTCGCGAAAAATGTGCTTCCCTTTTCAATTTTTTTTGATTATACTTCATCTCGTAAAAAATGTCAACAGTGTTGAAATAGTGCGGCGAACATTTCGCCGCAAATCCTTTACGGGAGGTAGCAATGAATATAATTAACGTTGAGCATCTGACTAAAGATTACGGATTCGGACGTGGCGTATTCGACGTGAGCATTCACGTGGCGCAGGGTGAAGTATTCGGATTCCTCGGACCTAACGGCGCGGGAAAATCAACGACGATTCGTCACCTGATGGGCTTTTCCGAACCGGACGACGGCAAAGTCGAAATTTTCGGCGAGCCCACGTTCGAAAAGTATTATAAAGTGTTGAAAAAAGTCGGTTACGTTCCGGGCGAGATTGCGTTGCCCGCGGGGCTTACGGGAAAGGAATTTCTTAAGATGATGCAGGATCTGACGGGAATTCACAACGAAGAGCGGCTCAAAATGCTTCTCGAACTTTTCGAACTCGACGAAGCGTCGCTGCTCGGAGACGTGAAGCGGATGAGCCTCGGCGTGAAGAGAAAACTCGCGGTCGTTTCGGCGTTTATGTCCGACCCAGAAGTTCTCATTCTCGACGAACCGACGAGCGGACTCGATCCCGTTATGCAGGAGCGGTTCATCGACTTTATACACAAGGAAAAAGAGCGCGGCAAAACGATACTTCTTTCCAGCCACATTTTCTCCGAGATCGACAACACTTGCGATCGGATCGCCATCATCAAGGACGGAAAGATCGTTTCCGAATTCGTCGCGAACGACCTGAAGCACGCTTCGAAAAAATATTACACGGTGGAATTTATGACGGAAGCGGAAAAGAAGAAATTCCTCGGAAGCGTCGTCGGGATCGACTCGCTTGCTATTCTTAACGACGGTGAAAATAAGATTTATATCTCTTTCGACGACAAAGATCTGAACGACGTGATAAGCCGTCTTTCGAGTGTCGGCGTCGTGAGCTTCAGCAACAGGAAAGAAAGCCTCGAGGACTATTTCATGAAGTTCTATAAAGAAGATAAGGACTTCAAAGGAGCGATCGAATGAGCGTTATCGAAGTAAAAAATCTGACGAAGGACTACGGATACGGCAAAGGCGTGTTCGATATATGCCTCGACATAAACGAGGGCGAAATGGTGGGGTTCGTCGGAACGAACGGAAGCGGCAAGACTACCACCATAAGAAGCATTCTCGGGTTCATCAGACCGACGAAAGGCGAAGCGACGGTCAAGGGGCTCAATTCGTGGGCGCATGCGAGCGAGATAATAAAAGACATCGGCTACGTTCCCGGCGAAATCGCTTTTCCCGATCTCAAAACGGGCGTCGACTTTCTCAACTCGCAAAAAGAGTTCCTTGGAATGAGTGACATGAGTTACGCTAACGAACTTATAGAGCGACTTCAGCTCGATCCGCGCGCAAATCTCAAGCGAATGAGCAAAGGTATGAAACAAAAAACCGCGCTCGTCGCCGCGCTTATGAACGACGCGCCGATAATCATTCTCGACGAGCCGACGACCGGGCTCGATCCGCTCATGCGAGTGACCTTTCTCGACATAATCAAGGAAGAACACAAAAAGGGCAAAACCATTTTCATGAGCAGCCACAACTTCGAAGAACTCGAAGGCACTTGCGACAAAGTCGCGCTCATAAGCGACGGACACATAATCGACGTATGCGATATGGACAGGATCAACAATCCCGCCGAAAAAGAGTTTAAGATCGAGTTCAGAAACGAAGCCGACTACAAAAACTTTTTAAGCGCGGGCTACACGATCATAAGAACGCAGGATATATACAATCAAGCGACGATCAGAATAAGCTCGGGCGAGACGGGAAAACTTCTGAAAACCCTTAACGGTTACGATCTTAAATTCATATCGGAAATTCCTTACACTCTGGAAAGACATTTCAAGGAAGTATTGAAAACGAAACGGGAGGATAAAAATGTTCAGTAAAGCGTTATTCAAACAATCCTGCAAGGCGAACGGCGTCATGTGGGGCATAATCACTTTCGCGGTCTGCTTCATGCTCGCCTGTGTAATGCTCATCAGCGGAAGCGGCAGTATCGGCGAAACCAAAAACGCGATAGAAGATACCATAATCAAAAACGAAATCGACTCTGCGATCGGCGAACGCGCCATAAATTACTATTCGATTTCCGACGAAGCGCTCACCACGTTCGACAAAGCGTTTGCCGAGTCGTTCAACAAAGTCGATTATTTGTTAAGCGTCAGTAAACTTGTCGCTGCGGGAAAAACGCAGGAGGAAGCGCAGAGGCTTGCCGCGCTCGGAGATTACGAAACCGCGCATAAAAAGTCGCAGCAAACCCTGCTCGAACAGGCGGCTGCGCTCGGATACGACGAAAACAGCGATGAAGCGAAAGAAATTCTCGGCGTTTCGGTGTTTGCGCTCAACCCGCAGCTGATAACGCTTGAGGACGGCAACGAAGATATGTACAACGCATATCTTTCGCACACGGACGACCTTCTCGAGGGCTACGATCTGGCTTCGCTCATCGAAAACTCTTCGGACAAAGAATATCTGACGTCCGTCGAAAGAAGAGATTACGTCTCCACCCGTGCCGAAAAGGCGGGTTCGTGCTTCCTCGCAATAAATATCACGTCGGACAAAGCGGTCGACGAAATGGTAAAAAACCTGATCTCTTACGGCGTGACGAAAGAAAAATACCTCGGCTTCGGCTATAACTACGACAACGTCAGAAAACTTGCGCGTAACACCGTCATCACTTACGGAAACCGCCTCGAATACGAACTTTCCGAACTCGAGAAGAAGTTCGAAGCGGGCGAGTTCGATTCCGAAGAAGAATATAAGGCGGCGGTGGAAAAAACGAACGCCGAACTTATCGCCGACATTTCGGGCAGCCTTCTCGATTCGCTTCCGGACGAAGTGAGCGACGCGCTCGAAGATATCGGACAGACCGATCTGTACACGCTCATCGTCGGCTCGATATTCTATAAACTCGCCGGGCTTCTGCTCCCGATAATATATATGATAATGGCTTCGAACAACCTCATCGCGGGGCAGGTGGACAGCGGCTCGATGGCATACGTTCTTTCGACTTCGACGAAGAGAATCACCGTGGCGTTCACACAGGCGGTATATCTCGTCGGCTCGCTCCTTGCGATGTTCCTGTTGACGACGGCTACCGGTTGCGTCTGTCTTGCGATCGTCGGCACGGAAGTCGGACTTACTTACGGCAAACTGCTTCTTCTGAACCTCGGCGCGTTCCTCGTGCTGTTCGCAATGTCCGGGCTTAACTTCTTCACTTCGTGCTATTTCGACAGAAGCAAACGCTCCATGGCGATCGGCGGCGGACTCAGCATATTCGCACTCGTTGCGGCGATGCTCGGCTTGTTCGGCAGCCCCGTAATCCCCAAAGTCGTCCGTCTTGACTCGCTCAACTTCTTCAACTACACGACGATAATCACCATGTTCGACGTTGTCTCGATAATGGACGGAACGGCTGCGTTCATATGGAAATTCGCGGTGCTTGCCGTTCTCGGCGTTGTCGGAATCGTTGCCGGCTCGCTCAAATTCACGAAGAAAGACTTGCCGTTATAATCTGTTTCAATTTTAAAAATTTAGGGCTTTAAACATCCCGAAGGAGAATAAATTATGTTTGAATTTAACAAAGTAATCAAAGACTACGAAAAACTCGGCGCAATCGAACGCGGCGTCATTCTTACCGGAAAATCTGTAAAAATTCTCGCAAGCCTTGCTGCTCTCGACGTTGACGGAATCGATCCCGTCGAAACGCTCGCCGCATTCGTCATCGGCTCGGTGGCGGCTGACGGCAAACTTCACGAAAAGGAATATCTGCTCATCTATCCCGCTCTTCTGAAAGTTTTCGGACCCGATTTCGATTACGACGGAATCAAGAAAATGTTCGAAACCGACAAGGACGGTCGCAAACTGATCAAAAAGTACACGAGCGAGTTGATTCGCGTTCTCGAATCGGTGGACGAAGAACTTTACGAGGACGTCGTGATTCTCTGTCTGTGCATTCTCACGATCGACGGAAAACTCTCTTTAAAAGAAAGACTTTACGTCAAAAACCTTATCGCATAATAAAACCGCAAAAAAAAACGAAAACGGGCGCTTTGGACGGCGCTCGTTTTTTTTCGTGCCGTTTTTTCCTTTTTCTGAAAAACCGTTCGTTTTTTTAATACATGTAGGGCAATAAAACTTGAAAAGTGCGAAACGTTATGATATAATGCGTTTGTGGGGACGCGCCGCGGTAAGCGGACGAGTGTCACGAGCATATCATGAAAACGACGGCAAAAACGACCGAGCCGCCGACCTAAAGTCGGGGAAGGTCTAATCACGATATTTTTCGCGACGGAAGGTGCCCGCCTATGAAACAAATTTCGATCACAAGCGCAAAGAGATAATTTCCCCTTGCGCTTTTATTTAACTAAACGGAGAATAATATGGACAGACGGATAAAAAAACCGATCGTTATAATCTCGGCGATCGTCCTGGCTCTTGCGATAATCGGTGCGATCGTCGGCGTCGTCGCGGCAAACGGATGCGGCAAAGACGTCACTATCACATTCGTGACGAACGGCGGCAAAGAAATAGCCCCCGTAACATTGAAAAGCGGAAAAAAGTACACTCTTCCCGAAGCGGAAAAAGAGGGCAGAGTTTTTTCCGACTGGTACTACGACGAAGAACTTACCGCGGTTTGCCCTCGCACGATAACTTTGAAAGAGGACGAAACGCTTTACGCGCGTTACGGCGCAGTTATGACTTTCGTGACGACGGGAACGGAAATAACTCCGCGAACGTATTTCGAGGGCGACAAGATCGGCGAACTGAATCCGTCGTATAAGGACGGATTTTCGTTCGGCGGGTGGTATTACGACGAAGAGTACGAAAAACCCGTCGGTAAAGACGATGCAATCGACCGTTCGATAAGCGTCTACGCGAGATTTTCGGAAAAAGCGGGAACGCTCAAAAAAATCACGAGTGTCGGAAAGGTTTCCGCCTCTCCCGAAGTCGAAGTAAAAGCGGACGGCGTCGTCTTGCATAACGAGAACGTGTCCGAATATCTGTCGTTTGCCTCGGCAAACGGCGAAGAACTGGAAATCATCTGCCGCCCGTCGGGCGACGATTCGTTCGTAATCGAACCGAACAAAAAACTCGAAGAGGGCATGACTTATTCCGTCAAGGCGCTGTCGTCCATTTTGAAGATTCTTTCGGTCGACGGCAAGGACGCGGGGCTTGCGGATGAAATTACGGTAATCACCGAAAAAAAGGAAAAAGAAACGATCGAGGCAAAGCCGAGGATTCATCTTTCCGCTTCCGAAATCGCCCGTTGGGAAGAAAACGTCTACGTATATAACGACTTGGGGCTCGAAAAGGACGTAAACCGAATTTTTGCGAAAACGGAAAAGGAATTTGTCGTCGGCTCGATCGTAACCGTCGGCGAGGGCGAACTCGAAAAAGATGGCGATTATATTTGCAAGGTAATCTCGGTAAAGCGTGAAGAAATGCAATACGTGGTCGGTACCGAGGTCGAAACCGCCGAGTTCGTCGTTATGGAAGTGGTAACGCCGAACGTGGACGATGTTTATTACGACGTTGACGTATACGGCGAAAGGCAAGCGCAACTCGAGGGAATGATAAAACTTTCCGCCGAAACGGTTGCCGAAAACGTCGAGAAGAACCAAGGCGTCGTCATGCTCAAAAGCGCGGTCAGAAACGCCGTTTCGCAGTCGCCCACCGTGCTTAAATACGCCGAAAATCTGCCCACAGAGGAAAAAACCGCGCTGATGGCGGCTATTGCCGGGTTTAAATTTCAATATCCCGAGGTCGACCTGAATATAAGCGGCACCGTGCTCGAGTTCGAAATAAGACTTGCCGGCGAAATCCGGATCAAAAATTTCAAAGTGAGCGTTTCGCTCACGATAAAAAACAGAACGCAGGTCGATTACAGATATACCATATGCAAATCGGGGCTTATCACGCTTAATCCGCTTTTGTGGTTCTATACCGACGTAAAAGTCGATCTTTCGAACGATTTTTCGCTCGAACTTGCGGCGACGGCGGAATTTGCTGACTCTGACGACGACGTTCACGGCATAATCGACATAACCGACGAAGTGGAATACATAATGGATATCGGCAAGAACGGTCAGAACAAGTTTGCCGAAGCGATCTCGGGGAGCCCGTTGTGGGATGACGACGGCGATCTCGAATACGTCGACATTTTCAACATTCCGCTCGGCCAGATTCCGTTGCCCGTTCCCGTCGTATCGCTTATGCTCGAGTTCAACGTTGTCGGGTCTCTCGGCGCGCGGGCGGGGCTGTACGTCGAGTTTGCTCATCACTACGTCGAAACGACCACACTTACGAACGGCCAAAGTCCGCGCGGCGAAAACGGCAAACCGGTCATGTTCCGCGAATTCAAATTTATGCGCGCCACGACCGCGAACGAAATCGACATTTCGGTTACTCTTAAAGGTCAGGTCGGTTTCCGTTGCGGGCTCGAGGCAAAACTGTCCGTTTCTTTCGCTCATCTCAACAGCGTGGCGGCGGTTTACGTTTCCTTCCGCTTCGGTCCTTACGTCGAACTTAGCGGGCTCGTCAGTTTCCGCTATTCTTACGACGCGGTAAATAAAGTTTCCGAAACTCATCTTTACGGGGGCATGTATCTCGAGGTCGGCTTGTTCGTCAACGCCAAACTCGGCGCTCGGTTCCTCGTTTACGACGTAAACACCGACATTTTCGACAAAAAGATCCCCTTATACGGTGTGGGCGATCGGCTGATTCCGCTCGGTTTCGTCGAGCAGATCAACAGTCCGGACGATCCTTTCGTGATAACCTCGCGTTACGGCGGGGTGAAAATGAACAGCGTGCAAATGAAGTATCTTGATATCGTCACCGGCGAAAAGGTCGTGGATAACGCGCTGAGAAACAGATACGGGGCGCAGTTGTGGTACGAATTCGAGTTTGTCGATGCGCCCGATTATCAGACGAGGGATTATGACAAATACGTAACCATCAACAACGGAAGCCCGATCATAAGCAGAAACTTCCCGTTTAAATCGCTGAAATACGTAGTCAAGGTGAAACTTCTGCCGCGGCACGGCGTTTACGCGAGCGGGATAGAGAGAATTTTCTACGTGGAATACCGTAACCCGGACGGAAGAGATTACGCCGTACATAATACCGAATTCAGAAACGAATATTACGTCGGTGGCGGTTCTACTCATTCCGAAGTTCTGGCGCGGCTTTCGTATCTCGAGGGCGAACAAGTCGTTCCGCCCGATTTCTCCGAAGACGAACTGCCTGTCCGTCAGGGGTATTATCTCGACCTTAACGACCTCTGGGAAAAATACTTCCCGTTCTTAGGCGACCAAATCGACGAGAGTTTCGACGGAACCTATCCCGTAGTTTCCTACGAAAACGCAAGTACCATTTATAAAGGGTATATGATAGTAAATACTTCGTATTACAGGCTTAAATGGAAACAGCGCACGTTCACGGCGAATTTCTATTACCCCGTGTACTCGTCGGCGGATACGATTGCGGAAACCAAGTTCATAAGAAGCGAGCGGATGATTTACGTTCCGTCGCTGAAATACTTTCTCGTTCTGACCGACGAAATCGTCGCACCGGACATTGACGGCAAAAAATACAAGGCGTTCGTCAGCACGAGCGGGCTTGAGTTTTCTTTGAATTATTACAATGCGGATCCGGAAGCAGACGCGTTCAAGGGTATCGATATAGCGAAAGGAAAGTATCCCTCGATTCAGGTGGATACCGAGTCGCAATTGTACCTCGACGACTTCGAACTGATCAAAAACGGTGCGGATTTCGTCGCGACTTATTCCGACACGAACGTTTTCACCGAAACCTACGTTCTCGAAACGGAAACGGTAAAGCGCGTGAAAGTCGAATATAAGCCGTTCGATTACGTCAACAAAACCATTCGTCCCATCCCGCCGAAAGAATTCGAGATCGACGCGGAGTTCGTTTCCCGCGGCAACACCTACGTTGTCAAGGGCTATCGCGACATCAATCCCGCCGATGAGTCGAAGAGCCGTTATTACGACGTCGACTCGATGCCGGACGTCGGCAAGAACAGAATTTACTACGTACTGTTCGAGCGTAAAGGGCTTTCAGAACTTCCCGTCTACTACGTCAATATCGTGGCTAACGGGCAGAAAATCGGCGATTACGGCGTGAAGCAGGGCGAACCGATAGACGCCGAACTTATTAAAGCAAACTTTTACGGCGAACTCGTCGTGTCAAGGCTCGCTGGCTATCCTTTGTCTCAGGTAAGCGAGGCGATAAAATCGATTTCGGTAACGTGGGGCGACATGCCCGATCGGATGCAGGATAAGGATATTACGGTAAATCTCACCGTGGTATACGAATTCAACGATCTTTCGGCGGAGTTTGTCGTGAGTGATCCTCTTCAGAGTTTCGAACGCGGAGTCGAGTATCGGACGGACGAGAACGGCGACAGAGTTCACGTCGAAACGGGCAGGGTATGGACCTTCGGCTCGACCGACGAAAAAGCCTTCTATTCTTTCCCGAAACTGAACGACTATTTCGATCTTAAAGGCAAAAAGTATTTCGTCTTTTACGGGTGGAAGAACGAAATCGGCGAGGAAATGCCTTACGGCATCAGAACAGTGTTCGTAAAAAACGAAGTCTACACTCCGATATTCGTCGAAAAAACGGTAATCCCGACGATCGCTTTCGTGAGCGTCGGTGACTACGGCTACGAGTATTATTACAAAATAATCGAGGGCGACTATTACGGGAAAACGCTCGCCGAGGTAATCAGGGCGGAAAAAATCGATAGCCCCGTTCGCGGCGACGTAAACGGTATCTACGCTTACGATTTCGTCGACTGGGGCGTGGACGCAAACGCCTATGAGATCGGCTCGGAAAAGGACATCGG
>CAKQKN010000037.1 GCA_934249215.1 uncultured Clostridia bacterium
GATTCCTACGTCGGCGAACATGGCGGAAAACTCTCGGGCGGTCAGAAACAGCGAATCGCGATCGCCCGCGCGCTCATCCGCGATCCGCGCATTCTCATTCTCGACGAAGCGACTTCCGCGCTCGACAACGTTTCAGAATATCACGTTCAGAAAGCGATCGAAAGCGTGATCAAGGGAAGAACGACCTTCATCGTCGCGCACAGACTGTCCACCATTCGTTGCGCAGACCGCATCGCCTGTATGGAAAACGGTCGAATCGTCGAACTCGGAACGTACGACGAACTTATGGCTAAAAAAGGCAAGTTCTATGAACTAAAGAGAATGAGCGAGATCAAATCGGAAGAAGCGGGTAAATAAAATAACCGGTACGAAAAGAGCCGATAATCGACCTATATGTCGGTTATCGGCTCTTTTAATTGACAAAAATATCACGCGAAGAATTTCTCGACGGAAATACGGTCGTAAATTTCTTCGTACTTGTCTTTATAAAACAAATTTGTGCCGGGTGTGGTGATCGACGCCGTTCCCGCGGCGACCGCGCATCGCAGAACCTCCTCGTCGCTAAGTCCGCGCTCCCGCATGACGAGCGCTGCGGCAAGCATACAATCGCCCGCGCCGACGGTCGAGTTGACCGCCACGTTCGCGCTTTTGCAATACAGATGTTCGTTGCCGTCGGTGAGAATCGCGCCGCTGCTTCCGAGCGAAAGAAGAACTTTCTTCGCGCCCATATCGAGGAGTTTTTTCGCACCTTCGACCATATCGGCTTTCGTCGCGCATCTCATTTTCGTAATGCATTCCAGTTCATAAAGATTGGGTTTCACGATATCCACGCCCGCGGATAACGCTTTTTTGAGTTTTTCGCCCTCGCAATCGACCGCGATTTTAACTTTTTTCGGAATGCGGGCGATTAGTCGCGCATAAAAATCGTCGTCCACGCCTTGCGGAAGCGACCCGCTCAAAACCACGGTGGACGCCTTTTGCGAAAGCCTTGCGACGAGATCGAGAAGTTCCTGCTGTTTTTCCTCGGGAACGGGCTCGCCTTTGTCGTTTATCTCGGTCATCATGGCGCGCTTGTCGATTATTTTGTAGTTAATTCTGACGTGCCCGGGCGTGGTAACGAATCTGCTTGCGATGCCTTCTTTCGAAAGCGTCTGTGTAAATTGTCCGCCGTCCTCGGCAAACATAAAACCCGTCGCGACGGCGTCACCGCCCAGTCTGCTTATGCCGACCGCAACGTTAAGCGCCTTCCCGCTGTAAGTGATGATTTTGTTTTCGATTCGGTTAACTTTCCCGACGTCGAGCGAATTAAGTTCGACCGTGCAGTCTATGCTCGGGTTGGGGCAAACTGAAAGAATCATTATATATTTTCCTTATACGCAAACCGACGGACGTCGCGCAGCGACGCCCGTCGTACCGTTGATATTATTCTGCTTTTGCTTCTTTAGCTTCTTTGATGATCTTTTCCTGCGCCTGCGGAGGAACTTCCTCGTATCTTTCGAAGCGGGTGGTGAAGCTTCCTCTGCCTTGCGTCATACTGCGAAGATCGGTCGCGTATTTCGCAAGTTCCGCTTGCGGAGCTTCCGCGGAAACGATTGTTTTCGTTCCTGCCTGATCGGTTCCGAGAATTCTTCCGCGGCGTTTGTTCATATCTCCCATAACGTCGCCGAGGTAATCGCTCGGAATGGTGATTTCAACGTGCATGATCGGTTCGAGAATGCAGGGCGAAGCGTTTGCGACGCCTTCCGCGAACGCGAGTTTCGCCGCCGTGACGAACGCGATTTCCTTACTGTCGACGGGGTGATACTTGCCGTCGAAGAGGGTGCATTTGAGGTTAACCATCGGGTATCCCGCGAGAACGCCCGTCTTGATCGCTTCGCGCAGACCTTTGTCAACCGCGGGAATGAACTGACGGGGAACGGCTCCGCCGACGACCGCGTCGACGAACTCGTAAACGCCGTCCTCTGCGCCCGGTTCGAATCTTACGCTGCAGACGCCGAACTGACCCGCGCCGCCCGACTGCTTTTTGTGCTTGCCTTCGGCTTCCGCTGTTTTGCGGACGGTTTCTCTGTAAGCGATCTTCGGTTCTTTAAGCACCGCTTCGCAGTTGAATTTATTTTTAAGTTTTTTGCAAAGAATGGAAAGCTGTGTTTCGCCGACGCCCGAAAGAAGCATTTCGTTGGTTTCGGCGTTCTTGCTTACGTTGAAGGAAATATCTTCGTCCTTGAGTTTGGAAAGTCCCGCGAAAATCTTGTCCTCGTCGCCTTTCTTCGCCGCGTAAACCGCCATCGAGTAAACGGGAGCGGGAATTTCCATCGCGGGGAAGAGATATTTTTCGGCTTCGCAGAGAGTGTCGCCGGTGGTAACGTCGGAAAGTTTGGCAAGCGCGCCGATGTCGCCCGCGGCAACGCTGTCGGTCGCTTCCTGCTTTTTGCCCTTAAGGAAGTAAAGCGAACTGATCTTTTCGCTGTTACCCTTGGTCACATTGTTGAGAACGAGTCCCGGGCGGAGCGTGCCCTGAATGACTTTGAATATGTTAAGACGACCGACGAACGGATCGACCGTGGTCTTGAAAATGCGAAGAACGACCGGCTTGGTTTCGTCGCAGGCAAGAACGACTTCTTTTCCGTCCTCGGTCTGCGCCTTTGCGCCGTTGCCGTCGGCGGGGGAGGGCATCATTGAAATGATTCTTTCCATCAGGTTGAAAACGGCTTTATTCATAAGTCCGCTTCCGCCGTAAACGGGAACGGTCGAGCCCGCAGTGATACCGAGCTTAAGTCCCATCGCGAGTTCTTCGCCGGTAAGTTCTTCGCCGCCGAAGAATTTGTCGAGCAGACCTTCGTCGTTTTCCGCCGCCGATTCGCAAACCTGCTGTCTTACTTCTTCATATTCCGCCGCATGCTCGTTAAGAAGCGCGGGGTTTTCCTTGCCGTCGAGGTCATAGCCTTTCTTGTCGAGAATGCTCACCCAACCGGCGAACTTTTCTTTCTCGAGGTGGGGGACGAACATCTGGCAGATCTTCGTGCCGTATTTAGCCTTGATCGCTTCGACCGTCGCGGTGTAGGAGGAGTTGTCCTTGTCGAGCCCGGTGATAAAGATCATCGCGGGGATCTTGTGTTCCGCGCAGTAGTCAAGCGCTTTTTCCGTGCCTACGGTAAGGGAGCCCGAACCGCCGGTAACGATGATCGCGCAGTCCGCCGCCGAAAGAGCTTCGACCATTTCGCCTTCGAAATCGAAAAATCCGGGAACGTCCAGCAGATTGAACTTATATCCCTTATATTCGCAGTTCGCAACCGATAAAGAAATCGATATTTTCTTTGCGATCTCTTCGGGATCGAAGTCCATCGTACTGTTGCCGTCGTCGACCTTTCCTTGTCTGTCGATGGCTTTTGCGTTATAAAGAATTGCTTCGGCGAGCGTGGTTTTACCCTCGCCGCTGTGCCCGATCAACGCTATATTCCTGATTTTTTCAGCTCTTTCACTCATTGTTTTTTCCGTCCTTTTTTCAAATATATGGTTTAAATGTCGCATAAGCGTCGCCAAGCCGTACCAAAAGACAAAATCCGCAGGGTAGACTCGGGCGATTTACACTTTTTTCATTATAGTATAAACCAAAGAAATAATCAAGAGTATTTTAAAAAAAACTTTACCGAACGCACATTTTTTTTACGCGTCACGAAAAATTCGGCGTAAAAGCGGAAAACGGGCGCATAGGGCAACGAAAAACGCCCGCTGCTTTTGAGGCGCGGGACGTTGTTTCCGATAGGTAAATTCTGATCGTTTATAATAAAGTTTATATCGTTTCACTCGGTTTCCGAAAAAGATGTTATCTCAAACGGTTTCAACGCGGCGTTGTGCGCCGCCGTCACGGCGACTTCGCGGACAACGTTCGTAACGCCGTCGGGCTTGAACGATATTTCCGTCGCGGGGACGCCCGTGAGCGTTTCGACGAAAGTAAGCCCCGCGATATACCGTCCGACGTTCATCGTGAGGTGATAGCCGTCGCGCGTCAGATTGTCGCCGATAAAGGACGTGCGCGCGTTCTGAATCGCCGTTCCGCAAGGCGCGATCTTGACGAACTCCGGGTTTGTCAGAATTTTGTTTTTGACCGCTCCGACGATGCTTTCATACATTTTCATTTGATCGTTTTTGTAATTATTGAACTCGGCATGAGTGCTTGTCTGCTCATACGCCCATGTCATGTTCCAGACGATTTTCGCGTTCGGCGCGTGTTCTTTGACGTAAGAAATAAGGAAATCGAGATCTTCGTTATAGGTGCTTTCGACGCCGCTAGATCCGCTCGCCTGTTGCAGCGATACGAAATCCCAATCCTCGTCCTCGAGCGCGTGTCTGAGTTTATAATCGTTTTCGGTTTTCCAAACGTCCGAGTCGTTGAATCTGTATTCATAAGTCGCGTTGTCGTTTTTCGCGTTCAGCGCATGTGTTGCGAGCGAACACCCGCCGATATAAAGATTGCCGAGCACGATATCGTTTTTGCCCGCGCTTTCCGCGATTTTATAAACGTATTCCATCGTATCGTCCGAAAAACTGTTGCCGACAGTAAGCACCTTGAACGACTTATTTTCGCTTCCCGTCGGGGAACTTTCGCCGGTTTTGCTCGATTGCTTATCGTTTGCCGCGTTGCAGCCCGTCGCCGAAACAAGGGCGAGAACGAGCGCCGCGCAAGCCGTTGCCGTCGGTTTTCTCGTTTTATTCATTTTCTTACCACCTCAATAATTCGTTGCCTTCGGTAATTTTATCCGATCGTGCGCGGATTGTCAAGCGGAGCGTAGCCGCGCGTCGGGTTGTCGCAAATAAAAAAATACAGAAATTTTTAAAAGCTGGCATAAAACGCTTTACAACTTTAGCGTGATAAAGTATAATGACAATGCTTTCGTGCTTTAGCGTGCTAAAGTACGGCAAGGCTTATCTTTATCATTATATTATATAACAACACGATATTATATAACAACACGGAGAAACGAAAAATGAAAAGACTGATTTCGGTATTGCTTGCGGCATTGACCTTTACTTGCGGCGCGATTTTCATGTCGGGATGCAAAAACGACGATAACGTTCTTAAAGTCGGCGTGACGGAATATAAACCTCTCGATTACACGGAGGACGGTTCGGGCGAGTGGATCGGCTTCGACGCGGATCTTGCTAAAGAAGTCGGAAAGATTCTCGGCAAAGAAGTCCGCTTCGTAAAAATTCAGTGGGCGAACAAAGTTATATCGATAAATTCGGGCGAGATTGACGTAATCTGGAACGGAATGACGATCACCGACGAACT
>CAKQKN010000038.1 GCA_934249215.1 uncultured Clostridia bacterium
CTATAGGTCGATTATCGGGCGGTTTCTTGTTTGCGGCTTTGAAATGCAGCAGACTTTTTTGTAGGGATTTTTGGAAGTTAGATTGTGATGGGGATGCGGCGCGGAGCGCCTGGATCCCTCGAAAGTAGAGCAAGGAAGCGAGGCTCGGGATGACGAGAGAGAAAAAATAAGACGAGTGTCTAGTCTATTTTGTCGTTAATCCTCTCTCGAGTTTTGTCCGAAAACGGACAAAACCCACTCTCCCCGAAGGGGAAAGCTTGATTTTAGAAAATGCTCGATTTGACACGCGTCGATTATACGCGGCGCGCCTCTTTTGCCGCTTATATTCCATTGCTTCAATAAGAAAATTACCGCGAACGGAAAAACAAAAAGAATTAAAAAGTTCCCCTATAGGTCGATTATCGGGCGATTTTAATCAAGAATGAATGATTTTTTTGATGCCGTCGTACGTGCCGAGGATAAAAAGAGATTGCTTTTTGTTAAGCGGAACGTCGGGCGCGAAAGTCGGATCGATCTTATTCCTCTCTTTCACGGCAATTACGTTCAGTTTGTATTTTCTTCTGACGTCGATTCCGGCGATGCTCTTACCCACCCAGTCGTCGGGAACCGATATTTCGAAAATGGAACACGTGGGATCGATTTCTATGTAATCGAGAATATGATCGGAACAGCAACGAACGGCAGTCCATGCGGCAAGTTGTTTTTCGGGGAAAACAACCTCGTCGGCACCGTTCCGCATGAGCAGTTTTGCCTGTCCGTCCCTTTCCGCACGGGATATGATTTTCCTTGCACCCATATCTTTGAGCAGACACGTCGTTTCCAGCGAGCCTTGGAAATCGCCGCCGATTGCAACGATGCAGACGTCGTAATTTTTTACGCCGAGCCCGGACAAAAACTCCTCGCTCGTCGAATCGCCTATCTGTCCGTTCGTAACGAGCGGCATGACCTTGTTCAATCTCGATTCGTCGCGGTCGACAGCCATAACGTCGTGACCGAGTTTGTTCAGTTCTTCCGCGATGTGCTTTCCGAATCTGCCGATACCGATAAGCAATACCGATTTTTTTCTCATATCTTTCTCCTTTTAACCGACCGATATCGGTTCGGAAGGCAGTCTGCCTTCGTCTGTGTTTTCATTTTTTAACGCGGCGTATATAAGAGTCAATCCGCCCACTCTTCCGAGGTACATCAATAGCGTCAGAATCAGTTTCGGAACGACCGTCAGCGACGGCGTTATCCCCAGAGTCAAGCCGACGGTAGCAATCGCTGAAGCCGATTCGAACAAGCATTCTTTAAGCGGCAACCCGTCAACGACGCTTATGATCGAGCCAGCAAACAGAAACAGAGTTATATACATAAACGCTATCGCGGCGGCATTTTTGACGACGTCATCGCCGATTCTCCTTTTTAACGCCGTTACTTCCCGTCGACGATGAAAAACAGAACCGGCCGAAGCCACCAGTACGGCAAAAGTGGAAACTTTCATGCCGCCAGCAGTGGATCCCGAAGAACCGCCTATCAACATCAGCATAATCATAATCGCCACGCCGACATCGGTAAACCTCGTCAGATCGGACGTATTGAAGCCTGCGGTTCGCGGCGAAACCGCCTGAAACAGCGACGCAAGCACTCTCTCGCCGAGCGGCTTGTCGGCGTATTCGAAGCAAAAGAAATAGGCGGCGGGGAACACGATCAGGACGAAAGAGGTAAGCAACACGAGTTTACTCTGCATCCTGTATTTTCTCACGTGCCATTTGTTTTTTACGACGTCCCGCCACGTAAGGAAGCCTATTCCCCCGACGATTATCAGCAGAATTATCGCGACGTCCACGACGGGATCGGCACCGTATGCCGTAAGCGAAGAGAACTGCCCCGTCTTATTGCCCATCAGATCGAAGCCCGCGTTGCAAAACGCCGAAACCGAATGGAACACAGCCATCCAGACGCCCTCCGCCCCGTAATCGCGACAAAATGGAAACGCGAGTATTGCCGCGCCGATAAGTTCGATCAGAAGCATTCCTTTCAATACGAAACCCGTCAGCCTTACCACACCGCCGAGTTCGGGGGCGGAAATCGCTTCTTTCATCGTGTTTCGTGCAAAGAGCCCGATCTTTCTGCCAGACATGATGGCGATCGCCGCGGCGACCGATATTATACCCATGCCGCCGATCTGTATCAGAAGAAGCAGTACGATCTGACCGAAAAGCGACCAGTGCGAGGCAGTGTCGTATACGATCAAACCCGTAACACACGTTGCCGAAGCGGACGTAAACAAGGCGTCAACGTACGGCGTCCATTCGCCGCTTTTTGAAGCGAAAGGTAACGCCAAAAGAAAACTGCCGATCAGCACGATTCCCGCAAAGCCGAGAAGTATTATTTGAAAAGGCGAAATTCTCTTTCTTATTCTGAAAGTCATTTTTTAAGGAACCACCTTGAACTTTTCAAGTTAATCGCCAGACGATAAAACGCCCGTCGACATTCATAAGAATACGCTTAAATTATCGTCAAGTCAAGAAAAAACAAACTGCACTCGTCTTTTCGGCGGTAAAAACCGCGGTTATGCTCTGCCGCACAAAAAAAAGAAGCCAAGAAAGGCTTCCTTTTTTTCGCACCGAATTTCTATACAATGCAGCTTGGGTACAAAGGGTGTGAAAAATTATACGTTTATAAATTCCGGCAGTCGTTCGTTGCTTAACGCATTCAAAAGCGACTTCATTATTCTTTCCCTTTCGGCATTCGCGTTTTCAAAAGTGATTCGTACGTCCCGTATTTTTAAAGAAGGTTTTCCTTTTTTCAGTTCTTCGACCAACATTTTGTTGTTTCCTTTATGAAAACGCAGTAAACAATATATGGACGCTAAATCGAAAGCACGAAAACAATAATTCTTTAATTCATTTTCGCGCGGGTTCAAATTCTTGTTGAGCAACGTGAAATATGATTCATCGTTAATGTTGCGAAGCCTGTTGACGCGTTTACGAATCGCGTTATCACATTTGGTTTCCGAGGCGTCGTCCCGATAATCAAGACTTGAAACGCCCGTCACGTCACCGTAAAATACTAAAGTTTGGGAGCGGTTTGCTAAATCCGCAATATTATTCTCATAAGGATTGCATATCATCTTTTTGATAAAATCGAGTTCGATTTCTTCTCCGTCTTCGGTATTCATAAGACTTCCCGCAATCGCTATCCAGCGTTTCAGCATGGCTAAATGTATTTCTCGATCATTGTCGTTATCATAGGTATAATGATCGTCATAATATATTTTTTTAAGAAAAGCCGAAACGTCTTCTCTTGCTTGTTTCGACGAATACCACAATCTGCCTAGTCTGAACGCTATTTCTTTTTTTACCAGAAAAGATTTGATGGATGAAAAATTCGCGGTCTTATCTTTATTAGCCATCAGTAAAGAATACACTTCTTTCAGTTTTGAGGCTATTTCATCGTTTGGTTTACGGTTTTCTATCGCTTCGGTAATAAAATCGGAAATCTCGTTCTGATAATCGACGCCCAGAACCTCGATATATTCATCCGGTTGTATTTTTTCGCCAAACACGACAAGTTGATAGCGATAGGCTATAAAATAATCAAAAAAGGAATAATGTATGAAACTGATTTCGCCCGCTCTGAATTTCGGATTCTTAATTAGTTTCATCAAATAACGTACGCCGTTCAGATTGGTCTGATTTTCAGATACTATTCGAGATGAACCGTTGGAATATAATTGAGAATAATGCTCGAACGACAGATGTGCAATTTCTTTTTTCTCTTTGTCGATTTCTTTTTGGTTTGCCCCTGAAGAAGCGCCTAACGCGTTGATAAACCGACTATACATACTATATTTCGAAATGCGTTCGGAAAGCGAAATTTCAGAAGGCGTGAATAGGTTGACGTAAAGGAACAGCATTAACAGAAGAGGAGAATTTATTAAACATTTATCAACCGAAGAAGAATCTTTAAAAACGGCTTTTTTGTTATTTTTAAGTTTATCGTAAAAAAGTTTTATCCATTTTTCCGATTTTTTTAATATATCATCGGATTGGCTTTTTAATGATTTGCGAAGATTATGATTTGCCAAAACGATTTTTGATATTTCTTCTAAAGCTTCTGAATCCCAGTACTCAACTTCCAACAAATCATATCCGCTCGAAAATTGCCCTGCAGAAAATAAATCACTACAAGAGTGCTTTAAGGCAAAATTACGCCTGCAAGCTATTTTTACCTCACATTCCTTAGCGAGTTTCATAGCCCTGATAAGATTTTCGATTAAAATTCTTTGAGATTCAAACTTATCGCCCATCTCATCCAAGCCATCCAGGTAAAGCCTGGCGTGACGAATCGGCAAATCGGAGCACTTCTCACTTATTTTTTTAATCGTTTCCTCGTCAAGTTTAATCAAATCGTTTGCCGATAAGTATAAAGAAAAAGAAGTAAGCCATTTTACAGGGTGAAAGAACGGAAAAACGGTATCAAATAAAGAACTTGTTTGACGAAGATAATCCTGATAAAGAAACGTGCTTTTTCCGCACCCGCTTTCTCCTACTATCAAATAACTTCTTTTAAGTTCTTGTCTTACCCTGATTCTCCCACGCTTTTTCTCCGGAAGAAAATCGAAATAAACGTTAATTTTGCCTTTTTTTACGTTTGGCGATAATATTTCCCGAAAAAAATCTCCGTTCGCATCGGCAATCCCTTGATCGGCTTTTCTCTGAATATTACGCAATTCTTTCAAGCCTTGCCTTAGCTCTTTAGTGAAAATGTGCGTAAACACAAAACCTAAAACGGTAATAACTAATGGGGCAAATGTTGCTAAAGCCGTATACCATTCCATAAAAATTCTCCATTCTTTTAAGGGATTCCATTCGTGCTACAATATCTTATCAGACACTATTTATTGTAAGTAAAATTATTTACTCTGTCAATCGATTAAGCAACTTTGTAAAAGATTTAATTTGCGCCTGAAACAGCACGTTAACTTCCGTAAGCAAACAAAAGCACTCGCGCTTTTTATCTCCCATCAAACCCCTTTAGCTGCTTCTCAGTTGCGGTGTCCTGCCCGTTCGACTCCCTTTCATACTTATCTTACCAAAAAAAGAAGCCCCGAAACGGTGTCCCCATTAGGGATTATAAAAAAATCAATTAATTTAATGTGAACACCTGCAAGCGGCAAAAGCCTCGAAGTTCAACAACATCGAGCCTTTTGTTATATTAAATAACACTACATAAAAATTTAATTAAATTTAAAAAAATTTAGAAAAATACGAATGTTAATATTCAAATGGTATATCGAATCGTATAAAAAATACAGTTGCTTCAAATCCTGAATGCTATGCGCTATTATTTTTTTTACAATGATTTCTAAATGCAATAAAAGTCGGCTTGCAACCGACTTTTATTGTTGATTTTTCTGTCAAAATATGTTATAATAAAATAAAAATTATCAAAAGTTTGCAAACGATTAAAAATCAGCATATCGGGAAACACATCTTAAAAAAGACGACTAATTTTCTTTACTACCAGATAACCTGAACGAACTACGAGGTTTAAAATGAAATTTTCCGAAAAAGTAAAATATGTGAGAATGAAACTTCTTTTAACGCAGGAGGCGTTGGCAAAAGAACTCGGCGTATCTTATGCGACAATCTGTCGCTGGGAAAAGGATAACCGTGAACCGCAAATCGTTTCTCAAGGCAAGTTTTATGCCTTTTGCGAAAGTAAGTAATCTTCTTCAAAAAACGTGTCACAATCACGATACGATTCCATCATAGGATAGTTTATATATAACTTACCTATTGACGGATCGGTTTCATCTACGAAATAGTTTACCATTTCAGATAGCCTTGCTAAATTATCAAGGACAATTTCTTCCTGCGTTCTTGATTCGTTTTTCTTGAATGATGTGCGTCGCAGTCAAAAAATAGGCAATTTTTTTGACAACATTTCCTTTCTGCTCGGATGAATTTCGGATAATACATCTTTTATATCCATAAATATGAAAAATAAACCGGATTATGTCAATTTTTTGCATATTAAAAAACAGGACGTAATCAACTGCTCTGTTTTTATATTTATTTAAACAAATTTTGACCGACTCAATTATATCGCATCGATTTTTAACGCTACTTCGACTTCTTCTTTGGCTTTTGCTTGTTCGATAAATGTATTTACGGCGGAAACGGGGATACAGCAATTCAATTTCGCTTGCAATAATCCCCAATACGCCTCGTGTTTCATATTGTCTATGGCAAGAACCATATCGAAATATTTTTCTGCAAGCGAAAACGCCAAGTTGTTTTTACAGTTATCAGCAAATTTTTAAGGTAAAATCATACCTTTTCTCCGTATATTAAAACTCTATTTCCATACCGTCGTAAGAGACTAAAAACCCTTCTTTCTCCGCCACCCGACACAGTTCGTCGTGAGAAAGTCCGCAGTTGTGTGAAAAATGATTAAGTACGCATATAGTGCGATTATCTACCGCTCCGAGCATTTTAAGGCGATTCAACGCCGCCGTCGCGTCAACCAAACCCATGTGTCCGTTGTTCAACCCGGCTTCAACGTTACCGTGAGTGCAATCGAAACTGACTAAATCAAACCTTTTGCCGCGGCAAAACTCAAACACTTCGTCGTAAGGATAGCCCGTATCGTGTAAGTAAAGCACGTTTTTATACCCGACGGAATCTCCGACGTTTTCTTCTATAAAATAAACTGCCGCCTTCTCGCTGAGCGCATGCCTTGCGGGGAGAGGCGTTATCCTGTATCTTCCCGACCGCGTTTCAAACGGACTGAAATACTTAAAAACGTTAAAATGCAGGTGCTTTTCAATCTCCTCTTCCTGCTCGCACGACGCAAACGCGCGGTACCTTTCCAGAACGGTTTCGTTACAATATATATCGAGTTCGGGTGACTTCATATCGTGCGCATAGCAGCTTCCGCGCAAGACAAGATCCTGCGGAACGAAGTGATCCATATGCGAATGAGTAACGAGCATCGTCTGCACGGCGGATAAATCCAAATCGTCGCGCAAAACGTGCATATAGGTATCCGCAGGGAAATCAATAAGCAAATCGTCGTTTATGATGGCTTGCGAACGAGTTCTTACATCCTTTCCGCCGAGTTTTTTTGCTCGCTCGCACGCTTCGCAGCGACAAAAAATCGCAGGCCAGCCTTCCGCGGCGGCAGTCCCCAAATATTTTATTTTCATAATCTACCCTCACGTCTTACATCACTACAAAAGCCGATTATAGCCCATTATCGCCATACGGCGTATCATAGTCTATCGTATCCGATTTTAACACAGCGTTTCTCAAATTGTCAATCAGAATGCCGAAATTTTCAAATTTACATTTTTCGCGAAAGATTTCCCCGTCGCCAAATTCTCCTTTTTGACAAAGAACAGACACCGCGCGGAAAAAATGCGCGCGTTCCCTGACGACGATCCCGAGGCTGTTCCCCTCTCTCTCGATCGACGTTTCCTTTCCTAATCGGCAAGACAGCGAAAACCCTGCGGGCGAAAACACCGCAGGAATTTCGTTATTATCAATCAATTCGGAAAGCGACTCCCGAAGACTCTTCTCAAGCCCGTCGGAATTGATTTTAAACTTTTTCATTTCACACCGATATTTAAAAAACACCCTTTTCAAAGGTTCGTTATCAAGAAAAATCTTAAAAGCAAAAACCTCGAAATCGTCGATAATTTCCAAAGGTTAGATGGTAGCATCCATAAGAAACGCACCTTTACTGCTACGGCAGTCTTTCCCCGTATTACCTATCGGGTTCATTCATAATCTTATGCTCTATGCAAACAAAAAGGATGGGTAAAACCCATCCTTTTTGTTTGGTGCGGATAAAGGAAGTCGCTCCGCATTGGCGACGCGCGCGTCGCTATGCTTTCACGCCGGGGCAGTAAACGGTGGGTGTCCACCGTTTAGCCGCAACTATTTCTTCTTTTATCTGCTTCTCAGTTGCGGTGCCCTGCCCGTTCGACTCCCGTTCATACTTATCTTACCAAAAAAAGAAGCCCCGAAAGGCTTCCTTTTTTGGTGCGGATAAAGGGAGTCGAACCCCCACGTCGAAGACACCGGCTCCTAAGGCCGGCGCGTCTGCCAATTCCGCCATATCCGCATTCCCTCGTCCGTTTTGAACGATTCTTTTTTCGTTCGCCGTTTCGGGTGATTTTCCCGACGACCTTTTTATATTACCACACGCCGCAAAAAATGTCAACGTTTTTAAAAGCATTCGGGACGGCGTTTTTTGTCGAAGCGAAGAAAAACATATTTTCAGCGGGGCTTGCGCCACCTCCCCCGCGGAAGCAGAACGAATAAGCAATGCCGGAAGATATAGAACGGCACGCGCGGAGTGCTTCGCCCTAAAGCAAAAAACTTCCTTAATTCAATGAATAAAAAACCCAGATAATCGGGCTATAGGTCGATTATCTGGGTTTTATTTAAAAAATTTTGAATATAACGGGAAAGTTTTCAGTCTTCGTCGGAAGGTTCGGTCATCGTGTAGGGATCGAGAACGCGGTCGAGCGTCTCTTTGGACAGAAGTCCTTTTTCGATGACGAGATCTTTGATCTTTACGTTACGCTTGAGCGCTTCTTTCGCGAGTTCCGCGGACTTTTTATAGCCGAGATACGGGCAAAGCGCGGTTACGGTGCCGACGCTTTCGTCGAGAAGCTGTTCGCAGTGCTGCTTGTTGGATACGATGCCCTTCACGCAGTTTTCCGTTAGCGTTCTGATGGCGTTTTTCATGCACACGAACGATTCGAAAAGTTTGTAGAAAATGACGGGTTCGAACGCGTTGAGTTCGAGCTGTCCCGCTTCCGCGGCGAGCGTGACGGTCGTGTCATTTCCGAACACGGCGAACGCTACCTGCGTCACGACTTCGGGGATTACCGGGTTAACCTTGCCGGGCATAATGGACGAGCCGTTCTGTTTGGCGGGAAGGACGATTTCTTCGAAGCCGGTCTTGGGTCCGCTCGACATAAGCCGCAGGTCGTTGCACATTTTCGAAAGCGAAACCGCCATCGTTTTGAGCGCGCCGGACACGAAAACGAATCCGTCGAGATTCTGCGTCGCGTCGATAAGGTTGTCAGCCTGAATGAGATTATGCCCCGTTACTTCGGAGAGCGTGGGGACGATGTTTTTGAGATATTTCCTGTTGACGTTTACCGCGGTGCCGATAGCCGTGCCGCCGAGGTTGACGGAATACATTTCGGAAACGGCCTTTTCGACGAGTTTCAGACAGCGTTTCATTCCCGAAGAATAAGCGGCGAACTCCTGCCCGAGCCTGATGGGAACGGCGTCCTCGAGTTGGGTGCGCCCCATTTTGATTACGTTGTCGAATTCCTTTGCCTTTTCGTCGAGCGCGGCAACGAGCGATTCCGCTTCCGTTTTAAGCGCGAGCGCAAGGTCGATCACCGTAAGTCTGCCCGCGGTGGGGATGACGTCGTTCGTGGACTGCGAACGGTTTACGTGGTCGTTCGGGTGGCAGATATATTCGCCTTTTTTGCCGCCGAGAATTTCGGTCGCGCGGTTGGCGATTACTTCGTTGACGTTCATGTTCGCGGTCGTTCCCGCGCCGCCCTGAATGGCGTCGGAAATGAAGTCGCCGTCGAACTTGCCGTCGAGCGCTTCGTCGCAAGCCCGGCAGATCGCGCCGCACATTTTTTCGTCGATAAGCCCCGCTTTGAAGTTGGTCAACGCGGCTGCTTTTTTGATTTTTACTATGTTGTACAGAAAATCGCGATTAAGCGGCAAACCCGTTATGAAAAAGTTCTGATGTCCGCGATAGGTCTGAACACCGTAATAGGCGTCCATGGGAATCTCGAGAGTGCCTATCGAATCGCTTTCCGCTCTTTTATCGTTCATTAATCTCTCCCCGAAGCAAGCGAGCCGACGGTTTTCCGCACCCGCCCGAACGGCGTTTCGGATAGACGGCGCACGCTTCTTTTTTCTTTTGCAGTGTATAATTTTAAAACTCCGCGAAGTATAAGTCAACTCATTTAAAATAATTATATAAAAATACCGAAAGGACGGCGGTTTTTTAAGCGTTAAGGTGATTTTGGTTAAAAATAAATAAAAATATGCTTGATTTTTTTAAATATTTAAAGTATGCTTATTTCATCCGATTTCGGGCGCGATAAGCCGCCCGATCTCGGAAAAAGGGGCGCGGAAAAACCGGGGAAGAGAGTTTCGGCGCGTTGCCGGGAGGACGAAAATGAACAAAACTTACGATAAACTCGATCTTAACATCTTAAAACTTTTGCAAAACGACGCGCGGGCTTCGTATAAGAGCATTGCGGAGAAACTTTCGGTTTCCGTTCCTACGATCGCGGCAAGAGTGAAAAATCTTACGGATAGCGGGGCGATCAAGGGATTTTTTACCGAAATCGATCGCTCGGTTACGGGCGGAGGGATAAGCGCGTTCGTGGATATGGAAGTTCCGCCCGCCGCGAAAGAAGAACTTTATTCTTTTCTGCGCTCGTCGCCGCAGGTTTCGGAATGTTACAGAGTGACGGGCGAATATTCCCTGCTCATCAAAGTGTTTTTCAAAGCGACGACGGATATGGACAAATTCCTCAACGAACTTCAACGTTACGGCAGGACGCAGACACAGATCGTTTTTTCCACGGTCATCGAACACCGCGGAGTTTTATAAGAGAAGCCCGCCGCCTATCGTCGGTTTCGGTCATGCACGCCGCTTTGCAAAAACACGTTCAAAACGGTTGTAAAAAAGGCGAAAGCGTGCTATAATTCATTAAACAAGAGAGAGTTATGTCGCGCGCACCGCGCGAACGGAGATATTATGTATCCTTATCCGATTCTGCAACTCGGGGACATAAAAATATATATGTACGGGCTGATGATAGCCGTCGGCATTTTGTGTTGTTTCTGGGTTTTGTTCAACTATACGAAAATTCTTGCGATCCCCGCAAGGTACGTCGATTTCATCTTCTACACGGGAATCGCGGCGATCGTCGTCGGTTTTGTCGGTTCCGCCGTGTGGCAAGGGTTGTTTAACTATATCGACGACTTACATAAGTACGGCGAGGCGACTTTCTCGCTTAACGGAGGAATTACCGCGATCGGCGGAATAAGCACGGGAGCGGCGACGTTCATCGTCATCGCGCTGTGTTTCCGCAAAAAATATCCCTACGTCCTGACGAAAACTGCCACGTTCGCGCCCTGCTGCATAACGGTAGCGCATGCGTTCGGGCGGCTCGGCTGCTTTTTTGCGGGGTGCTGTTACGGAAGAGCGGTAAAGGACGGAGACTTGTTCGGCTTCCTCGGCGTGGTTTTCCCAAAACTCGGGAATACGCCCGTTTATCCCACGCAGCTGTTTGAATCGATCTTTTTGTTCGTGCTGTTCGGAGTGATGAGTTATCTTCTTCTTAAAAAGCAGTTCCGTCATTCGATGTCCGTCTATCTTGCGGCATACGGCGTGTGGAGATTTCTGATAGAGTTCGTGCGCGCGGACGAACGCGGATCGTTCATCGGTTCGCTCAGCCCCTCGCAGACGCTTTCGATCGGACTCGTGATTCTGTCCGTGCCCACATATTTCCTTATGAAACACTTCCTCAAGAAAATGGACGAGTATGAAGCAAATCTTCCGATCGAGGAAGAAAAAGACGACGGAAAATACGAAACCATTTCCGAAGATTGAAATTAAACAGACAATCAATGATAATTTAACGCCCGTTCGGGGCGAATATAAAAAACTTTCAGGAGTGAAAAAAATGAGCAACGACAACATAAGAAACGAAAAATCAATGAAAACCCTTACGCGGATCATCGGCATCATCGCGGCGCTGGTCGTAGGACTTATCGCGTTTATCATAACGTTCATCGCTAACGGCGATGCAAAGACGGCGACGCGCGTGCTTACCGCTCTCGGCTCGTTCTTCTGCGCGTTCTTTTTCGCGACGGCGATATTCTATCTCGTTTTCGCGTTTATGCAGAAAAACCGCTTTTTCGGAATAATCTCCTATTTCACGGCGTCGATCGGACTCGTGATTCTTCTCATAGTGCTTAGCGTGAAGTGGTATTTCATCGTCCTCGCGGCGGTGTTCGTGTTCATACTCTTCTGGCTGGTGAGCGTTGCGCTGTATTCCAAAAAGCTTACGCTCGTTGCGGATAACGCAAAGCCCGACTATAAGACGTACGAAGAACGCAAAGCGGAAGAAGCGGCTAAACCCGCGGAACCCGAAGAGGAACTTCCCGAAATCAAATCTTTCAAAGATTAAAAACGTCTGAAAAACGAACGAGCCCGTCGGCAACCGCCGGCGGCTCTTTCCGTTGAGCGAAAGGAATTTCCGGCGGCTCGCGCCGAGCGCGGCGACCGCAAGGATTCCGTTCGCCGTCCAAACGAAAAACGGGGCTTTCGGCTTTTGCGACTGTCCCCGATCGATTAAAGGTGAAAACATGGAAAAAAGAAATCTTACGCTGCTTACCGACCTGTATCAACTGACCATGATGAACGGCTATTACCTCAAAGGCAGACACGAAAAAACAGCCGTGTTCGACGTTTTCTTCCGTCAGAACGACCTCATCACCTACTCGCTCGCCGCGGGGCTCGAACAAGCGGTGGACTACATTATGAATTTGTCCTTCGGGAAAGACGAGATCGAATATCTGCGGTCTCTTAATCTTTTCGACGAAGGTTTCCTTAAATATTTGTCCGAGATGAAGTTTACCGGCGACGTTTACGCCGTGCCGGAAGGCGTGCCCGTTTTCCCGGGCGAGCCTATTCTCACCGTGAAAGCGCCAATTATTCAGGCGCAGCTTATCGAAACCGCCATTCTCAACATGATGAACCACCAGACGCTTATCGCGTCCAAAGCGGCAAAGATTTGCCATGCGGCGGAAAACGATTCGGTCATGGAATTCGGGCTGAGAAGAGCGCAAGGTCCGGACGCCGGCATTTACGGCGCGCGCGCGGCGATCATCGGCGGCTGTAATTCCACGTCCAACGTTCTTGCGGGCAAAATGTTCGATTTCAAGGTGTCCGGGACGCATTCGCACAGCTGGGTCATGAACTTTCCGAGCGAATACGAAGCGTTCAAGGCGTACGCGGATATTTATCCCGACGCAACTCTTCTTCTCGTGGACACTTACAACACGCTTAAAAGCGGCGTTCCCAACGCCATCAGAGTTTTCGACGAGCTGAAAGCCAAGGGCAAAAAGCCGCTCGGAATAAGACTGGACTCGGGCGACCTTGCATACCTTTCCAAAGAAGCGCGCAAAATGCTCGACGACGCGGGATACCCCGACACGCTGATCTGCGCGTCGGGCGATCTGGACGAACATCTCATTTCTTCGCTTAAGGCGCAGGGTGCGAAGATCGATCTCTGGGGCGTCGGAACGAAACTCATAACGAGCGAGGAAATGCCCGCGCTCGGCGGCGTTTATAAACTTTCGGCAATGGAGGACGACGACGGAAATCTCGTGCCGAAGATCAAACTTTCGGACAACAGCGCGAAAATCACGAACCCGGGATTCAAGAGTATTTACCGCGTGTTCGTCGACGGTATGGCGGAAGCAGACGTAATCTTCCTCCGCGGCGAAAAGTTCGACACCGAAAAGCCGCTTACCCTTTATCATCCCCTCGAACGCTGGAAAAGCATCACGTTCGAGAAATACGAACTCAAAGAAATCACGAAAACCATCGTTAAGAACGGAGAGGTCGTTTACGACTTCCCATCGCTCAAAGAAATCGCGGCAACGGCGAAGAAAGAACTTGCGTTCTTTTGGGAAGAATATAAACGAATCGACTATCCGCATATTTTCAAGGTCGACTTGTCCGACGAACTTTATGCGCTCAAAACCTCTATGATAAAAGAAATCAGGGGGGAAAACAATTGACTCTCAAAAGCGCGAAATCGATCGGCTCGAGAATAAACAGAAGCGAGGCGGAAGCCATTAAAGCCGAAAACGTCGGACTTAACAAAAAAATCGACGATCTGACGGCGGAGATAACCGAACTCAAACGAGCGCTCGCCGAAAAAGAAGTTTCGGTCGAAAACGAAAATTCAGGCGAAGCGATCGAAGAAAAATTTAAGCGCGCAGACGAGAAAATCGCAGCCGACTACGCTTCGGAAATAAGGCGGCTGTACGTGTTTGCGTCGAGGTGGCAAGCCGCGCTCCCGACGGACGAGCGGTTTCCAGATAACGATAAGCGCAAAGCCGTGGCGAAAGCAATCAGAGAAATCGTTACGGACAACGGCGCGATAAACTCCGCCGAACAGGGAAGAGAACTCGTCGCGAGGATTACCGCGGCGATGAGCGGCGGCACCGCAAAAAAGGAAAGCGATCGGTTCGATCTGGACGAGGTGTTAAACCCCGGCGAACTCGATCTCGAAGCGCTTTGTAAAGAACTCGGAGTTATGGATTGATGTGGTATTTCATACTTTTTTTTGCAACACTTCTGCTCGATCAGGTATCGAAAATCCTCGTCGAGTGTTATAAACCGAACGTTACGCTGATTGAGGGCGTTTTGCGCATCTCTCTCACCTATAACGAGGGGGCGTCCTTTTCTTTCCTTTCGGGGAAAGCGTGGGCGCAGACTTTCTTCATTATTCTGACGACCGTCGTGCTCGTCGCGGGGTTCGTATACGTCGTGATCAAAAAGCCCGAAGGCAAGTGGCTTTTGAGTGCGATTTCCCTCCTTTTTTCGGGAACGATCGGCAATTTTATCGACAGAATTTCTTTCGGCAAAGTGAGAGATTTCATCGACGTGCCTTTCTTTGCCAACTTCAACATTGCCGACAGTTGCCTTTGCATCGGCGCGTTTATGCTCATCGTCTATATACTTTTCCTCGACGAGGAAGCCGTTTTCAAGCCGAAAAAACAGCCTGAAAAAAGTCTTGAAAAAGGCGACGGACCGCAAAAAGCGACGAAGGCGGACGAGAAATGACCGAATACGTATGCGACGAAAAAAGCGCGGGCTTGCGGCTTGACGTGTTCTTCGCGGAGGCAAGCGGACTTACGCGGTCGCACGCGAAAAAACTCATCGACGACGGAAGCGTTACGGTGAACGAAAAACACGAAAAGTCGGGCTATACGTTGAAAAACGGCGATATCGTGCGTGCGGTCATCGAAGAACCGAAGCCGCTCGACGTTCGCCCCGTCAATATTCCGATCGATGTTATTTATCAGGACGACGACCTTGCGGTGGTGAACAAACCGCAGGGGCTGACCGTGCATGCGGGCTGCGGTACGGACGAAAATACGCTCGTGAACGCACTGCTTTTTTCGCTCGACAAACTCAGCGGAATCAACGGCGTTTTGCGCCCCGGGATCGTTCATCGGATCGACAAGGACACGTCCGGCGTGCTGATCGTGGCGAAAAACGACAAAGCGCACGTGAACCTTGCGGCGCAAATCGAAAAGAAAATCTGCAAAAGAATTTACGTCGCGCTTCTGCACGGCGTCGTTAAAGAAGATTCGGGCGAGATCGACACTTTCATCGACCGCTCCCCCAAAGACAGAACGGCTTTTGCCGTGAGCAAAAACAAGGGAAAGCGCGCAATCACCGATTTTCGGGTGCTTGAACGTTTCGACGGATATACCCTTGCCGAGTTTTCTTTGCAGACGGGAAGAACGCACCAGATTCGGGTTCATGCGAAATATATCGGACACCCCGTCGTGGGCGACCCCGTTTACGGTCCGAAAAAGTGCCCGTTTAAACTCGACGGTCAACTTCTGCACGCAAGACAAATCAGTTTTTATCACCCGACGACGGGCGAATTTCTGACGTTCGAAGCGCCGCTCCCCGACTATTTCCGCGAAACGCTCGACAAACTGAAAAAATAAAAAACCGAAAATCGGGCGAAACGGAAAACGAATTGTTCGGAAACAGCGCGATAATCGACGTATAGCTCGATATTTTGTACCGTTCGCGCAGCTGCGCTTAACTTAAAACGACAACGAGATAATCATATTACCGGAGAAAATAAAAATGGAAGAAGCAAGAAATTTTATCGAAGACATCATCAACGAAGAACTTGCCGAGGGCAAAGTCAGCGAGGTTCACACACGGTTTCCGCCCGAACCTAACGGCTATCTGCACATAGGCCACGCGAAATCTTTGTGTCTTAACTTCGGGACCGCCGAAAAATACGGCGGAAAGTGCAATCTGTTTTTCGACGACACAAACCCGTCCAAAGAAAAAACGGAATTCGTCGACGCGATCAAAGCCGACATCGAATGGCTGGGATTCAAGTGGTATGAAATACACTATGCGTCCGACTTTTTCGACACGATTTACGAACTGGCAATCGGGCTCATCAAGGACGGCAAGGCTTACGTTTGCGACCTTTCCGCCGACGAGATCAGAAACACGCGCGGAACGCTCACCGAACCCGGGAAAGAAAGCCCGTTCAGAAACAGGAGCATTGAGGAAAATCTCCGACTTTTCACCGAGATGAAGGACGGCAAATATGCCGACGGCGAAAAAGTGCTTCGCGCCAAAATCGATATGGCTTCGCCCAATATGAACCTCCGCGATCCCGTCATCTACCGCGTGTTGCATGCGACGCACCACCGCACGGGCGACAAATGGTGCATTTACCCCATGTACGACTACGCGCACCCCATATGCGACTCCATGCAAGGCGTGACGCACTCCCTCTGCACCCTCGAATTCGAAGATCACAGACCGCTTTATAACTGGGTTATCGAGAACACGGGCGTAAAACACAAACCCCGTCAGATCGAGTTCGCGCGGCTCAACATTACGAACACCGTTATGAGCAAGCGTTATCTTAAAAAACTCGTCGAGGACGGAGCGGTTACCGGTTGGGACGATCCGAGAATGCCCACCCTCACGGGACTTCGCGCACGCGGAATCCCCGCGCAGGCGCTCAAGAATTTCTGCGAAGCGGTCGGCGTCGCGAAAGCCAATTCGGAAATCGAATCGGGATACCTCGAACATTTCGTGCGCGATTATCTCAACGAGCACGCCGAGCGCGCAATGGCAGTCGTGAATCCGATCAAGGTCGTCATCGAAAACTACGAAGGTTCCGAAACGCTTTCGTTCGACTGTATGCCACAGACCGAGAACGGGCCGAAGCGCGAGATTACTTTCTCCAAGGAGCTTTATATTTCCGCGGAGGACTTCTCCGACAACCCGCCGCCCAAATTCTTCCGCCTTAAACCCGACGGATACGTCAGACTTAAAAACGCGTATATCATTAAGTGCGAAAAGGTCGAATATGCCGAAAACGGCGCTATAGACAGACTTATTTGTTCGTATCTGCCCGAATCGAAGAGCGGGAACGACGTTTCCGGACTCAAAGTCAAAGGTACGATTCAGTGGGTTGACGCGGCAAACTGCGCGGACGTCGTGGTCAAGAAATACGACTATCTGCTCAAAGACGCGGAATATGCAAACCAAGACTTCTCCGAAAGAATGAACTACGACAGCGTTCACGAATTTTGCGGCAAAGCGGAAAAATATCTCGAGGAAGCGGAGGACGGAAAGAGCTTCCAGCTCCTCAGAATCGGATACTATAAAAAACTGACGCAAGACGGCAAGACGATTCTTTCGGAAATCGTTTCGCTCAAAGACACTTATAAGCCCGCGAAATAACGCGCCATTTTGCTTTTAACCTTTGCGATTTTTGACTTTAAGGGATTATTCCCTCTTCTCTAAGGGCGAGGCTTTTTATAAAATATGATTGCAATTATTGCCGAAAAGCCGAGCCTTGCGCGTAACGTCGTTGCCGGACTCGGCACGATGACACGCAAAAACGGTTATTTCGAAAACGAAAACTATATCGTCACCTGGGCTTTCGGGCATCTTTTTTCACTCTCTTCCGTGGAAGATTACGACGACGTGCAAACCGAAAAGCCCGTAGACGAGAAAACGGCTGACGGCGGCAACGATTTCGACCTCGGCGAACACGGCGGAACGGACTGCGCCTTAAAGCACGGCTACGCGGACGGATCTGCCGATATGGACGAAGTTGCAGGCTCCGACGCAGACGAAGATGCGAAAGCGGACGACGCGCGCGGAAAAAAGCGATGGACGATGGACAATCTCCCCTGCTTTCCGACAAATTTCAAGTTCAGACTGCGTTCGGGCGACGAGGGAATCAAAAATCAGTTCGGAATCATTGAAAGAATCGTCAATCGCGATGACGTTACCGAAATCGTCAATGCGGGCGACTCCGACCGCGAAGGCGAGATAATCGTCAGGCTGTGCGTTTATAACGCGCTTAAGACGAAGAAACCCTTTTATCGGCTGTGGCTCCCCGATCAGACGCCGCAGACGGTGAAAAAGGCTTTTTCCGAAATGAAGCCCGAAAGCGCGTATGATAATCTTGCGAACGAGGGATTCGCCCGCACCTATATCGACTGGCTTTACGGCGTCAACCTCACGAGGCTCGTTACGCTCAAGACGGGTTCGCTTCTTCGCGTCGGGCGGGTTATCGTTCCTATCGTAAAGACCATTTACGACCGCGAGATCGAGATCGAAAATTTCGAGCCGCAGATTTATTACGCGATGGTTTCGCGCGCGGAAACGAACGGCGAAATCGTCGAACTCGTTTCTTCATATAAGTTCGGCAAGGACGAAAAGCACAAAGCCGAAATCTGCTGTCAGCGGATGAATAAGCTCGAAGCAGTCGTTACGAAAAAGAAATCGGGGAAAGAAACGCTTTCGCCCGGAAAACTGTTTTCGCTCACGAAACTTCAGAACTACCTCGGCAAAAAGTATAAGATGACGATGGAAAGAAGCCTTGCCGCGGCGCAGAAACTTTATGAAAACGGGTACGTGAGTTATCCGAGGACCAACTCGGAATATCTTGCCCTAAACGAAAAGGACAAGATCAGGCAGATTCTTTCCGAGATCAAAAAACTCGGTTACGACGTTTGTTTCAAAGATAAAAAGACCATTTTCGACGATTCGAAAATCGAGTCGCACTCCGCGCTCACTCCGACGTATAAAATTCCCGGAAAAGACGAACTTGTCGGTGACGAAAAGTTGGTCTATACGTCGATTATCAGACGTTTCGCCGCAGTTTTCTGCGCAGAAGAATGCATTGCGGAAAAGACCGAACTGACCGTTTCGCTCGGAGGGAAAGAGGACTATTTGCTGAAAGGCACGGTCATCGTTCAGCCCGGGTGGATGAAGTATGACGGCGGTGACAAAAAGGACAAAATACTCCCGAACCTCGATAAAGGCGACGTCGTGAACGTCGATTTTCACCCCGAGGAAAAGAAAACGACTCCGCCGCGCAGATATACGATCGAAACGCTCAACAACTATCTTAAAAACCCATTTCGCGACGAAAAAGCCGCAGACAACGGCGGCGATGACGAGGATTATAAGGCGATTTTTAAGGGGCTCGAACTCGGAACGGAAGCCACGCGCACGGGAATCATCGAGAACGCCAAGAAAAATGGCTATATCTCTTTGAAAAAGGACGTGTATGCGCTCGAACGAGAGGGAAGATTTCTCATCGAACGCCTCGTCGACATGAAAATCGCGATGGATAAGTATAAGACGAGCCAACTCGGTCAGGCGCTGAAAAAGGTATTCCGCGGCGAAATTTCCGTCGACGACAGCGTCGAAATGGCTAAACGCGAAATAGCCGAGATTTTCGAAATCGACAAAGCGGACGACACCGGATACTTCGGCGACGTCGTCGGAAAATGCCCCGTTTGCGGAAAAGACGTCATAAAGGGCAAATACGGCTACGGTTGCACGGGCTATAAGGACGGATGCGCTTTCCGCTTCGGTTCAAACGTTCTGGGAACGAAAATCAACCTCGTTCAGGCAAAGAAAATTCTTTCGGACAAGGTAAGCGACGAAATGTCTTTCACTTCCAAAGCCGGAAAACCGTTCAAAGCAAAACTCAAACTCGACGGCGAAAAAGTCGTTTTCGACTTCTGATCCAAAATCAAATATATAAAAACCCGCCTATAGGTCGATTATTCTGCGTTTCGACTTCGGCGGGTTTTCTTTTTAATCAGAAGTATCCCATCTATAACCCGGTTTAAGTTTTGCGGTGGCTGTATATTCACCAATATCTGTTGCTTTATATGTTCCCGAAAGAGTATATCCTTCGGCTTCCTCAACGCCGATTTGTTCGCTTCCGTTATATTTCAGAGTTTTACCGTAAATTGTAGGTGTCAGGCCGGAATTAAAACGAAGTCGTCAGTTCAAATCCTGTTTTTTGAAAAACAGGTCAAATGTCAGATGCTCTTGGGGAATTTTAGAAATATTAAATCAAAACAGCGTAAACAGCGAGTTCGTAAAATGGCGACCTAGAAATTCTCGGTCGCCCTTCTTCGGTCCGGTAAATTATATTATTCTAACATGCGGCATTAACCGAACATTCTGTCCGTGTAATCGAAAATGCTTTGCAAAATCCGCACGTTTTTCGGCGGCGACGATGCTGCTGTAACATAAACTTTAATGAGCGGTTCTGTGCCGGACGGGCGAACGACGAGCTTGCTGCCGTTCTCCGCTTCAAACAGCAACACATTCGCTTTCGGTAGATCGGCTTCCGTTTGCGTTAGATAGTCCACCGTTTTTACCACGCGACTGCCACCCAATTCGATAGGTAAGTTTTTCCGCAAATCGGTAAGCAAATTTTTCATTTTCGCGTTGCCTTCCGCGCCCGCATAATCATACGATTTCAAGCGGTGTTCGTAAGTACCGAACTCGGCGTAAATCTCCTCTATACGATCGACAAGCGTTTTGCCGTGCCGCAAATGATATGCCGTCATTTCCGCTACGAGCATACTGCCCACAACCGCGTCTTTGTCTCGCACATAACTCCCCGTAAGATAGCCATAGCTTTCCTCGAAGCCGAGTACGAAACGGTCTGTTTCGCCAGCCTTTTCCAACTTGCCGATTACACCGCCGATATACTTAAATCCCGTGAGTACGTTATAAAACGTTACGCCGTACTTTGCGGCAACTTTTTCGGCAAGCGAAGTGGAAACAATCGTCGTGACAATCACGGGATTTTTCGGTAACGTGCCGACCTCCTTTCGTCTGCTTAATATGTAATCGGTCAAAAGTACGCCTACTTCGTTGCCCGTAAGCAAACGGTATTCGCCGTTATGCCGAACCGCCGTTCCAACGCGATCGGCGTCGGGATCGGTAGCTATCAATATATCGCTTCCACACTTTTCGGCAAGAGCAATGCCGAGTTTGAGCGCATCGGGTTTTTCCGGGTTGGGGTAAGCGCAGGTGGGAAAGTTTCCGTCGGGGTAGGCTTGTTCTTCCACAACGTCTATTTTCGCCACACCGGCTCTTTTGAGTATTTCCGGTACCAACTTATACCCCGTGCCGTTGAGCGGCGAATATGCCACTTTCAAGCCATCTGCCGAACCGATAGACTGTGCCTCGACGCAAGCAAGGTATTTCTCGGTAATTGCGTCCGCCGCATATTCCACCGTGCCGCTCTGCAAATAAACGGAAAGAGAATCGGCGCGAACGGAAAAAGGATCCACCTTTTCGATATACCCAGTCAAGTCTTTCGCTGGTTCGTCGGTCAGTTGACAGCCGTCGCTGTCGTAAACTTTGTAGCCGTTGTATTTGGCGGGATTGTGGCTTGCCGTTATCATAATACCGAAATCCGCGCCCGTCTCGCGCGTCAAAAAAGACAAGAACGGCGTGGGCATCAGTTCGCGCGTGATTACGGCATGAATCCCGTTTGCCGCCATTACGCAAGCCACCGTCTCCTTGAATAAATCGGAATATATGCGGCTGTCGCACGATACCGCAACTTTCTTTTGCCCATGCGCCTTCATGCGGTCGGCGATCCCCTGAGTTACCTTTCCGATTGTCAGCACGTTCAGACAATTCGTTCCCGCGCCGAGTTCTCCGCGCAAGCCGCCCGTGCCGAACTCCAAATCTTTGTAAAATGCGTTCTCGATCGCTTGGGGATTGTCTTTCATTGCCGCAAGCTGTTTTTGCAGTTCCGCATCCTGCACATTTTCGCACCAAACGCGGTAATTCTCCGTTGCGCTCATATCGTCATTCTCCTTGAATACAGGTCAAAATATAGTCGGCATTGCCGCCGAGCTTCGCCGTGCTTCCTGCGGGAATATAATAGCTGTCGCCGCGCATGAGCGGTATGCCGTCGATATTTCTGCCGTCCGACACGGCAAGAATCGAAACAAAACTCTTGGCGTGATATATCTCTCGTTCGCCCGCGCCCTTTTCTACAGTGAAATACTTACAATTTGCAAGAACGTTCCCGTTTGTCGGTTGCGGTACGTATGCCGACAGATTCGCAACTTCAATTGCCTTTTCTATATGCAATCCCCTCGGTTTGCCGTCCACACCTACGCGGTTATAATCGTAAACGCGATAGGTAACGTTGCTGTTTTGCTGTACCTCGACAATCGTACAACCTTTTCCGATATGTTTCCGCTCCCGATTCCGTAGTCGATCCCGTTCCGGACGAAGATGGTGACTTATCGCCGCAAGCGACACATAAACACACCGTAAGCGCAAGCAATAATACGAAAATACCGCTCAATATTTTTTTATTTCGTATTTACCTCCGTCATAATTCTTTTGTTTCTATGAATCAATTCGATCCGTTGAGTTACGCAATCGTAGGTATTGAACCGTTCCTGCGGGGTATTAAAAACGTAATCGACCAAAACTTCTCTGCTAAACGTAGCAACGTGCAACCGCGTATCGCTCGACGCATAATAAAGATAAATTACGCCGTCTTTTTCAATCAATCCGTTGCTGAACACCACATTGGAAACATCGCCTACACGTTCTTCGCCCTGCGGCGCAAGAAAATAACCGGACGGACAGGCAATGACTTTTGTCGGCTCATCTACCGCCGTAGCAAACGCATAGAGAACGTACCTTAATCCTGCTGCCGTATTGCGAACGCCGTGCGCTATATGAATCCAGCCGCGCTCCGTCTTTACGGGTACGCACCCCGCGCCGTTCTTCGTTTCGTATACCGTGTGATATCTTCTTTCGGCAAGCAAATATTCTTGCTCTATCACGGCGTTTTCCATACTATCAGCATAACCGTAAGATATGCCGCCTGCGCTGCCGACTTCGATAAACCCGTCCTGCGGTCTTGTATACACAAGATATTTGCCGTTTACAAATTCGGGGTGCAACACACAGTTACGTTGTTGCGGACTTTTCGTCTGCAAGTTAGGCAAACGCTCAAACTCTATAAGGTCTTTCGTGCGCACAACCCCGCATTCTGCTTTGGCTTCAAAACCCGCCTGCGTTTCGTCTAACGACTCACTGCAAAACAATCCGTATATATAACCGTCCTCGTGCCGCGTAAGCCGCATATCGTATAGATTAGTCTCATTACCCAAGCGGTCGAACTTGACGGGGTATTCGTCAAACACAAAATTATCCGTTCCGTTTTCGCTACGCGCCACCGCAAAAAACGATTTGCGATCCGTCCCCTCCACTCTCGCCACTAGGCAAAACTTACCATTCAGAAAGATTGCGCCCGCATTGAACACGGCGTTTACGCCGAGCCGTTCCAAAAAGTGAGGATTCGTCTCGTCATCGAAATCGTATCTCCATTCGGGCGGTATGTGCGCCGCAGTCAAAACGGGATAGCGATAACGGCTGTATATGCCGTTATCGTCCGGCATCTTTTCGTTTGGTCTGGCGATCAACTGTTTATAATTATGCAATATCACGTCTTTTCTCATTTTTCACTTCCTTTATGATTTCAAGATACATTCTGCCGTTATGATACGGGCATTTCCATGCACTCGCAAGCGGCAATGATTTATCCGTTTTCCCTTCTGCCGTAACAAGCCAATGCCATTCGCCGAACTCGCCGATAAACGATTGTTCTATGCCTTGGAATATTTTCTCGGACGCGACCTTGTATTTTTCGTTTCCCGTCGCCTTGTACGCTTTATAAAATCCCGTAACCGATTCCGCTTGCACCCACCATATTCTATCGGTATCAACCTTTCCGTTTACACACTCATTAATTACCGACTGTCCTGTCACGGCTCTTTGATACACACTTTCCGTGAGCGCCTCGGATATACTTCCGATCTTGCTCTTAATCGTTTTGTCCGATACGATTGCCGCCGCGTCTGTTAACAACCATGCCGCTTCTATATCGTGTCCGTAAGACTGATAATCACATACCGAATTGTAATTCTCGTCGAAGAATACGTCCAAGCGCTTTTTTTGCGGATTATAAATCTTATCTGCGACCAACCGCAATAAATCTTGCAATGCGTTTTCTACGCGCCTGTCTTTCGTTACGATAAACAAGTTTGTATAAGCTTCTATCAAATGTAAAACGGCGTTCATTGTTCGGGGACAGACACATCCTTTATCGGCAAGTACGTTCTCGCCATCAAGTTGCTCGCGGTATCCGTTCTCAGTGCGGAACGTGTCCTCTATGTAATCAAACAAATCCGTTGCCGTTTGTCGTGCTTGTCGAGAATGCGTCAACTTTGCATATTCGCTCAAAGCGTAAATCGCAAACGACTGAAAATACACATTTTTTATATTACTCTTAATCTTATTGTTATATGTCAGAATGTAATATACGCCGCCGTTTTCCCGATCGAAAAAATAAGATTGCAAATATTCGTAATACCGCTCGGCGATATGCGCGACTTCGGCATTGTGTAAAGCTTGCGCCACCGAAGAAAAGAACCACAAATTCCGACACAGCAACAGCACGCTTTTGTCCGCCGTTTTGTCAACGTTGCCCGTCTCGCTCATAAGTCCGTAGCAACCGCCGTACTCCTTATCTTCGAGTTGCAACCAAAACGGTATCAATTCATTTTTCAGATGCAATAAAGCCTTTTCTTTCATAACTCATTATGTTTGACGATATGTGGGTAATCCGTACACTTTTCCGTTGTATGCTTTGTTGCTGATAAACCGCCAACCTTTTTCCATGTTCGATACGTTTCCGAGCGGCATGAAATAGTATTCGAGTTCAGTTGTTAAAACGAAATCCGGAATAAGCAACACATCGCCGTATGCCCAGCCTGACATACGAATGGTAGTGTCTCCCTCGTAATCCGAAATCGTCTCGAAGTTAACCGTCCACCCCTTGTCTTTGTACTTTTCCTCAAACTGCGATTTGGCGTCTTTCAAAACCGTATTTTTCAAATCGGTACGGTTGATAAGCACCGTAATCTCGCCCGGTTTACTGCCGCCACACCCTGCAACCATTCCTACTGTTACGCCGATCGTCAGAACGCTCAACAAAAATGCGATAAATTTCTTGACTTTAGCCCTCCTTGCAATCTTTTCGTCTGTTTAGCTTAAAATTTAGCTAAATCTAAGCTAATTATAACATTTTATTTTCGCTATGTCAACAATTTTCTAACATTCCCTTAGATCCTTTTAAGATTTTTTAAGATTTGCAGTTTAAGCTTGACATTTCACAAAATTTTAGGTACAATTAGCTAAAATACGTTGGCAAAATAAGCTAAAATAGTGCATCAGTAAGCTAAGAGGTCCCCATGAGAACAAAGACTCCCGTGAAAATGAGTGACATAGCAGCCAAATTAGGTGTTAGCATCGTTACCGTATCCAAAGCTCTCAACGATAAAGAAGATGGCGTCAGTCGCACTCTTAAAGAACAAATCAAAAAGACAGCCAATGAAATGGGATATAAAAAAGCAGGTGCAGCACAAGGCGGCACCCATAACAACATCGGCGTAATCATATCCGAACGCTTTTTGGAAGATAACTCTTTCTATTGGCAAATTTATCAAAATTTACAAGCTAAACTCGTGGAAAACGGTTACTTCGGAATTTTGGAAATTTGCAGAAGCGATGACGAAAAAAAACGATCCGTTCCCCGTATTATTTCCGACCAAAAAGTCGATGTAATTATTATAATAGGACAGCTGTCAAAACCGTATTTGGAAATGTTAACAAAGGCAGGCGTGAATGTTATTTTCGTTGACTTTTACGATTTAGACTTTAACGTCGATACTATAATCGCTGACAACTTCAATTGTTCCTATCAAATTACAAAATATCTGATTGATCGCGGACACCGGGATATTGTGTTTATCGGTAATATCTTCGCCACTTCTTCTATTATGGACAGAGCTATGGGGTACTACAAATGCATGTTGGAGAACAATTGTCCCATACGAGCCGAATGGTATATTCCTGACCGCGACAACGAAGGCAATTTGGGAATAGAACTTCCCACTACACTCCCTACTGCGTTCGTCTGCAATTCAGATAAGATTGCCACACTCCTCAACGCCAAACTTACCGAACATGGCTATACTGTTCCTCAAGACGTTTCTGTGGTTGGTTTCGACAATTACCATTCGGGCAACTTTGACCGCGACACTTTTACGACAATTGATATAGGGCGCGCAAAAATAGCCGATGCCGTCGTCGACTTGCTCAAACGAAAATATATTTTGAAAGCGACCGTAAACGAACAGATTTTGCTAAAAGGCTCATTGATCGAGAAAAAGTCCGTCCGATCCATTTAATAAATCGAGTATGATACGTCTAATTGGTTGAGTAGTCAAAAAATAGATATATTTTTTGGGTAAACACCCGAAACCCTATCGCTACTTCGCACAAAATATTTTAGCATATTTTGTACCATTTATCAAGATTTGCGGTTGGCTAAAACCCGCGCGCAACACTTGTTGACCGAAACAACACACCTTGCCTATAGATGATGCAATAAAGCGCTACTATATATCGCACAGAATTCTACAGTAGAAATTTTTCCAAAAATTATCAAAAACACTTGGCGAACAAATGTTCGTATGTTATATTAATTTATCTTTCATTTTTTCTGTTATTATTATTTTTTTCTTATCAAAAATAGAAAATCACCCTCGATAAGGTATAAAAAAAAGAGAGCTATCGTTTATTCTCTCTTAAAAGATTTGTATTAAATTGTAGGCATTAGGCGGGGATTAAAACGAAGTCGTCAGTTCAAGTCCTGTTTTTTGAAAAATAGGTCAAAATGCAGCCCCCAAATTCAAATATTCCGCGAAGGGCGCGAACCTATAGTAACAAAAAAGCACAAGACCTACTAAATCTTGTGCTTTTTATGTTTTGTAGCTTTTTCGTACTACAAAGATGGCTTTCTAATACGAAATAGCTACATATATCTGCGATTTCGATTTTTTAATTTTCTGCTTTTTCATTTTTTGTCCTTCGTTTTTCGAACTGTCCAGATTCACATCAAACAAGCGATTTCAGATATTCTTCTATGTTTCCATATTCAATTCCGTCGCCTCCAAAAACAGGATGACGTCGATGAGAATTTTATTTCTCACCAGCAACAAAAAAACAAGTTCTGCCAAGATCTAAAACTGCACATATAATCAGTGCAGAAAACAACAATGCCCAACTTATTATTAAAAAGTTTAGTCGAATCTTATGGTCTAACCGTAGGCAACAAGAAGGGACCGGTAATTGTTTGCGCCTTCTCCACCTTGGAAAACATATATACAAATTACGGAATGCAAACACTTAGCAGAATGTTGCGTTTGATTATAGGCGCATGGAAAGGCGATTTACATTCTTTTTCGGCTAATATACTTAATGCAGTTGCTAAATTTATAGTTATTTTCGGGGATAATCTTAACAATGATATATTCAAAGAAAAACTCGGTGCCATTTCCGTAAAGCAACTTTCCCGTGTCGCTAAAGAACGTAAATCCGGCTGTATGTGATTTGCCGAGACAATGATTATCGAATATAACGGCAAGAAAAAGGCCCCCGCAAACCGACTTTCTATGGGGAAACTCTACTCAAAAGGCTACAGCAACGACATCATCGAAGAAGATGAAGACAACGAAGAATCCCCGCAGGAAGATATGGAACTTGAATCCGATTCAATTGATTGAAAAGAGGTTTGCCCTAAAATGTTGGGCAAACCTCTTTACTTCTAATCACATGAAATATACAAATGTAATGATTTACCTCATATTCCTACATTATAATTCACTATTTTATTCGATTTTTCTTTTAAATATTGTATAAATAAAGAGCATTATGTCTGGCACCCATAATGCTCCTCTTTATTAAATTATCATACGCGCGGCAGATCTAATAAATTATCGTGTTGATAATCATTAGGTGTTGAACGAACATACTTTTCATTATTTGAACTTAACGCCGGTATAACTTCTGGATTAGGATATATACCCACTTTAATAGTTCCCGGATTTTTCTTCAAATAATCATGCAGTACGGCTTTTTTAAAAAAACCTGGATTCTTACATCCGTCAATATAAATCTCGTCAATTTCCGTTACATTCTGGGAATTGTTACACCCCGACATCATTTTAATTTTTTTTGCATAAAACATATTTTTTCTCCTAATAATTTATTTTTTAGATAACATTGAAAGAAAAAATGAACTACGGCGATCAAAAACATTTGATCTTTGCAAAATCATATGGTATAATAGATACGTCTTCGAGAACGTAGTATTGTACCAATGTGCTATGTAGACAATTTGCAGTGCAATGAGTGCCAGTCATTGCACTGTTTTTTCTTTAATGTGAATCTACTCTCTATTTTTGTCTTCTAATTTTTCCAACAACTCTGTTAAAGAAAGTTCGCCATTGGAAGATTCTTGCTTTTTTATGTCTATTATTGCTTGTAAGCGAGCTCCCATTTTTGTATTGATTAGTAAAGCCGTTTCTAGTGTTTCTATATCTCCACCATCTGCAGCAGCCAACATCATTTTCATCGCGAACATATATTTTTTCATCGCATCAGAAAAAGAAATCGAACTGAAGAGCTTATTATAATCATCTTCCTTATTTCTTTTCCCCCCAGACATACTAATAACTTTTTTCGCTTTATCGGCAGTATCAATTAGTATTTTTTTTATTTCCTCTGTAAGTTCTTTATCATAAAAGTATTCTGGTCCAATACCAAAATACAGTGACATTCTTTCTCTTTTTGAACTAGAAGCAATTGACGTTCCAACTTCCCAGTTAGCAACCGTAACCCTATTTACACCGATTGCCTGAGCTAACTGCTCTTGTGTTGCCCCGTATATTTCACGAATTATTTTTATATTGTTCATAAAATCACCTATAAGCATATATATTATACATGATTGCAATTAATTTGTCAAACATTTACAACAGCTTTTTGTATAATCATGTAAATATTTGTAGTGTTGTAGTTTTTCAACTCTTAAACACCAGAAATAAAACATCAAAAAACATATACTTTTATTATAAATATCATTGTAACGTATTTAATTTAACAATAAAAATTTTTTCAAAAAAAGAAGACATGATTTTGCATGTCTTCACTTATAAGTTTTATTGAATTTATTTACTTATTAAAATTTCTATCATACACTTCATTTACGCTCTCAACATAAATAACAAATGACGGATGATCTTTATCCCCTCGACTTAAATACAAGTTTTTCTTTTTTAAATATGTTGTTCTTACCTCTTGCCAAAGCCCATTTTCTTTAATGGTAGCCGCTTTATCTCCCACATTTTTTGAAGAAGGTGCTTCGCTCCAAGTCCATTGATCTAAAAGTCCAAAATTTTTATTGTGAATCAGTCGGCAATAATTTCCTTTTGAATTTTTTGCTAATATAGCGACATCAAACGAGAACTCAACCTCTGGAGAATCTTTAAAATGTAATACAGACGTAATTACAGAGGTTGAATCTTTTCCATCCGTGAAGAAAAAACCACTTACCGCCTTATTCAAAGAACAACGAACCGTTTCTTTTAGCTTTGATAAATTATTCCAAAACTCATCCGGCATCGAAATTATGTAAAGGTTATAGTCCAAATCAAACGGTGCGTTTCCATTTCTTGTAACCATATTTCTTGCATCACCGCCACTTCCGACGAGAGAAAAATTTGTATTGATTCCAAAAGAATCATATAAATCATCTCGTACTTCTTCCATAACTTTTGAACAAAAAGAACGATAAAGTTTTACTTCACCACTTTCGACATATTCATACATATAGCATATCTCCTCTTATCCCATACCTGCCATTTTGCGTTAATCCGCCAAATCATACTATTATACCCGATAAAGCTCTTAATGTCAATCGTTTTCTGTCAAGATAACGCAAATTTTTTCAAATCGGCTTAGAAAAAAACCGAGAAGAATGCCATAGACTACTCCCCATTATTATTTTTAAATTATGTTGTCGAGGTTTAATTATGATATAATTCTGCAGTATTTTACTTTCAAAAACAATTTAAATATGTTATAATCTTGCTCATTACTATTTTAAGGAGCAAAATCTATGTACACTTATCCCGAGAAAGAAAAAATAGCCGTTGTAAACAGATACTTAAACGGCGAAACAATTTCAAAAATTTCTCAAACGACAAAAATATCCAGAACGACCATCTATCTATGGATAAAAGAACGCAATAACTCTTTTAATAAGGGAAAAGCGCCTAACTTCCGCTACTTACACGATTTACAAGAAAAATGTAACAGACAACAAAAGATTATCGAAATATTGCAACGCTCACCATGTACGCCGAGCGCGCCGTTATCAAAACGATACGAAGTAATCAAAAGCCTTTCCGATGAATATAACATAAACATCTTATGCGAAGCACTGAAAGTCGCTAAAGGAAGTTACTACAACCACATACTGCGCAACAAAAACGGAAACACGAAAGCCGCAAACAGAAAGTCAGAAATGTTTCCTGTTATCGAACAGATATTTCACGATTACAACGAAATTTTCGGAAGCAGTAAAA
>CAKQKN010000039.1 GCA_934249215.1 uncultured Clostridia bacterium
GCTCGGAAACTCCAAAAATATAATTTTGAGGAGGTAAAAATGAACAAGCAATCATTGACGGCATTTATTCTTGCCGTCGTGACGGTTCTGGCTCTCGGTTTGTCGGTCGCTTGTACGACGGAAACGCCCGTTGAGCTGGAAAACTTCGAGGACGTAACGGTCGATGCCGATCTCGGCACCGCGTATGCGCTTCCGTCGCCTGTCGTTTACGATAAGGAGGGGAACGAATATACCGTTACTTACACGGTTAAAACGGCTTCCGGCGCGGACGTCAAGGTTTTTCACCACCAGTTCACGCTTTTGAAGGTCGAACACTATCTGATCACTTGCACTGCTACCATCACGGAAAAAGACGTCAGAACGCGGACCCTAACCCTCAGGGTTAAGGATACCGGTAAGCCCGTCGTTAAATTCGGCGAAGCGAAAACGGGTTACGTCGGAAAGGAATATACTCTTCCCGAAGTTACGATAGCCGACGCTTCCGGCGAAACGATCACTCCCGAAATCAAGCTGTACCTCGTGGACGGCGAGAACAAGACGGAAGTTACGGTCGCAAACGGCAAGTTCACACCGGCAACCCGCGGAACCTATTCCATGGAAGTAACCGCGAAAGACAGCTCGAACAACACTGCCGAAGAAAAAATCGAATTCTACGTCAGAGCGGCTGTCGGTGAAAACAAGTTTGAAGATTTCGACGACGAATACGGCAAATATGCTCTTACGAACAAAGAAAACGGTGTTGCCACCGACGACGCCGAATGGCTCGAAGAGTTCGAAGGAAAGACGGGCGTTATCGCCGCTAAATCGACGAAAGCTTACGGTCCTCACCAGTTCTTCAAGTTCAACATGACCACCGAAGAACTCGCCGCGATCGATTTCGAATACGTTTACGCCGACATTTACGTAACGTATGAAAACGAGGGCAAACTCGTAGATAAGGATCTCAAATTCTACACTTGGAACAGGGAAATCGCAACCGGTAAGACGGGCGAATGGATGAGACTTAAAATAACGAACGACGTTATTAACGACGCCAACTCGCAATTCTCATTCCTGAAATTGGGCGACGAAACGCCGAGAGAAACCTTTAACCGCGTTATGACGACCGGAATCGGAACTTATCTGTTCTATACCCTTGATTCCGATTCGGTAGAAAATCCGGCCGTTGCAGGCAGATATACGGTATATATCGACGAACTCGGCTGGAAGCCCGTTTACAATATCGAGATGAACCTCGAGAGCGAATATGCACTCGGCGAATACGTCACGTTTAACGCGACCGTCGCTAATCTTTCCGATTATACCATGGCTTACGACGTAACCGCTCCTTCGGGAAAGAAAGTCGAAGTCGACAGCGAAAACAAGATTCGTCTTATGGAAGGCGGACAGTATACCGTTAAGGCTTCCATCGTACACGCGACCGCGGAAGGCGAAGAAACTTTCACGTTCACCGTTACGAGCGACAAGGAGTTCGTCGTCGAAAACTTCACGGCAAGCGGAACTCAGTTCGAAGAAATCACCGTTCCCGCGGCTACGTTCGACGGCAACACCGTTCAGCCGATAGTTAAGATCGGCGGCACCGCGATTACTCTTACCGAGGGCAAGTTCGTTGCCGAAATGTACGGAACTTACACGGTAGAATACGCTTATGACGACGACGGGCTCGTTTATCGCGAAACCAAAGAAATCGCGGTTGCGAAGGGCGCTTCCAAAGCAAACGAAGTCGAATCTTTCAGCGGTGCAGATTCCGCCAACAACATAAAAGCCGTGGTGCCTATTGAAGATAAAAACCACAATGTCGAATGGCTTTATGAATTCGCAGGCGAAAAGGGCGTTGTCAAGATGACTCAACAAGGTGCCACTTGGCCCGCATTCACGTTCTTTGCAAACCAACCGATGGCTACTTATGCCGATTACGATTATCTCGTGGTAAGAGCGTTCTTCCCGTCCGACGTTGACACCTATACCGGATTCGCTTTGGGCGTTACGAACGCGCAATATCACAATGACATCGAAAAAGGTAAATGGGTTGACATTGTTTACAACATCAACACGTTCCTCGATAATTGGAAAGATGACAGAACCAAGATGGATTTGAGTAACGCGCGTATTTGGTCGTGGGAAACTTCTAACAAAGTTGAGCTCTATCTTGCGGACATCAGAGTTGTGAAAGACGTAAAGAAAAGCGGAATAGTCATCGAAGCGAAATCGGCTTACGACGCTCCCGTTGCGGGCAAAGACCTCGTTTTCGAAGTCAAGAACGGCGAAAATCTCAACTATACGTTCGAAGTAACCGATCCCGAAGGAAACAAAGTCGAACTTACGGACGGCAAGACCACCGCTATTAAGGGCGTTTACACCTATAAACTCACTTGCGAAGGCTATCTCGGTGAAATCACCGGAACCGTCGAAGTTTTCGAAGGACTCGCCGTTATCGCATCCGACGTTGAAAACGCGGGTAAGGTCGGCGACGAAATCGCTGTTCCCACGCCCAAGATCGTATATCAGGGTAAAGAAACCAACGAAGCGACCGTTACCGTTACCGTTAAATACGGCAACGAGGACGTTACTTTTGCGGACGGCAAGTTCACTGCGGCTTACTCCGGAGCCTACACCGTAAATTACGCGGTTGAGATCGGCGGAGAAAGCGCGACAAAGACCATAACCTTGAAGGTAATGGAAAACGGCGCGCTCGCAGTATTCGATCACGCAAGCAAACTCGACACTCTGATCGGAAACGATTTTGCTAAAGAATTTATCGACGCAACGAAGATTGCCGCAGACGAAACTCTCCCCGCGCTTCCCGAAGGTGCGACCGGTTATCTGAAACTGACGGGAAAGAGCAGTAATGAGTATGGAACGTTTAACGTCGGTTTCAAGGGTGATTATTTCACCGCAGCCGATATTAAGGATTCCGATTATATCGAGTTTACGATCCGTTTTGCGTCCGAAAAAACGCACAGAGTGTATTACTTCAACAGATTGCTGGGCACTTACGAAGGCGGAAAATGGGTTACGGTAAGAATGCCGGTTGCGATGTTCTCTCAAACCGACAACGTGAATGAATCGCTCAGTACCATCGAACAGTTCTACGCTTGCATAACGACCAGACAACTGTTTGTCATCTGGGATTGGTCGGCGACCGAAAACGAAACCGCGTATATCGCGGGCGTTAAACTCGTCAAAGAAGCCGCACACACGGAACTCGGCGACAAATGGGTTGACTTTAACAAAGAAAACTGGCAAGATATATTCAAAGCTAAAGGTGGAACAATTGAATGGAGCGACGAATATAACGGCGTTTACGCTAAAGATTCGGGTGGCTGGGTAAACGTTTACGTTAAGACGGAAAGAAAATTCTCCGAACTTCATAACTATTCGAAGTTGAGAGTTACGTGCAAAAACGTTGGCGAAAACGTCGGAATATTCGTGCAGAACAGCTTCCAGAATACCTCCGAAGAGGCGCGCTACCTTGTGAGAGAGCCGGGCGAGAACGGAATCGTCTATTTCGATATGCCTATTGAGACGCTCATGAAGTATTACTACAAAACGTATTATGGCGGAAACGCAGATTTGGACAACGAACACCGTGCTTTGCTTATCGGTAACGCCAACGGTAACTTCGTTATAACCGCAATCGAACTCGTTAAATAAGGTTTGATATGAAAGTACGCGGGCGGTTTGCCCGCGGAAAGGTTTGGCTAAAAAGTCTGCGGGCGGTTTGTCCGCAGACGGATTTTGAAAAAAGGGTTGCGGGCGGTTTGCTCGCAGACGGGCGAGGCTCGGAATGACGAAAAAGGAAGTCTTTCGTTTCTAATCGTCGTTCCGGGATGAGCCTACTCGACCGACGAGGGATCTATGGGCGCAAGCCCCGCACTTCCGAAAGATAGATTGCGTGACGAGTGCGGCACCTTGTGCCTAGATCCTTCGGAAGCCGAGTAAAAAAGCAAGGCTCAGGATGACGGAAAAATTGTTCGAGTGCGGCACCTTGTGCCTAGATCCTTCGGAAGCTGAGTAAAAAAGCAAGGCTCGGAATGACGGGGTAGAGAATGTAAGGATTGCCCTCATCCACCGCAAGCGGTCCCCACTCCGCTTACGCGTGGCGCGCCCCTTTTGTCGCGTTCCGCGACATTTCCCCCGTTAGGCGGGGGAATCGCCCCGAATTGGGGAAGGCGAAAGATAGATTGTGTTTCGAGAGCGGCACCTTGTGCCCGGATTCCTCGGAAGCCCGTCAAGGAAGAAAACTCGGAATGACGGGATAAAAACAACAACATTTAATTACAACATTTGATTAAGGCTATGAGAGATTATTTCAAGAAAGGAAACTTTACGTTTGTGTTCCCCATCGACGGGGACTGCATTAACTCCCACGACGGAACCGTCGTGAACGGGGGAATCAAGATCGAGGCGAGAGTTAAGGCGGACGCCGAAACGCTTTCGATTTGCGGCGTTAAAGCCCAAAAACGCGGCGACGAGTTCGTTGCCGAAATCGTTATTAAAGACGGAAAAAATACGCTGACCGCGGAAAGCGCGGACGAAAAACAGTCCATAACCGTTTATCGCTTCAAAAAAGCGGAAAAAGGGTACCGCGTGTCGAGCGATGATAATATATTGTTTTTGAAAGACATAAACGACAACAAGGATAAATACGCGTCCATTTTCGAAAACCCGTATCTTGCGGGATATAAGAGGGCGCACGACGAGTGCGGCGCGAAGGTTCAGCTTAATCTGTTTTACGAAACGGCAGACCTTGCCGGTTTTAGCAGCCCCATCGAATATTTCAATCTTTCGATGATGACGGACAAGTTCAAGGACGAGTTCCGCGCTAATTCCGACTGGCTTAAACTCACGTTCCACGCGAGAAAGGAAAACCCGTCGCACCCGTACAGAAACGACCCCGTCGAGGTGATAGCGGAGGATCTTGCCGCGGTCAATCGCGAAATCGTAAGGTTTGCGGGCGAGGAATGCTTGTCCGTCGGGACGACCATTCACTTCGGCGCGGCGAGCGAGGAAAGCGTCAAAAAGGCGAAAGAACTCGGGTACGACGCGCTTGCGGGATATTTCGAACTTTACGTGGACGGAAGTCCGCTCGTCTCCTATTTTTACCCGATCGATCTTATTCTTCACGTCGGGGAGCGCGATTTCTGGGTTGATAACGAGCTCGGGATTTTCTATGCGAGAATCGACCGCGTTATGAACTACGACAAGGAGCCGGAAAAGAATATTGCCGCGCTCGAAGAGGTGATGACGCACCCCGGGCGCAACGAGTTTTTCGAAGTGATGATTCACGAACAATATTTTTACCGCGATTACGCGCTGTATATTCCGGCATTTTTCGATATCGTCGTCGGAACGTGCAAGTGGCTTAAGGCGCACGGGTATGAGCCGCGGTTTATGGAAGAAGTGTATTCCGACTGATCGGAAAGTCGTGGAATTTACAGACAAAAGGCTAATTTGACGGACTTAAATTAAATTTTGAAAGGTGAACTTATGAAAGAAGTCAGAATGGGAGTGATAGGACTCGGCTGCAGAGGACGAGCGCTTTTGCAGACGATCTTTGCTTGCGAGGAAGCGCGCGTTACCGCCGTTTGCGATACGTACGCAGACCGCAGAGAAGAAACCGCAAAATCGTTGGAGGAAAGATACGGCGTCGCTCCGTCGGTTTATTCCGATTATAGGGAGCTAATCGCCGACCCCGATGTGGATGCCGTTCTGATCTCCTCGTCCTGGGATTGGCATGTGCGTATGGCGACGGACGCCATGCGCGCGGGGAAAATCGTCGCGCTCGAAGTGGGCGGGGCGTATGATCTCGAGGATTGCCGCTCGCTCGTAAGGACTTACGAGGAAACGCGCACGCCGATCATGATGCTTGAAAACTGCTGTTTTGATCGGTTCGAGTTGCTCTGCGAATCGCTTTATCGGTCGGGGCGGCTCGGAGAGGTCGTGAATTGCCACGGCGCGTATGCGCACGATCTTCGCGACGAGGTGCTCGGCGGGCACGTAAACAGACATTATCGGCTCGAGAATTATATGAGCAGAAACTGTGATAATTATCCGACGCACGAACTCGGACCTATCGCGAGGATCCTCGATATTAACCGCGGGAACGCGTTCAAGACGCTCGTTTCCGTTTCGAGCAAGGCGGCGGGTCTCGAAGAGTTCGCGAAAAGCGATAAAAATCCCGACAAGTCGCTCGCGGGGGTTAAGTTTATGCAAGGGGATATCGTAAACACGATAATCACGTGCATGAACGGCGCGACGATCACGCTTACGCTCGATACGACGCTTCCGCGCTATTATTCGCGCGAATTTATCGTGCACGGGACGAAGGGAATGTGTAATCAGGAGGCAAATCTCGTTTATCTCGAGGACGATATGAAGGCGCACGAGTTTTTCGAGCCGCATATGACGATCGGGAAATATCTCAACAACGCCGAAAATTACAAAGAATATTTGCCTGCGGAATGGCTTAATATCACCGAGCGGGAAAAGGATCTCGGGCACGGCGGAATGGACTATATTATGTTCAAGGCGTTTTTCAAAGCCGTTCTTACCGGGTCGGAAATGCCCGTCGACGTTTACGACGCCGCTGCCTGGATGAGCGTTACCGCGCTTTCTTCGATGTCGATTGCGGGAGGCGGGGCGATTCAATATTTCCCCGATTTCACTTGCGGAAAGTGGCTGATGAGAAAGCCTGCGTCCGTGCTTGACCTGCCGAAGGTCGAGAAGTGAGTTTTGCTGCGGGATTTGCGTGGCGGCGCAGTTCATGACACTGTAAGCCTTCCCTTACGGGGAAGGTGGCAAATCGAGCGTCTTTCGCGAAGATTTGACGGATGAGGTCAAAAAAGCAACTGCTAATTCAAAGTCCGTTTCAAACCGTGTCAATCTATGGACCTCTCTCGTCTTTTACTCGCAAAGCTCGTAAAATCCACTCTCCCCGTTAGGGGAAAGCTTTTTTTACAAAAAAAAACATAACTTAAATATGGGCAGATTCGGATATAAAGGGCGCGACTTTTTGCTTGACGGCGAAAAAATCGTCATCAGGTCGGGCGCTATTCATTATTTCAGAGTGCATCGCGATTATTGGCGCGATAGACTTCTCAAACTCAAAGAGTGCGGATTTAATACGGTCGAAACGTATATTGCATGGAATCGACTCGAGAAGAAACAAGGGCGGTTCGAAATCGACGAAGATAACGATTTCGGAGCGTTTCTCGATACGGCAAAAGAACTCGGGCTTCTCGCTATCGTGCGGCCGGGACCGTATATTTGTGCGGAATGGAATGCGGGCGGGTTTCCCGCCTGGATTTTTGCCGATAAGAATATGCGGCTGCGTTGCAGCGACGAAAAATACGTCGGGTACGTCAAGAATTACCTTTCGAAAGTTTTCGAGGTGATTCGTCCGCGGCTTTTGGATAACGGCGGGAACGTCGTTGCCGTACAGGTCGAGAACGAATACGGAAGCTATGGGAGCGATAAAGGGTATATGCGCGAACTTTTCGAGTTTTGCGCCGCCGAGCTGCCCGGGTGTCTGCTGTTCGTTTCGGACGGGCCGGAAAAAAATATGGTTGACGGCGGGGGTACGCCCGGGGCGTTGCATTTTCTTAATTTCGGGAGCCGCGTGGAGCAGAATATGGCGTTTCTTGCCGAGGAGTGCAAGGATTCGCCCCTTTTTTGTTCGGAATTCTGGTGCGGGTGGTTCAATATGTGGTACGGCGAGCCGCATACGAGAGAGTCAGCAGACGTGTGTATGGAAGTCGCCGATTTTCTCAAAAACGAGTACTCGTTCATTTTCTATATGTTCTGCGGCGGAACGAACTTCGGGTTCGACAACGGCGCGGAACTGTTCGACGGAAAGTACGAGGCGGTCACGACTTCGTACGATTATTTCGCACCGCTAAACGAAGCCGGCGATCGCACGCCGACGTATTACGCGCTCAAAAAACTTTTTTCGGAGCATGGGATAAGCGTGCCCGAGGCGACGGCGACGGAAACCGTCAAAAAGGCATACGGCGCGATCGAGTTTTTTGAGTTTGCCGAATTGTTCGATAATCTCGACGAGATCGGGGAAGCGACCGAAAGTCCGATGCCCCTTTCTTTCGAGGAAGTTGGCGGGGCGGACGGGTATATGGTCTATTCGTCGGTGATTCCGCAAGGATTTCACGATCGGTCGCTCGAAATCAAAGGGCTTAAGGACCGCGCGGCGATTTTCGTCGACGGCAAAAAAGCGGGCGTTTACGAGCGCGGAAGAGATTTCGATCTCGTTACCGTCGATACGGTAAGCGGCGCGAAACGGCTGGATATTCTCGTCGAGAATATGGGAAGAATAAATTTCGGGCCCGATATTTTCGAGCAGAAAGGAATCGAGGCAGTGAGATTTTTTCCGCGGAATATTATGGAGTGGAAAAACGTGCTTCTCGATATGACCGATCTTAATAAACTTAAATGGAAGAAGGTTGCGGACGCGGCTGATTATGTGGGCGGCTCGGAAACTGCGGGTGCGGTTAAAGGCGCGGACGGAGCGGTTAAAGGCGCGGGTGCGAAATTGTCCGATAAGCCGTGCTTTTATAAAGGTGGATTTTTCGTTGGCGAAGTCGGCGATACGTTCGTCGAGCCCGTCGGATTCAAAAAGGGGTTCGTCGTCGTGAACGGTTTCAACGTGGGGCGATATTATCGCGATGCGGGACCGCAGAAACGGTTGTACGTTCCCGCGCCCGTTCTTAAAAAGGGGTATAACGAAATCGTTATTTTTGATTCGGACGGGGCGGACTTTTTGGGAGCGGAAACGTTCGAAGAACCGCTCGTCGAATGATTTTCGGCGCCGATTAAGCGGTGTTTGCGGCGCGAAGGGGCGAGGCGGAGGCTTACGCTCGTTTCTTTGATTTTTAAGGAGCAAAGATGAAAGACGTGATTTTTTCCGGGCGTTGGGGGAATCTCCATTGCCAGGGAATGACGATGGACAAGGAAAAGAAATTTATATATTATTCGTTCACGACGAAACTCGTTAAAACGGACGTGGACGGTAACGTCATCGGGAGCGTCGATAATATCGTCGGACATCTCGGGTGCATCGATTTTAACGACGAGGACGGTAAGGTTTACGCGTCGCTCGAATATAAGAACGACTCGATCGGGCGGGATATTCTCGACGTGTTGGGACAAGGCGACAGAGTGATCAAAGACGCGTTTTATATCGCGATTTTCGACGGCGACAAGATCGACCGCTTGGATATGGACGCCGAAAAAGACGGCGTTATGCGCACGGTATTCCTTAAAACGGTGCTGGACGATTATTCGGGTGCGGTTATTGCGCCCGACGGGGAAAAAGTCGAGCATGTGCATGGTTGTTCGGGAATCGACGGGCTTGCTATCGGGCGCGATTTCGGCGGCAACGGAAATTTTCTTAACGTTTGCTACGGCGTTTACAGCGACCTTTCGCGCGAGGATAACGACTATCAGGTCATTCTTCAGTACGATATCGCGGAGTGGTGGGAAAACGCGCTTCCGCTCAGACAGAAGGATATGCATGCGAAGGGACCGGACGAGCCGAGAAATAAGTTTTTCGTTTATACGGGGAACACCTGTTACGGCATACAGAATCTCGAGTACGACGCGTTCAGCGGCGATTATTTCGCTTTCGTCTATCGCGGGGAAAAACCGAATTTTATGAATTACGACTTTTTCAGGATCGACGGGAGCGTGCCTGCGAAAAAGCAGAAACTTCTCGGGCAGAACGTTACGGGTTCCGTGCTTACGCTAAAAAAAGTCGGCGAGGAATCTAACGGGATTTCGGGCGGGTTCTTTCCGTTCGGAAGCATGGGGGTGCATTCGCTCGGAAACGGTACTTTTTATTTCGTAGAGCCCGATTTTTCCGACCCGCATCACTTGTTCGTTAACTCTGTGAGATATACGCTTTCCGAAAAGGACGGAAAGACCGAGTTCGTGCGGTTCGACAAGTGATTGATTTTCTTGGATATTTTAAAAGCTGTCGCGTTTGGCGGCAGCTTTTTTATATCGAAAAAATCTGTGTATAGGTCGATTATTCGGGGCTTTTTGGAGAAGTTAGATTGTTTTGAGAGTGCGGCGCAGGGCGCCTAGATCCCTCGACAGTTCGTCAGGTGAGCAAGGCTCGGGATGACGGGAGAGAATGAGTGCGGGACTGTCGCCCCCGGATCCCTCGGAAGTTCGTCAAGCGGGCGAGGCTCGGGATGACGAAAAAATAACAAGTGCAGTTTGTAAGATTCTTTTCTGAAATTGCCGATAACGGGCTTATAGACGGCTTTATTGTGCGCGATGAGCGGTCGGAATGAAGCAAAAACGCGGCACGTTTATTCTTTGAGTGCGGCTTTGGCACGGTAATAGGTCTGGATTCCGCCGAACCCCGCGTCGTAAATAAGGTCGATTATCTTTGCATCGGGGTGAAGTTTGCGCTTTTCCTCGAGATACGAAAGGCGCAAAAGGTTTATATGGTCGTTGATTCGTATTCCGAAATATGAGTGGAACACGCGGGACAAATGCTCGGACGAATAGCCGATTGCGGATGCGATCGAGCCGAGGGTGAGCCGTTCTCTGTAATGAGCGAGAACATAGGTCAAAAGTTCGCGGATGAGCGTGTTTTCGCCGCTGTCTTTGCCCTTTCCGAAAGTGAAAGACGTTTTTATATATGCCAAAAACAGACCTATAGCGGCATTTAGTACTTCTTTCGGTGCGTTCGGATCGGCGAGATAGTCGTGCGCGATCGTCGACAGTTTTCGGCAAAGTTCGAGATCCGTTACGACGGCTTCGACGGGCGATTGCTTGTCGAAACCTGCAAGATGAGAATCAAAAAAAGCGGGAGGTATGATTACGACGGTGTTCTTTTCGTCTGTGCCGGGAAAGTCTTGCGTGAGATATGCGTGCGTGTCGTAAGGGGCGAAAAATGCGACGCTTCCGCTTTCCATGACATATTTTTTACCGTTTGACGAAACGATGCATTTGCCCTCGCGAAGTATAAAAACTTCGAGGCTCATGTGAAAATGCGGGGGGTATATTACCGATTTCGGCTCGAATACGGAAATGCTTCCAGTTTCGCGCACTCGTTCGTAGTATGCTCGCTTCATTGCTTTCAGCGTCCTTTAAGTTGTATTTCGATTTTTGAGTTTCTTTGATTTTATCATAAAATGAGAAAAAAATAAAGAAAAATGAGTTGAATTCAAGAATTATGACTGCTATACTTTTGGCATAAACAACGATAGGTCACGTCGGTGGTCGGATTTTGCTCTGTTAGGCAGAAACGGGTTGCCGACGAAAGACAAGGAGAAAAATGAAAATCGATATTTCAACGTTGACTCTCGAAGAAAAACTCAGATTGCTTACGGGGAAAGACGCATGGCACACGTATGATGCGAATGGGAAAATTCCGAGCGTTTTCGTGTCGGACGGGCCGCATGGACTTCGCAAAGTTGCCGACAACGGCGAAACGGTGAAGGCGACGGCTATGCCGAATTTGTCGACCGTTGCGAACGGTTGGAGCAGAGAAGCCGCCTACCTCGACGGGCGGACGATCGCCGACGAGTGCATTAAAAATGACGTAGACGTCATTCTCGCGCCCGGGGTGAATATCAAGCGCACGCCCCTTTGCGGACGCAATTTCGAATATCTGTCCGAAGATCCGTTCCTTGCGGGGACGCTCGCGAAAGAATATATCGCGGGGGTGCAGAGTAAGGGCGTCGGGACTTCGCTCAAACATTTCTGTGCGAACAACTGCGAAGAGGACAGACTTTCAAAGACGAGCGAGATCGACGAAAGGACTCTCAAAGAGATTTATCTTACCGCGTTCGAGATCGCGCTTTCTTCGAAGCCGTGGACGGTAATGTGCGCCTATAACCTCATTAACGGCGTTTACGCGTCCGAAAACAAGTACCTTTTAAAGGATATTTTGCGCGACGAATTCGGGTTTGACGGCGTTGTCGTTTCCGACTGGGGCGCGGTGCAGAGCGGGTTCAGACGAATGAGAGCGGGGCTCGATCTCGAGATGCCGTTCAGAGATCATTCGTATGACGATCTTAAAAAGGCGTATGATAAAGGGCTTATCGACGACGAGATGATAAACACGAGCGTCGAACATATTTTAAAGCTTGTCGAAAAGGCGAAAAACGCAAAGAAAAAGGTAGAATTTACCGACGAAGAACGGCACGAAAACGCCGTGAAGATCGCGGAAGAGGGTATCGTTCTTCTTAAAAACGACGACGGTATTCTGCCGCTTAATCCCGAAACGCTTAACGGCAGCGCGGGATTAAGCGGAAACGTCGCGGTTGAACGGCTCGAACAGATAACGACTGCGGGCGGCGTGCTGATTATCGGGGATAAGAGCGTCAATCCGCCACTTGGCGGCGGCGGTTCGGCTTACGTCGAAACCGCGTTTAAACAGCGCGATCTTAAATCTCTTCTTAAAGATAAAATGTCCGAACTTCAAGTCGAATATTGCGACAGATCGGTTATGAGCCCTTATGCGTCGAAGGAAACTTACGTTCGCGCGAAAAAGGCCTCGGCTGTTATCGTGTGCGTCGGGAACGACAGATCGGTGGAAACGGAGGGGCGCGACCGCGCTTCGATTAAACTCCACGCGGATGAGGAAAAGGCGATCAACCGTCTTGCCGCAATCAACGAAAACGTTATCGTGGTCGTTTATGCGGGAAGCGCGATCGATGTGAGCGGTTGGATCGATTCGGCAAAAGCCGTCGTTTGGGCGGGATTCTCCGGCGAAGGCGTGAACGAAGCGCTTGCGGATATTCTTACCGGCAAGGTCTGTCCGAGCGGTAAGCTTGCGGAAACGCTGCCGACATCCCTCGAAGATACTTATTGCGGAAGTTCGCTCGGATCGCCGTTCGTCGAGCGGTACGACGACGGAATTTTCGTCGGGTACAGATATTACGACGCGGCGGACAAGGAGGTCGCGTTCCCGTTCGGTTTCGGACTTTCTTACGCCGAATTCGAATATTCCGATCTTGCGATAGAGAAGAAAGGCGAGCTCGATTACGCCGTTTCGTTCAACGTGAAGAACGTTTCGGGCGTTGACGGAAAAGAAGTTTCGCAAGTTTACGTGAAAGACGTTTTCGCGACCGTTGCGCGCCCCGAAAAAGAACTCAAAGGGTTTTCCAAAGATCTCGTGAAAAGCGGCGAAACCGTCCGCGTTACCGTTCCGCTTAACGCGCGTTCGTTCGCGTATTATAACACGGCGATGAAAAAATGGATGGTCGAAAACGGCGAATTTGAAATTCTCGTTTGTTCGTCGTCGCGCGAAGTGCGCCTTAAGGCAAGCATTTTCATCTACCTGCCCGAAGAAACGCAGCAGTCGGTTTATTATTTAGATTGATTGTTTCTTGAAAATAAAAGCCCCGAAGTCGGTTCGTCTGAAACGGCTTCGGGGTTTTCGTTATTGTTTGTTGCTTAATGCGACAACCGATTTATTTTGTGGCAGATATGTTTGTTTTAAAGATATTTTTTGAGATTTTCTTCGCACTGCTCCTCGAACTCCTTGAGAATTTCGAGCTGATCGTAAACCGATTTGTCGAGCAGATGCCCATATTCCGATATGTCCTTTATGAGTTCGGTAACCCCCATGATCGTGCCTTTGAGCGTCATTTCGGCAACGTGCGAATCGGAATCGTCCACCATTGCTTTCATCGAAATGGACGCGGAAACCATGGTTTTCTTGATCGTGCCGACGTCGGGAAGTTTTACGTTCAGATTGTGGGCGATTACCGATATGTCGGTTATTATCTTTTCGTAGCCCTCGCGCTCGTTCAAAAGTTCTTCTTTGAGTGCGCCTTGCGCGATCTTTATTACGTCGTCGAGAGATACGAGCGCCATCTGGACGTTCTGATATGCGTTTTTAAGTACCGTTTCGGTTATTTTTACGTTTTCCATAGCACTCGGTATTATTGCCGCGTTTACGGAATTTTATACCGGGCGCGCGGAAAAAACGCGAAAAACCGTCGAAACGGAAAAACGACGAAAGCGGAATGACGGAAGCGGAACGACGAAAATAAAGCGCAAAATCTTCATATCGAAAAAATTGCGCTCGAAGTTGTTTTTGAATTAAGCCCGAGGTTGCGCCCGGGTTGTGCTCGGAAAGTTAACCTTTTACGAGGGTGAGGATTTCCTCTTTGTCGGAAAGTCCGACGGTCTTGCCGACGAGTTCGCCGTTTTTGAAAACGAGAAGGGTGGGGATCGCCGCGATCGAGTATTCGCGGGCTATGTCGGGATTCTCGTCCACGTTCACTTTCCCGACCTTGAAGTCGGTTGCCGTTTCGGCGATTTCGTCAACGATCGGCGAAAGCATTCTGCACGGACCGCACCAGGGTGCCCAAAAATCGACGAGAGTTTTTTGCTCGCTTGCTATTTCTTCCTTGAAATTTTCGGTCGTAAGTTCTTTTACCATAATAATATTATACTCCTTTTGTGAAAATGAATACGTTTTGTGAAAACGAATGCGCTTTTTCGGGGCGGGGCTTGATAACGCTCGCAAGTTGCGCAATTTGCCGCGCCGATAAAAAGCTTTTTTCGGGACGCGATTTCGTTAACCGTTTTAGCTTACACGCTTTTGTTTCCGACGGACGAAAGGGGAGCCCGATAAAAATAAAACCCCGACGAAAAACGACGGGGTTCGATCTGACTGATTAAGCGTTCTTTAATGCGTTAAGTCTTACGGCAAAACCGGATTTCTTGTTGGCAGCCGTATTTTTATGAAGCGTACCGTTGGTAACGGCTTTGTCGAGAACCCTGCAAGTCTCTCTGTATCCTGCCTCGATTGCTTCGAGGTTGCCTTCCTCAAACAATGTGTTCATTTTTTTGAGGGTGGTCTTTACTTCCGATTTATTGCTTTTGTTGATCTCGGCTTTTTTATTGTTTACGAGCACGCGTTTCTTCGCGGATTTGATGTTAGGCACTTTATCTTTCTCCTTAGGAACTGTCTTACTATCCGACATTTTAGCATATATTTTTCGTTATGGCAAGAGAATTTTAAGCTTTTTTACAAAACTTGATAAATTTTATATTATAAAAAGGGTATAATCGAAGAGGATCGAGGCGAAAAACCGAAAACGACGGAAAAACATAATATGATTGTGGAGCGTTGTGCGGTTTGAGAAAAAATATGCAGCCGATAGTCGTTACCGACAGCGGGGCGGGCGGACTTTTCGTGCTCGATAAGCTCGTGCGGGCTTTTCCGCGGGAAAAATTCGTCTATTTTTCCGACGTCGGAAATATGCCGTACGGGAACAAATCGGACGAGCGGATCCGCGAGCTTTGCGGAATGCGCGTCGATTTCGCCAAAAGGAAAAAGGCAAAACTTATCGTCGTGGCGTGCAACACTATGTCCTCGGTCGGACGCGAAGTTTTCGAAAACGGCGGAGTCGCGGTCGATTTCGTGCTTGCGGCAGACGGTTTGTTGAAAAGCCTTTCAGGCGCCGACGGGATAGACGGAGTGAATGGTTCGGGTCGTGTCGGTCGTTCGTCGGGCGGGAATCGTTCGTGGTATGTCGGTTGTCCGTCGGGCGGGAATAGTTTGGGGTATGTCGGGCGTTTGATCGGCGAGGATCGTTCGAGCGGGAATCGTTCAAGCGGGAAAATCGACTTGCCCGCGGTGGTCTTTTGCACGGCAGCTACGGAAAAAAGCGGGGCTATAAGTCGATTATCGAAGCAAAATGGGGTTATAGTTTATGCGGAACGCGATCTCGCGCGGGAAATCGAGAAGCATATTTTCGACCTTTTATCGTATAAGCCGCGGCTTGCGGAGGGTGATCGGGAGAGCTATAAGACGGTGGTTCTCGGTTGCACGCACTATGCGCTTATAAGGGATAAGTTCGCCGAGCGTTTTTCGGGGGCGGTTGTGATCGACGGAACGGAAGAGCTCGAAAATCGGGTTCGACAAGCCGTTTCGGTAGCGGATGGAGACTGCGAAAACGAGAGAAAAAGCCGGGGCGAGAACGGGGCGAAAAAACAATGCGGAGACGGTAGCGGAAAAGGCGATGGACGCAAAGGTAAGGTGCGCGTCGTTTTTTTCGGAAGCGGGGCGAGAAAGATGCGGCGTGCTTTTTTTGCGCTTTTCGGACGGGAAAAACTCTGAAAGGCGGAAGATCGGGTGTTTTGAAAGTTTTTTGCATGCTTTTTGGTTAAAATAAAGGCGTTTTTTCGCTAATTGCCGTAAAAATATTGACAAAAACGGCGTTCGTATGGTAATATGCGAAGAGATAGCGTGTGTTCGTGTGGCATGCGGCGGTTTTCGTTTTGCTTTGCGCGCGGACTGCACCGAGGTTTTTTATGAAATTTGCGGATTACGATTTATGCCTTATCACCGACGAAAAGGAGAGAATGTATTTTCTCGGTTTCGCGGCGACGGACGGTTACGTTGTTCATTCAAAAAATAAAACGGCTTTCGTCGTTGACAGACGTTATTATTACGCCGCAAAGAAGCAACTCGAACCCAAAGGTTTCGAAGTCGTTTGCGGAAGCGATTATACCTATCTGCGCGAAGCCGTCGTTTCGATCGAAGCGCGCGTTCTCGGCATCGATTTCGGAGTTACGACGCTCCGTCAGAAAGCCGCGATCGAAAAAGCTCTCCCCGGAATCGAACTTTTCGACGTCGGTCCGGAACTCGAGTACGAGGCGTCCGTAAAGCATCCCGAGGAGATCAAGACGATCGCCAAGGCTTGCGCGATTGCGGAAAAATCTTTTATGGAAACGCTGCCGTTTTTCGAAGTCGGCGTTACCGAATCGGATATTGCGGCGGAACTCGAATATCGGTTCAAAAAGAACGGCGCGTCCGACAAATCGTTCGACACGATCGTTGCGTTCGGCGCAAATTCCGCGGTTCCGCACCATGCGACCGGGAAAACCAAGCTGAAAGACAACATGCCCGTGCTTATGGATTTCGGGTGCATTTATTCGGGGTATTGCTCGGATATGACGCGAACCATGTATTACGGTCAGCCGTCGAAAGAGTTTTTGACGGCGTATAAGGCGGTTTACGAGGCGCACTTTGCCGCGCTCGACAACGTTAAAGCGGGGATGACCGGCAAGGAAGCGGACGCGATTGCGAGGAACGTTCTCGCTAAATACGGGTTTGCCGAATATTTCACTCATTCTTTGGGGCACGGAATCGGCGTTCATATTCACGAATTTCCTTATCTTGCGCCGTCTGCGCGCGGAGTTTGCGAACTCGAGAACGGAATGGTGTTCTCCGACGAGCCGGGCGTTTATTTCGACGGCAAGTTCGGTATCCGCATCGAGGACAGCTGTTATATGAAAGACGGAAAGGTGCATACCTTTATGAAAGAGGACAAGCATCTTATCGTGCTCGATAACGGAAACTTCGAAAAATATCATATCGAATAAAATCGGTTTAATTTTTAATCGGTTCGAAAAATCGAAAAAACGAAAAATCGAAAATCGGGCGATCGCGAACCGAAAATTAAAAATCGATGAGCCGAAAGATCGAAATAACGCTAATTATAGGAAAAATCGCATCGGGCGATGCGAACGTATTATATTAAACTCAGTAAATAAAACAGGAGATAAACTTATGATTCAAGCAGGCGATTTCAGAAAGGGCGTAACCATCGAGTTCGAGGGTAACATTTACACCATCGTTGACTTCCAGCACGTCAAACCCGGCAAGGGCGCGGCGTTCGTCAGAACCAGACTTAAGAATATCGTTACCGGCGCCGTTCTCGAAAGAACGTTTAACCCGACCGAAAAAGTCGAGAATGCCGTTATCGAAACCAAGAAAATGCAGTATTCTTACAACGACGGCGATCTGTATTACTTTATGGACGAGGAATATAACCTTGTTCCGCTCAACCATGACCAGGTTGAGGACGCTCTTAAATATATTAAGGAAAACGATTACGTTCTCGTTAAGTCCTATAAGGGCGTTGCATTCTCCGTCGACTGCGACAACTTCGTCGAACTGCTCGTTACCGAAGCGGAACCCAGCGTTGCCGGCAACACCGCTACCAACGCGACGAAGATCGTTAAGCTTGAAACGGGTATCTCCATGCAGGTTCCTATGTTCGTCAACGAGGGCGACGTCATTCGTATCGACACCCGCACCGGCGAATATATGGAAAGAGTGAAGAAATAATGAAAAACGTTCTCGTTACGGGATCATCGAGGGGCATTGGCGAAGAAATCGCCCGTGCCCTTTATTTTCGCGGGTATAACGTAATCATAAACTATTTCGCAAGCGAGGAACGTGCGAAAAAGGTCGCAGCGGATATCGGCGGCGCGCTTTGTCTGAAAGCCGACGTTTCCGATTACGGCGCGGTCGACGGGATGTTTTGCGAGATCGAAAGGCGGTTCGGAGCGGTCGACGTGCTTGTCAACAATGCGGGGATCGCTCTTATGCAAAAAGTTTTTCAGTCGGTGAGCGAAAACGAGTTCGATCGGCTCGTCGCGGTCAATCTCAAGGGCGCGTTCAATTGTTCGAAGCGCGCGGTCGACGGGATGATCGGGAAAAAATCGGGAAGGATAATCAATCTCGCTTCCGTCTGGGGGACGCTCGGCGGCTCGTGCGAGGCGGTGTATTCGATGACGAAAGCGGGAATTATCGGGTTCACCAAAGCGTTGGCGAAAGAACTTGCGCCGTCGGGAATTACGGTCAACGCTGTTTCGCCCGGGTTTATCGATACCGAGATGAACGCGCATTTGAGCGAAGCCGACGTCAAGGCGTTTACGGAAGAAATTCCCGTCGGAAGAATCGGAACTGCGGCGGACGTTGCCGCGGCGGTTGCTTTCCTTGCGAGCGACGAGGCGGCTTACGTTACCGGACAGATTCTCGGCGTTGACGGCGGGTTATGATTTGTTTATATGGTATATTGCGCGCAGCTTATTGTCTGCGCGTTTTTTTTGCGCGATTTTTGATAAACGTGTCGATAATCGACTTATAGACGGGGTTTTGCGTGTTGGATTATATTTGGCGTGTGGTGTGTGGGGCAAAGAATTCTGATTCTGTTGCGCGGAAGTTAGTGAATGTTGTGGGTGCGGGCAAAAAGTGAGATTGAGTGACGAGTGCGGCACTTCGTGCCCGGATCCCTCGCAGGTGCGGCGTGGAAGCGGGGCTTGGGATGACGGAAAAATAATACGCGTGGAGAGATTAGGCTTTTTGCCCTCATCCGTCGGCAGAGCCGACACCTTCCCCGAATTAGGGAAGGCTT
>CAKQKN010000040.1 GCA_934249215.1 uncultured Clostridia bacterium
GGCAATAAGATAGACGGCGGTTTTGATTATTATCCAGACGTTTTTCATTTCTGTCACTTTTTTTCGTTTGTTTTTCGTCCGGGGCTTTGCTCCTTTCGATTTCGTAACGAACGGATTATATCACACTTGAAACGGACGCGCAACTTTTATTCGACAAAATCGGCAAAAGTTTTGTCGAATAAACGGGCAAAAAGATTTATAAAACGTTTGCGTGCGCGCGATATTCTGTGATATAATATTTTTACGGCGTCGACGGGACTTGTCGCACGCTTCGGAACCGAAAAACGTTTGACGGAGGTGCAGTGGCATTGAAAGGAAATAAATCATCGACAAATACGTATTTTACCGTCGAATTGTTTGCAATGGCGTTCGCGCTTTTATGCACGCTGTCGTTTTTGTGCCTCGTCAGCGGCGACCTTTTGTTCGGGGATATAGGGCTTATGGTGCAGAGGTTTTTCCTCGGCGTGTTCGGCTATCTCGCGTTCCCCGCGGTTATCGGCGGGGCGTATCTCGGCGTCAAGGGCGTCGTCGGCTTTAAACTGAAAGACGGCGCGATAAAGGCGCTCGTTACCTATCTTTTGCTTTATGCGTTTTTTATCGTCACGATAATACAGACCGCTTCGACCGACTTAAGCGTCGGGAGTTTCAAAGCGTACGCTTCGGCGTGTTACGACGCGGGGCTGTCTTTCGCGACGACGACGGCGGGCGGCGTGATTTTCGCGCTCGTCGTATATCCGCTCGGAACGCTTATGACTTCCGTCGGAGTTTATATTTTCTGTTCGGTCGCACTTGCGTTTCTGTCGGTTATTTTGTTCAGAACGCCGATCGGCGCTATTCTTAAGAGAATGAAAGAGGGCGGAGAAAAAACGCCACGCGCCCCGCGCGAGAAAGGGAAAAAGAGCGGTAAACCCGAAAAGACTTCCGACAAGGGAAGAGAAGTTACCGCGGGCGACGCCGCAAGTTCCGAAAAACCTACTTCGGAGCCGGGCGACTTGGAAGAAACGAGCGGCGGCGACGGGTTCGGCATTCCCGGCGAATTTGCGTTGAAAAGCGAAAAGGACAAAAAGAACAAGGAAAAAGAATATTCGCTCAAACTCCTGTTCGGCGACGACGGGAGCGCGGACGGCGGCTCGTCGCGTAAATCTTACGGCACGAGCTACGACGAAGAATTCGCCGCAAAGACGGAATATATCCGCAGACCTTACGAAATGCGCGGTATGAAAGTGGAATCGCCAATGGGCGGTTCGAGAAGCGTTTCGTTTTCCGACCCCGACGACGGGCTCGGCGTTGACGTTTCTTCGCCCGATTCCGACGTATACGTGATCAGAAACGAGGGAGGCAGAACGAGTTCGAGGATTAAATCTTTCGACGACGCGAGCGGCAGATATGACTCCGTCGGCCCGGCATCGGGCGAAAGTTCGGAAGAAAACGAATATAACCGTGACAGATTCACCCGTCCCGAAAGAACGGTCGGAAGAAATATTTTCGACGACGACCGCTCGGGCGATCGGGCCGATACGGGAAGCGCTCGCGGAAGAATGCGGGGCGATTTGTCCTACCCCGACGCGGACGCGGACGGCTCGTTCTCGGCAAGAAGTTCGGAATACGGCGGCGCAGCCGAAAGACGGTCCGGGTACGACGGGGCTTCCGAAAGAAGCGAAAGAAGATACGACGTAAGCGGCGCCGTTCCGGACGAGGACGAAGAGGCAATGCGCCGTTCGGCTTATGCCGCGGGGCGCGCCCGCGCGTCGAGAAACGCGCGCGATTTCGACGATTTTGCCGACGACGAGGGTAACACTCCCAACGCCGAAGTGCTTCGCAGACTGAGCAAAGCCGAAAGAGAAAAGAAAAACGCTTCCAAAACGTTCGGCAACAGAACGGGAACGGAGGGCGACCGCGCCGACTATTCGGGAAGGATCGAAAGCGTTCGCGGCTACCGCTCGGACGAACCGATAGGCGGCGGGGGCGGATACGGCGAAGAGCCCGATCGCACCGAAAGGACGAGCAGAATGCGCACCGAAACGGGCAGTCGCGATTTTTCGGACGAGTCGTATTCGGGCGATACGTATTCGACCGACGCGCATACCGACCGCGCGACGGATACGAGAACTTCGTCAATGCGCTCGGACTGCGGACGCGATTTCGGCGGGTATGCGGAAGAACCGGGAAAAGCGGAAGGACCGACCGCGACGGCGACCGAAGAAAAAACGGACGGCGCGCCGCGGGCGGCGAAAACCGGAATGCAGACGGCTATGTACGAACAAGAAGAAAAAGAAAACCCGATCGACAACATTCCCAAGAGTTATAAATTCAGATTCCCGCCGATTAACCTTCTCAAAGATTACGCGCCCGATCCCGCAGTTCAGGCAAAGATCAAGCGCGAACAGAGCAATCGCCGTGACGTGATAGTGGACACGATAAACAACCCCGACATCGGTGCGGACATTGCCGACATAAGAGTAGGTCCGTCGATCACGCGGTTCGAAATAACCATACCGCCGCGCGTGCCGATGCGCAAAGTTACCGAAAAATACGACGATATCAACCTGTGGGTTGCGGCGAAAAGCAAGATCAGAATCGTCGCACCCATTCCCGGCACGTCGAGAATAGGTCTTGAAGTGCCGAACTCCGAACTTACGACGGTCGGCGTCAAGGAAGTCATGAATTCGGATGAATTCAAGAACGCCAAAAAATCGTCGATCACGTTCACTCTCGGAAAAGACATGGTGGGCAAGTCGCTCGTCGCGGACATTGCGAAGATGCCGCACCTTCTTGTCGCGGGCGCGACCGGTACGGGTAAGAGCGTATTCCTCAACACGATGCTCGTCAGCCTTATGTACAAATATTCGCCCGACGAACTCCGTATGGTTCTCGTTGATCCCAAACTCGTCGAGTTTTCGGTGTATAAGAGCATTCCCGAGTTGTTGTTCGGCGAGATATTCACCGAGCCGCAGGAAACGTGCGCGATGCTCGACTGGATGGTTGAGGAAATGGGGCGCAGATACCACGCGTTCCAGGAAGCGATGGTTCGCGATATCGACGAATATAACGCCTACGTTTCGGCGACGAAAGGCAAAAAAATGTTCAGAATTCTCATTCTGATCGACGAGTTCGCCGATCTTATGGCGCAGCAGAACGACAAAAAACGGATGGATACGGCGATCGGCAGACTTGCGGCGAAAGCGCGTTCCGCGGGTATTCACATAATACTTGCCACGCAAAGACCGACGACGGATATCGTAGACGGTTCGATCAAGACGAATTTCCCGTCGCGAATCGTGTTCAAAATGTCGAGCCCGACGGACGCCATGGTCGTTATGGGCGAAGCGGGCGCGGAAAAACTGCTCGGCGACGGCGATATGTTCTATAAGGTGGGAAAAATGTCCACCATTGAGCGTGCGCAAGGCGCGTTCATCACCGCGAAAGAAGTAAACGACGTGTGTACGTTCGTGAAAGAAAACAACAAAACGTTCTATGACGAGCGGGCGCTCGAAGCAATTCGCAAGATCGGCGAGGAAAACGAAGCCGCAGCCGCATCCGGCGATTACGAGGGCGGCGGCGACGAATCTTCCGCCGCGAAAGGTTCTTCCGTCGAGGAAAGTCTTCTCAAAGCCGCCATGCGCATAGCCATTCACGGCGGAAACGTCAGCATTTCTCTTCTTCAGCGCAAACTCGGCGTCGGTTATCCGAAAGCGGGTAAGATCGTCGACACGCTCGAAGCAAAGGGATATATTTCGGGGCAAGCTGAAAACAACAAGCGCAAAATACTTATGACGGCGGAGCAGTTCGAACAGACTTTCGGCGAACCGCTGTGATCGAAGATTCAATAAGCCGTAAAAAGAAAGCAAGCAAATAAAGAAAAATAGCAAGCAAATGAAAAACGAAAAGAAATATTTGGGAATCATATCGCTCGGATGCGATAAAAATCGGGTGGACAGCGAAAAACTGCTCGCTCTCGTCAAGGACGATTACGAGATCACTTCGGATATCGAAAAAGCGCAGATAATCGTCGTGAATTCGTGCGCGTTTCTCGAAAGTTCGAGAAAAGAAGCCATCGCGACGGTTATGGAGTGCAACGAATACAGGAAGTGCGGCAAGCTCGAAAAACTTATTATGTCGGGGTGCATGCCGCAACGGTTTATCGGAGAAATGTTCGACGAACTCGTCGAAGTGGACGGCTTTATCGGAACGTTCGATTATGAACTGTTCAACGAAACGGTCGCCGAGTGTTACGAGGGAAAACGCGTCAACAACGTCGGAAAAGGCATTATGAAAGCGGCGTCAAAGCGTTTTCTGACCACCCCCGCGCACTACGCTTATCTTAAAATCGCGGACGGGTGCAACAATCGCTGTGCGTACTGTCTGATTCCGTCCATTCGCGGCAAATACGTTTCCGAACCCGTCGAAAAACTCGTCGAGGAGGCGGAAGGGCTTGGAAATATATCCGAACTCATTCTTGTCGCGCAGGACGTTACCCGCTACGGTATCGATCTTTACGGCAAGAAAACGCTCGTCGAACTCGTTCGGAAACTCTCCGCGCTCGAAAATATCGCGACGATTCGTCTGCTGTATTGCTATCCCGATATGATCGACGACGCGCTCATCGACGAACTTGCGCACAACGAAAAACTGCTTAAATATCTCGACATACCCTTGCAACACGCGTCCGCAAGCGTTCTTGCGCGGATGAACAGACGGGGAAACGGCGACGCTTACGAAAAGCTTATCGAAAAGCTCGACGCGCGCGTGCCGGGGATCGCGCTTCGGACGACTTTCATCGCGGGCTTCCCGGGCGAAACGGACGAGGACGTCGAAATTTTGGCGGACTTCATTCGCAAATCGAAATTTTTCAACGCGGGATTCTTCGCCTATTCGCGCGAACCCGAAACTCCCGCATATTCAATGGATAACCAGGTTGATGAAAAAGTCAAGCGTGCGCGCGTCAAGTATCTTTATTCCGTCCAGAAGGCGGTTTCGAAAGAAAATCTCGCGCGGTTTAAGGGTCGGACCGTCCGCGTTTTGTGCGACGGAATCGATTACGACAGACAATGTTTCGTCGGAAGAACGTATTTTCAGGCGCCCGACGTCGACGGCAAGGTATATTTTACCGCCGATCCCGACATCGTCGTCGGACAGGGCAAATTTTACGACGTAAAAATCACTCGTACAGGTGCGTACGATTTATTCGGGAGGGTAGAAAATGAATCTGCCAAATAAAATCACGATTACGAGAATTCTGATGATTCCGCTGTTCGTCCTCTTTTACTATCTGACGCAACTGAATCACAACTTGCTTTATGCCGCGATCGTTTTCGCGCTTGCCGCTTTTACCGATTTTCTCGACGGTTATATCGCGCGCAAGTATAATCTTGTCACCGATCTCGGAAAGTTCCTCGACCCGATCGCCGACAAAGTGCTCGTTCTGACGGCGTTCATGCTTATGCTGACAGGTGTCAACGGCACGATTCTTCCCGCGCTTTCGGGCGGTATCTGCGTGATACTCGTCATCGCGAGGGAACTCATCGTGTCGAGTTTTCGTATGGTGGCGGCGAGCAAAAACGCCGTTATCGCCGCAGATAAACTCGGAAAAATCAAGACGTTTTCGCAAGATTTCGCCATTCTGTTCCTGCTCGTCGGGCGCGCGTTTTCGGACTATTCGATGACGAACCCGAACAGCATCGACGCGTTCGCCGTTATCTATCTCATCGGTTTCGGGCTTATGATCTTTTCCACGGTGATGACGGTGATTTCGGGCTTCAACTATATTTATAAAAACCGCGCGGTGCTTCAGGATACCGCGAAGTAAGGGGGCTTTGATTTGTTTGATTATGTCGGCGGAAAAGCCGAATTCAAATTATTCGGAGCAGACAAGGACGCGCTCGGTCTTGCCGTGGCGCGGCTTAAGGAAAAATACGACGGGATAAAAGCCGCGTTCAAGACGGTTTACGGCGACACGCTGTTTGTCATCGACGGCAAGGATATTCCCGCCGAAAAACTCGACTCGGCGACGAAAGCGTTCATTAAAAATTTCGGAACGTATATTTACGCGGAGGGGAACGTCGATCTTGCGGCTTACGCCGTCGATCTTCTCAAGATCGGAAAACGCAAGCTGTGCGTTGCCGAATCGTTCACGGGCGGCAGGCTCGCTCATTCGATCGTGAGCATTCCGGGAGCGAGCGAGGTTTTCTATTCGGGGCTCGTTTGCTACGATACCGACGCGAAGATCAGATATCTCGGCGTTTCGGAAGAAACTGTCAGGCTGAAAACGGTCGTTTCGCGTGACGTGGCGTTCGAAATGGTCCGCGGGCTGCTTTCAAACGGCACGTGCAACGTGGCTCTTTCCACCACGGGATACGCAAGCCCCACAGGCGATCCCGAAAGACCGGGCGGGCTGTGCTTTATCGGCGCGGGCGAGGAAGATAAGGTCGAAGTGAACGGCTACAGATTCAAAGGCGGGCGCTCGGACGTTATCGAGCAAGGCAAAAACGCCGCGCTCTTTATGCTGTGCAAGATTCTGCGCGGCGGGCTGACGTATAATCGGGTGTAAGGATACAAACGTCCGACAGTGCGCGGCTGCCGAAAAACGGCTGTCGTGCGACCGGTAAAAATGCGGTCGATTAAAACGGCGGCTGAAAAGCGGCGACTTAAAATCAAGAAAAAAATAAGTGAGGATATACAATCATGGATGAAAAACGCAAAGCGTTGGAACAAGTGCTGAGCCAGATCGAAAAGCAGTATGGCAAAGGCGCGATCATGAAGCTCGGCGACGACGTTAAGGATATGGCGATCGAGGTCATACCCACGGGCTGTCTTTCGCTCGACATCGCTCTCGGCACGGGCGGAGTTCCGCGCGGAAGAATCATAGAAATCTACGGACCCGAATCTTCGGGCAAAACGACCGTCGCGCTGCATATAATAGCTCAGACGCAGAAACTCGGCGGTATCGCCGCGTTCATCGACGCAGAACACGCGCTCGATCCGTCGTATGCGGCTAATCTCGGCGTGGACCTTGATAATCTTTACGTTTCCCAGCCGGATACCGGAGAACAAGCGCTCGACATTACCGACAGCCTCGTGAGAAGCGGCGCGGTCGATCTCATCGTAATCGACTCGGTCGCGGCGCTCACGCCGAAAGCGGAAATTGAGGGCGATATGGGCGATTCGCACGTCGGTTTGCAAGCAAGACTTATGTCGCAAGCCCTTCGTAAACTCACCGCGATAACGAACAAGAGCAAAACGTGCGTAGTGTTCATCAACCAACTGCGCGAAAAGGTCGGCGTAATGTTCGGCAACCCCGAAACGACGCCCGGCGGCAAGGCTCTCAAGTTCTATGCGAGCGTTCGTCTGGATATCAGAAAAGCCGACGCGCTCAAGGATTCCGACGGTGTTATCGGTAACAGAACGAAAGCCAAAGTCGTCAAAAACAAACTTGCGCCCCCGTTCAAAACCGCGGAATTCGACATTATTTACGGAAAAGGCATTTCACAGGCGGGCTGCATTCTCGACCTCGGCGTCGATAAAGGCATTCTCGACAAGAGCGGAAGCTGGTTTATCTATAACGGCGAAAAGTTCGCTAACGGTCGCGAAAAAGCGCGCGAATACATTATCAACAATCCCGAATTTGCCGTCGAGATTGAAAATAAGATCCGCGCGGTGGCGTTTGCCGGCAAGGACGACGGAGAAGTCGATCCCGGCAGCGGCGAAAATAATTAATTGATTTCACGAATAACGGATAATTTCGTTGCGGGCGCACATTGCGTCCGCGCGGAATTTCGGAGCCTAAAATGAGTTTGTGCAACGGAATGCAGCCTTCAACGACGAACGTAAGTAGAATTGTCTTAATGCTTAAGGACTTTATGTTCGGACGGAGCGGCTTTTCAAAAAGTGGCGATATAAGTCGATTATCGGACAAAATAACCCTTTGTGGGATAAAACGCAGATTATATGCGGAAGTGAAAAAATGCTATCGCTGTTCGTGCTTTAAAAGCGGGCGGGCGGACGATTCGACGCCGCAAAAGGTGGTGGACGGCTTTATCCGCGAACTTCCGTCGATAAGGAAAAAATGCCTTGCCGACGCGATGGCGAGCGTCGCGTGCGATCCTTCAGCAGAGTGCGAATCAATCGTGATAGCGTCATTTCCCGGGTTTTTCGCAATCATGACTTACAGAATCGCGCATTATTTTTACCAAGTGAAAACACCTCTTTTGCCGAGGATTATGACGGAATACGCTCACTCGCGTACGGGGATCGACATAAACGCCGGCGCGAAGATCGGTGATAACTTCTTCATCGACCACGGCACGGGCGTCGTAATCGGCGAAACGGCGGTGATCGGCAACGATTGCAGACTGTATCAGGGGGTTACGCTCGGCGCGCTTTCCATAAAAAAGGAAGATCGGACGGGTGAAAAAAGGCACCCTACGCTTGGCAACAACGTTACCGTATACGCCAACGCGACTATTCTCGGCGGCAAAACGGTCATCGGGGATAACTGTGTGATCGGCGGCAATACTTTCGTTATCAGATCGGTTGCGGAAGGGAGCAAAGTCGTCGTCGAACCCACGCGGATCGACGGCAATTAAGCAGCGTTACGAGGGATAAAATGAACGAAAACAACGCAAAATGCCCGCACTGCGGCGCGGAATTATACGTGGGATTGAAGAAAGGTACGGGGCTTTGCCTTGCGTGCAAAAAGCAATTCGACGTCGAAAAAGCGGTCAAATTATATCAGTCTATTCACGCGGGCGAAAAGACCGAAGCGAAAAAGGTCGCCAAGGGTAGCGATTATCTCGAGGTGGAGCGTATTCTCGACCGCGCGGAATTTTATCTTAACAAAAAGGAGTTTGGCGAGGCGAAGCGCGAACTAAACGGCGCGCTCGAGTATACAAATACCGACTATCGCGTTTATTTCGGACTCGTCCGCGCGGAAACGAAGAACCTCACGGACTATAGAAACAAGTCGCATATCGTCTATCTCGACAAGGCGATCGAGTGCGCCGACAACGAGGAAAAAGCCACGATAACGCGCTTATACAAGGACTTTTATCATTTGTCGGCTTGTTCGGACGAGGAAATCGAACAGTATCGCGGCGAAGAAAATCAGGCGGTGAAGGAAAAACTCGAAAAGAAATTGAAGAGCATAATTCCTACGTATATGAAAACCTCTGACAAGGTGAAAAAATATCCGTTTTTCTTTGTTCCCGTGTTCGCGTTTGCGTTCATCGCGCCCGTTTTCGGGCTGACTTTGCGAATCGAACCGCTGACGTATATCGCGCTTTTGGCGTGCGTCGTCGGACTGTTCATTTTAAAGGCTTATACGGACGAGAAAAAATCGACGGCGCAGTTCAACGCGTTGCTCGACTTTTACGACGCGTTCGACGGGTTCGGTTTTACGACGGAAGAATATCGCGATGTGCTCGATAAAATGAAAGTGTGCTACGCCGCTTTTGCGGTAAAGAATGGCTTCGGCGCGCAGGAAAAATCGCTTTCCGAACTTTGCGAAACGGTTTCGGCGACGAAAAACAAAAAAGCGATCGATTTCGTCGGGGAGCATAAGGTGCTTTTTAAGTTTATGCCGAGCGATGAATAATTTGAATCCCTGCCGAGCGCTTAATGAGCGGAAGTCGGCACAGCGAACGAAAGCGAAAGAAGATTTGCGTTTGAGAAACTTCGAAAGGATTTGTAGAATTTCAAAAAACTTTGAAAACAAGCAAAATTTATAAAAATTTAAAAACGGCGTTTTTTTTCTTGACTTAAAGGGCGTCGGTTGTTAGAATGAATGCAAAGATTGATAGAGGCGCAGAGCTTATCAGTAGTCGCGGCGTAAACGGAATGAAGCCGCAAAACGAAAGGAAGCTTTGCCGAAACGGTCGCGTTTCGTCCGTAAAAACGCGTCGTTGGGTTGCAGCGGAATACGTTGCAGACTGTCGCGAGGCAACTTGCGGAGAGCTATTGACGTTTTTGTGCGGCGTTTCGTCGCGCGCTTATATTCGTTGATTTGTCCCGTAATCCTCGTGATTACGGTTTTTTTTCGTCTTAACTGAAAAGGGAGGTTTACCTTGACAATGAAAAGCAAACTGAAAAGAGCGGCGATGATCTTTATCGCGCTTTTCGTCGCCGCCTCGTCGGTATTTTTTACCGGGTGCGGAACGCAGAGAGAAAAAGACAAATTATACGTCGGTATGGAATGCGCGTACCCGCCGTATAATTATCCTAAATATTCCGACGCGGACGGCGCCGTCAAAATTTCCAACGCCGAAGGTTACGTCAACGGCTACGACGTTATGATAGCGAAGCGTATCGCCGAAGGGCTCGACCGCGAACTTGTGATCGTAAAATATGAATGGGACGGGCTTGTCGGTGCGATTACCGCGGGTTCGCTCGATCTCATCATAGCGGGCATGAGCCCCACCGAGGAACGCAAGCAGACGATAGATTTCACCGACGCATATTACGAAAGCAAACTCGTTCTCGTCGTTCGCGCGGACGGCGATTATGCAAAAGCAACGTCGCTTTCCGATTTTTCGGGCGCAAACGTGGTTGCACAGCGCGGAACTTTCCATGACGTCGCGCTTCAGGAACAAGCCGCGACTTACGGAATTATCGCCGGGCAGCCTATGGAAGATTTTCCGATGATGACGATGGCGCTTAAGGCGCGGACTATCGACGCATACGTTGCCGAGGAACCGGGCGCCAAAGCCGATTGTGCGCAGAACCCCGAACTTACGTACGTTCATCTCGAAAACAATACGACGGGCTTTACTTGTTCGCCCGAGGATACGCAGATCGCCGTCGGACTTAAAAAAGGGAGCGAACTTAAGGACGAAATCAACAGCATTCTCGCGGGGATAACCGAAGAAGATCGCCTCGAGATGATCGAGAACGCGACCGCTTATCTCAACGCTCCCGAGCAGCAGAAAAACATTTTTGCGCAGATGTGGAACATTCTCGTTGAATATTTCCCGCTCATCGCTAAAGGTATCGGCTATACTTTGCTCGTTTCGCTCATCGGTACGGTGATCGGACTTCTCATCGGAATTCTGATCGGCGTTTACCGCACGATTCCCGATCCCAACGTGAACAAAAAATCGGGCAAAGTGCTTAAAGTCATCAAAAAAATCGGCGATTGGATATTGTCCGCGTACATAGAAATTTTCCGCGGCACGCCGATGATGGTTCAGGCAATGGTAATTTTCTGGGGTTTTGCCGTGCTTAACAACGGGAAAACCCTCGACGTAATTTTCTCCGGTCTGTTCATCGTGTCGATCAACACGGGCGCATATATGGCGGAGATCGTTCGCGGCGGTATCATTTCCGTCAGCAAAGGTCAGTTCGAGGGCGCCCACGCGATCGGTATGACGCACTCGCAGACGATGCGCTACGTCGTTCTTCCGCAAGCGCTCCGCAACATTATGCCGTCGGTCGCGAACGAGTTCGTCATAAACATAAAGGACACCTCGGTGCTTAACGTGATCGGCTTTACCGAATTGTTCTTCTATGCAAAGACGATCGTTTCGGGTAATTATCAGATTATCGCGACATATCTTCTGGTGGCGGTGATTTACTTCATATTGACGTTTACCATAACGCGGGTTCTCCGTTTTATCGAAAAGAAAATGGACGGAAAGAAAGATTATTCGATTCAGGGCTCGCAGAATATGGACGCGGAGGCTTTCGTGAAAGAACATAAAACCGAAGGAGGAAATATAGATGCGTAATACGGCGGATAACAGAATGAAAACGAACGAAAACGCGGCGAGAGAGAAAGCTGCGCCCGCAAACGAAACCGCAAGAAATGCGGCGGTAAGCGATACGCTGATCGAGATACGGCACCTCGGGAAAACTTTCGGCGATCACGTCGTTCTTCGCGACATAGATTTTTCCGTTCGTCGCGGCGACGTTACGTGTATAATCGGCTCGTCGGGGAGCGGGAAATCAACGCTTTTGCGCTGTCTGAATTTGTTTGAAACGCCGACGTCCGGCGAGATATTCTTCGATGGAGTGAATGTTGTTGAGAACGAAAAACCGTCGGAATACAGAAAAAAAGTCGGAATGGTCTTTCAGTCGTTCAATCTTTTCAAGAACATGAACGTGCTTAAAAACTGCACGGTAGGTCCGATGAAAGTTCTCAAAATGAGCAAGGAAGAAGCAACCGAGCTTGCTTATAAATATCTGAAAATGGTCGGAATGGCGGAATATGCCGACGCGCGCCCGTCGCAACTTTCGGGCGGGCAGAAACAGAGGGTGGCGATCGCTCGCGCGCTTGCGATGCAGCCGGACGTGCTTTTGTTCGACGAGCCGACTTCCGCGCTCGACCCCGAAATGGTCGGCGAAGTTCTTTCGGTAATGACCGAACTTGCGAAAAGCGGGCTGACGATGGTCGTCGTAACCCACGAAATGAGTTTTGCGCGCGACATTGCGTCGCACGTCGTGTTTATGGACGGCGGCGTAATCATCGAAGAGGGGAAGCCCGAAGATATTTTCGTTCATCCGAAAGAGGAAAGGACGAAAAAATTCCTCGCGCGCACGCTTTAGTGATCCGCACGCTTTAAGTTTTCGACTTTAAGCCGAAGTTCCTATCGGTATATAGTCAGATTCATATCGGTATAAAAAATAAAAATACGGTTCATAATCGTTCGTGAAAAAAGCGCCGTTTATCGTCGGTCGCTTACTAAAGGATTATGGATCGTATTTTGTTTTTAATTACAAGCGCGCTAAAAAATTTCGCGCTCCTCGGGCTGAACTATTATATCGCGCTCGGTTTATTCTCCGTCTGCATTCTCGTCGCGGCGATAAGGCTTATCGTGGTGAACGCGGCGGGCAAAAGGGGGCGCGGGAGCGTCGGGCTGTTCGTATTTTACGAAATTGCTTTTTTCATAAACGCCGTTTTGTGCATAAGCGAAAGCGCGTTTGCCGGGAAATATTTCGAAAGCGGCGCCGACGCGTATGCGTTCTGTCTTTCGCAGTTCGCCGTCTGCATGTTTTTCTGGTTCGCGCTTTTTTTCGACGAGCGGAAATTGTGTGCGTCGGAAAAGAAAATCAAATCTGCGAGGGAAGAGGAACGGGGAATAATAAGGTGCGGAACGGCGCCGGTGCACAATGAAAAAAGTCCGATAATCGACTCATACGCGGGCTTGTCCGAAGAAAAAGCGGATTTTGACGCTGACACGGGCGACGAAATCGAAACGGAAAACGAGCGTTTCCGGCGAGAAGAAGAAAACGAGAAACCGAAGTCGACAAAGCTTTTGGACAAAGTCTTTTCCGCTGGCAAAATTCCCGACGTGAACGTCGGTTACGTGAATAATCTGATAATAGCGCTCAAGGCGAAAAATCTTCAGCCGGACGAAAACGACAAGCTCGACGAACTCCGGATTATCTTAAGGCGACTGCCGACAGATAGGGAAGATCGGGCAAGAATGAACGAACTTTTACGTTTTTTGTTGAAAAAGATCGCGGAGTACGGCGTTTCCGCATAAATCTTAAAACGTCGAAAATGCGTTTAATCGACTTATAGTGAGGCTTTTTGCTTTAATTTCTCTTGATGACGCCCGATTCGAGGGAAGAAAAGATCCTGAAAGCGTTTGTGGACGGAATTTTCGTGTAGTCGGTTTCGAGATAGAAAATATTCTTTTTCATTGTCCGATAGTTTTCCGCGGTGATAAGCGAAGCGATTTTTTCGCGTTGCAGTCTGCTCGCGCGGTAGCCGCTGACGCCCGTAAGCCGATAGATCAGCGGAGCGTTGCCGTCCTTCTGATTGGTTTCGAGAAAGACGCGTTCAAAATGCGACAGAACGATCTGCATCGTGCATGGGTTGGCAAAACAAATCACGTCAGGGGCGGCGTTTTTGCCGCGGGTGGAATTGATTTTTCTCGTGAGCAGTCGGAACTGACGGTAAGGGGAAACCTCCGTGTCGCAGAGAACGAAAATGTATTCGTAGTTCCCGTTTGCGTATTCATATTGATATTGTCCCGCCACGTTGTCGAGCGATTTTGCGTTTTTGATCGAAATCACGAGTTTGTCGCTCCAGACGTTTTCATGGATCAACGCGCTTAAATAGTCGTATTCCTCGTACCCTTCGCAAATTATCAAAACACGCGATAACCGCCTTATAGGCGGCTTTTTTCTTATATTATTCGTCATCTTCTTCGCCGCCTTTCAAAATTACCGAAACGAGATTTGGTTCGGGCAACGCCCCGAGCATTCCCGCCTTATATTTGCCATAAAGCGTTTTTATGTCGGGCGCGCTTCCGCAGTCGTCGAAATCGTCGAGAGAATAGAGGTATTCGCCGTCCGCGTCTTTCGCCGCGAACCAGATCTGGTCTTTCCGAAAAAGATTTTTACAGTCGAGAAGGGTTACGTCGTGAGTGGTGAAAATAAGTTGCGCCCGTTCGCAAAGCGGGTTGTTGAACAGCGCCACGACCGCGCGCGTCAGTTTAAAATGCAGTCCCGAATCGAGTTCGTCGATGACGAGGGTTTTGCCCTCCGACAACGCTTCGACGAAATAACTCGCCGCCGCAATTATCTTTTTCGTTCCCGAAGAATCGTAAACGTCGCTCCTTACTTTAACGCCCCGCCGCATGGTATAAAGTCGCGGAACGTCTTCGGGCGCGACGCCGTCGTAAATGGGCATTTTCGGACTTATAGGCGAATTTTTTTCCGAATCGTCGTAAAAAATCTCCTCGATTTCAAGATCGGCGTTTTTCAAAAATTCGTTTACGAGTTTTGCGCGTTTTCCGCCGTTTTTCAGTTCGGCGACGGTTTTTTTCAGCGAGATAGTCGTCATGTCCAGCCATTCGACGCTTTCGGAAAAACTTTCGAGTATATCGCAATATTTTTTCAGTTCGCCGAATTTTTTCGAAAGCGAGAAAATGTGAAGAATTTTTCGTTCGGTCTGCTCGTTTTCGGTTTGCGTTTCCGTGGCCGGAACTTCGACTTTGAAAGATTTCGCGCGTTCCGTTTCGGTCGCTTCTCCGTTTTTCGTTCCGACTGCTTCTCCGTTTTCCGTCGCGATTTTCAATTCGTCGTTTTCGGCGTCGAAAGAATATAATTCGGTTTCGCCGTACCGTCCGTTTTTATTGTCGAGAAGAAGCAGTCTTTCGCGAATAAACCCGCGCGGAGCACTGTTATCGGCACTTTCGTCGTAAGTGAAGTCGAACGAATACGCCTTTTCGCCCACGGTGAAAGAAATTCCGAGCGATACGGCGGAGTCGCCCGAAAAAATATTCGGAACGATTTTCGTTTCTTTGCCGGAAAGCGCGTTTTTTATGGTGTCGATCGCGCGGATGGTGCAGGATTTTCCCACGTTGTTGGCACCGTAAACGCACGCCGCTTTCAGCACGGAAAAACCGCCCACGTCCGCGACGCTCCCGCCGAATCTGCGGATGCGCTTATCCGCGAGGAGCGAAAAATCCACGCTTGACGAATATACGAGATAGTTTTCGATTCTGACGCTTATAATCATAATGTATCCTCGGGCTATATCTGCTTTTCTTTGTTTGGATTGTACCACATTTTCGTGCGATTTGCAACACATTGCGTTTGCAATACCTTGCAAAATAAAAGGTATGGCGGTAGGGATTCCAATCATTATAACTAACTATTTTTGCGGGAATAAATCGGTTTTTGCAAAGCCATAAAAGAACCGAGCTCGTTGTTGTTTGTGCGGCGCAAAATCGGTTACTTATGCGTTAAACAACCTTCAACGTATGGCATACTGTT
>CAKQKN010000041.1 GCA_934249215.1 uncultured Clostridia bacterium
GCGCCCGAGAGGTCGCGGAAAAGGGCTAAAAAGTCGCCTTTTCGGTAATTAGTGATAAGGAATGGAATCCCTATGGATTTCTTCCTTATTTGTTTGCGTCGGTTTTTGCAAAAGCCGTGCTTAAAAGTTCGTCGATCGCCGAATAGCCGAACTCTTCAAGGCGGAATTTGCGCGCGGCGGTTTCGATGATGATGGGGATATTTCGTCCCGGGCTTACGGGGATGACGAGTTTCTGCACGCTCATTCCCAAAATATCGGTGGTCTGCCGAACGTCGCCCAGCCGATCGTAGTCGTTGAGTTCGTTCCAAGGCACGAGTTCCGCAACGAGTTCGACGGTCTTTTCGGGGCGAATGGCGCCGGGACCGAACATGTTCTTGACGTTGATGATTCCGATCCCGCGGACTTCCATATAATACTTGATTTTCCCGGGACAATAGCCGACGAGAATTTCACCGTTGTTTTTGATAACCACCGTGTCGTCGGCAACGAGCCGATGCCCGCGCGAAATGAGTTCGAGCGCCGTTTCGCTCTTACCTACGCCCGCCTTACCCGTTATCAGAACGCCGACGCCCGATATGTCGAGAAGAACGCCGTGAACGACCGTTTCGGGAGCAAGCAGTTCATTGAAATATATCATCAGATCGTGAATAAGCACCGTCGTTATTGACGACGAGCGGAAGAGCGGACACGAATATTTTTCGGCGAACGAAACGAGCGTGGGATCCGCTTCGAGATTGCGCGCGATTATAAGACAGGGAATGTTGCTCGCAAACAATTTTTCGAGCACGGGCTTCTTTTTATCCTCAGACATACCTTTGAGGAACTCGTGTTCGGCGTTTCCGAGAACCTGAACCCTGTTCCCCGCAAAATGTCCGAAATAGCCCGCGAGCTGAAGCCCCGGGCGGGATACGCTTATGTCGGAAACGATAAGATTGCCTCTCCCGCGATAAATTATTTCAAGCCCGAGCTGTTCGGCAAATTCGTCGCAAGTCACTTCGCATTCGGTCGGTTGTTCGATTTTTTTGTTCTTGTTCATATTTTTCTCCGTTTTCAGTAATCAATAGACCCGCTTTCAAAAAAAGTCTGCCTAGGGATTCCAATCATTATCACTAATTACCGAAAAGGCGACTTTTTAGCCCTTTTCCGTGACCGCTCGGGCGCAGTACGTCCAGTACAGCATCCCTCACGCTCGCGGAAAATCATCTAAAAATACGCTCTTTTCGGTGCTACGCATTTTTGCGGCGAAGGAATCGCCGCTTGCGGTACGGTTTTTGCAAGGCAAACGACCGAAATCGTACTTGATGTACGTTGATGGGAGTTTAACACAGCAAAAACCGATTTATTCCCGCAAAAATAATTAGTGATGACGAATGGAATCCCTAAGTCGATTATCGCATATTTCGTTTATTCGGTTAAATACGACGAGCTTACTCCCCGCCGTTGAATTTATCGTAAATGATCTGCGCTTGTTTTTCCCCTACGCCCTCTGTTTCGGCGAGTTCTTCGACGGTCGCGGCCGCGATCTCCGCAACGCTTCCGAACTTGTTAAGAAGAGCGTCGATGCGTTTTTTACCGAGCCCCGGGATTTGCGACAGTTCGGACGCAAAACTCTTTTTCAGGTGCAGACTTCTGTGATAGGTTATCGCGAAGCGGTGCGCTTCGTCCCTTATACGCTGTAAAAGTCGGAGCGCATAGTCCCGCCGTTCGAGAAGTACCGCCTCGTCCGACCGCGTCGTAAAAATTTCTTCTTGCTTTTTGGCGATCGAAATAAGATCGACGTCGAAACCGTATTCGTCGAAAACTTCCTTTACCGCCGACAACTGCCCCTTGCCGCCGTCGATTATGACGAGATCGGGTTTCGGAAAACGCTCGGGATCGGTGGAAAGCCGCTCTATTCTGCGGGTGAGAACTTCCTTCAAGCTCGCAAAGTCGTCCGATCCCTCGACCGTTTTGATTCTAAATCGGCGATAGTCGTCCGGGCTTTTAACGCCGTCGATAAACACCACCATCGAGCCGACCTTGTCCACCCCCGAAATGTTCGATATATCGTAACATTCCGTGCGCCTGGGATATTTTTTCAGCCCGAGAACCGATTGCATCCGATTGCACGCAAGCACCGTCATATCGTCCTTATGTCTGATTCTATCGATCGATTTTTCGAGATAGTCGGCGGCGTTCACCTCCGCCATCTGCACAAGCTGTCGGCGCACTCCTTGTTTCGGGCAAACGATATTAACCTTTTTGCCGTGATTTTCCTTAAAATACCCTTCGAGAAGGGAAACGTTCTCGAAATCGATATTCGTCAGAATTTCGGCGGGCAGTTGATTGTTCTTGTCGTAAAAGCGCATGATGAACTGTTCGACGCACTCGCCCGGCGTTTCGGACACGTCGTCAACCGCAAAATATTTGCCGCCCTGCAT
>CAKQKN010000042.1 GCA_934249215.1 uncultured Clostridia bacterium
GAGTTACGTTTGCTTGCGCATTATTCGAAGTGCGAGCCGCATATTGCGGCGTTCAATTCGGGCGAGGACGTTCACGCGCTTACTGCGTCGCAGGTTTTCGGCGTCGCGCTCAAAGACGTAACACCCGAGCAACGCAGAAGCGCAAAAGCGGTGAATTTCGGCATTATTTACGGTATCAGTGAATACGGGCTTGCCAAAAACATTCATGTCGCGCCGAAAGTTGCGGCGGAGTATATCAATAAATATTTTGCGACCTATACGAGCGTGAAAGATTACATGAACTCGAACGTGCTTTTCGCGAAAGAACACGGATACGTGAGCACCGCGTTCGGCAGAAGGCGCTTTATCCCGGAAATATCGTCGTCTAATTATAACGTTCGTTCTTTCGGCGAGCGCGCCGCGATGAATATGCCGTTACAGGGAACTGCCGCGGATATAATTAAAATCGCGATGATAAACGTCGAAAAACGCCTGAAAAAGGAAATTCCCGAAACGCTTTTAATTCTTCAGGTTCACGACGAACTCATACTCGACGCAAGAATCGAAGATCGCGCCGTAGCGGAAAAAATTCTGCGCGAAGAAATGGAGAATGCCGTTTCGTTGTCCGTTCCGCTTACGGTGAACGTAAGTAGCGGCAAGAACTGGTTCGATGCAAAGTAAATTATGAAAAAGACGAAAAGAATTGCGGTTACGGGCGGTATCGGAAGCGGAAAGAGTACCGTTATCAATATTATCGCTCGGTTCGGCTATGAAACGATTGATCTCGACGAAGTATATTCCGAACTGCTCGAAAATGAAGAATTCGTGCTCGGTATATGCGAAACGATCGGGGTTAAACCTTTAATCGAAAAAGGAAAAGCGACGCTCGATCGTGCCGCCGTGTCCAAAAAAGTATTCAGCGATAAAACTTTACTTAAAAAGCTCGATTCTTTCACGCACGAAAGGATAATCGCCGCCGCGTTCGCAAAAGCGGAAAACTCGGGCGGCGGGCTCGTTTTCTTCGAAGTGCCGCTTTTGTTCGAAAGCGGGCTTGAAAAATCGTTCGATGAAGTGATCGTCGTAAAGCGTGCTTTGTCGGAACGGCTGAAAAGCGCGGCGAAGCGCGACGGAGTGCCTGTATCGGACGTCGAAATGCGCGCAAAGAATCAGTTCGATTATGATAATAACGACCTTTCTTTACATATCGTTATAATGAACGACGGCGACGTAGAGTCGCTGGAAGAAAAAGTAAGAAAGGTGTTAAGTGAACTACGACAAAAAGAGTGATAAACTATATTTGATTATTCCCGCCGCGGTTATCGTCGTCGCGGTCTTGTGCGTCGTTTGGTCGGCTGCAAGCGGATGGCGTTCGGTGTACAGATACGCGGGGCAAATAAGCGGCGCGGCTCGCGAATACGATCTCGAACCGGCTCTCCTTGCTGCCGTGGCGAAAGCGGAAAGCGGGTTCAATAAGGACGCCGTGTCCGAAAAAGGCGCGGTGGGACTGATGCAGCTTTTGCCCGAAACAGCAGGTTACATTGCGGATAAAATCGGGTATGCCGGTCAGATCAGGCTTAAAGATCCGCAGTGCAACGTTACGCTCGGCGCCGCGTATCTTCGCTATTTATTCGAAAAATTCGACGGCGAATTTGAGGTGCTTTGCGCATATAACGCAGGCGAAGGTCGCGTTCGGGGCTGGCTCGAAGACGAAACGCTGTCGTCCGACGGTAAAACTTTGACCGTCGTTCCGTTCAAGGAAACCAGGGAATACGTCGCTCGCGTCCTGAAATATAAAAAACAATTTGACGGCTCGTTCGCAAAGTCGCGATGACTGAAGTTTAAAAATCATTTTGGAGTTAAAAAACGCATGTCGAAGAAAAACGACAACTTATACAGATATTCAGAAGAGTCTCCATGGCGTTTCGTTTCGGTGGTGATTCTTTACGTAATCGGCGCGGCGAGTTTTCCTTCGGACTTTTTCGGGCTGATTCCGAAAAGCGCAAAGGCACTCGGGCTTTTGTCTGTTTTTCTTTCCCGCACACTATGTTCCGCAGTAACCGTATGGTTGATGTTCGAGGTTAAAACGCAGTCGCTTTTAAAGTTCGGCAAACCAAAGTCCGGCTGTCGGAACGTTTTGCTTTTTTTTCTCGTCGCGCTCAACAATATTCCGTTTTTCGCACTTTTTTCAGGGAGTGCCCGGATTTCTAAAGACGTAAATTTCGGAATCGCTGTTTCATATGCGCTCGCATGTCTCGGCGGAGTTATTCTTGAAGAAACGGCTTTTCGCGGACTCGTTTTTCCCGTAATACTTCGGAAGTTCAAAGACAAAAAGAACGGCGTGTTTTTGTCCGTCTTTTTATCGTCCCTCTTTTTCGGGCTTACGCATATCGTAAATTTATTCGGCGGCGCGTCGATAGGTTCCGTCGTCATGCAGGTCGGCTATTCTTTCCTTGTCGGCGGAATGTGCGCGACCGCGCTGTACTTCACGGGTAACATTTATTGCCCCGTCGCATTGCATTTCATATACAATATCGGCGGTCTTGCCACGGGCTACGGAATTATAGAAGGAAGTATCTGGACGACGACGCAGATCGTTGCGACGGCGGTTGTCGCGATTGCCGTTTTCGTGTTTACGGTTATCGTTTTGATGAAAACGAAAAATTCGGATATTTGCGAGTCTGATTTGCAAATTCCGTCTTAACATTTCGTTTTTTTCGGGCGGCGGACGATTTTGTTTTGCCATATCGGAGAATTATGGTATAATGGTCTTCGATGGATGAAGAAAATTGCGGTTGAATGTCAAAAATCGAGAGTATGAACAAACGATAAAAAGCAAATTCGGCGTTGCAGGATAAATATCCTATTAAGTGGAGAAACGTAATGAAGAAAACGATTAAGAGAATAATTATAGGGGTGACTGTCGCGATTATCGCAGCAAGTTGTTTTTCCGGGTGCCTGATTTATAATCCGAAGACTTCCGACGATTCGGGCAGCGGGTCGTCCGTCGTAAAACCCGACGTCAATCAACCGGGGCTTCCGGTAAACGTCGTTTACGTCGATAAGAATCAGATGGCAGAGCACTTCAACGAAGATCTCTCGAAGACCGTTTCGAGGATAAACAAGAGCGTCGTCACGGTCGTCGCAACGTATTCCGACGGCAAGGGCGGTTCGGTTAAAAAGAGCGAATCCGGCGTCGTTACCGGGTTTTCTTCCGACAATACGGAGAAAGTCAGTTATATCGTTATATCTCACCACCTTATCGTCGGGGCGACTTCGGTAAGCGTTTATGCCCGCGAGAGCGAAACCGCGCTTGCGCCGCGCCTTATCGGAACCGATCCGCAGACCGATTTATGCGTTCTCAGAGTCGACAAAAAACTCGATCCCGCATTTATTTGCGATCTTCCGGAAGCGGAAGAGGGTGAAGAATATTCGTTCGTCGGGAAAAGCGTCTTAACAGTGGCGGATGCGCTCGGAAAAAACGTGAACGTCGTTTCGCGCGGAATAATATCCGCCGAAAACTATTTTTATTCGGTGGGCGAGGGCGTTTACGAATCGTATTATCTGACGGACGCGTTTGTCGGAGAAGGTTCTTCCGGCGGCGGGCTGTTTTCTGAAAACGGCGGCGTGCTTCTCGGAATCATAAACGGCAAAATGGGCGCGAGCGAGGGGTGGAACGGCTTCGTTCTTCCCGTGTCTACCGCAATCAAGGTGTGCTCGGAAATAATCAACAACGAAGAGCATTGCGTTTCGGGAAGATATAAACTCGGGTTTGCCGTCGAAAACGTAAGCACTTCTTGGGGCTTGCCGGAGGACGTCAAGTTTACCGAAGTTTCGCAGGACGGAAGTTTTTATGCCAAAGGAAACGGCATAAAAGTCGGCGACGTCGTCAAGTCGTTTAAAATCGACGACGGCGAAGATATAAAGGTAACTCTCGCGAGCGATTTTTACGATTGGTTTTACGTTAAACTGGCGGGACAGCTCAAAATCGGAACGAACGTCAGTCTGGAAATAGAAAGAAACGGCACTCGCGCCGTGGTTTCGTTCAAAATATTACAGTATAATTATTTCTCGGAGTAATAAGCACAGGGTAAAATATGTTAAAGAAAAACTGGTATCCGCTCGACAACGCGGCAAAAATTTATCCGCCGAATACGAACTCGGAAAGTCCGTTCGTTTTTTCGTTTTCCGCAAGAATAGACGAGGACGTCGATCCCGATTTGCTTAACCGTGCGCTGAACGCGCAGTTGCAGAAAATGCCGACGTTCAAAACTACGCTTAAAAGAGGTTTTTTCTGGTATTATCTCGAAAGCAATCCTCGTCAGGCGACTTGCAAGCCGCAACCCGCGAATTATCTGCGCAAAATCGAACAGGAAAAGAACAACGGTTTCATGTTCGAAGTGTTTTACAGAAAAGACATAATAACGATAAACTTTCACCATTGTCTTACGGACGGAACGGGAGGAATAAATTTCTTTCTCGAATTGTTGTTCAATTATTTTTCGATGCGCGGCGACGACGTTGAAACCGAGGGCTTGATACGTCCGTCGGCTGCGCCGCACGTTTTCGACGAAGCCGAGGATACTTTCCGCGTGTTCGATAAGAAAAAAGCGGGGATTTCCCTTTTTGAAAAGGATGCCTATCGTTTTAAAGGCAGACCGTACGATTACGACGGTTGCGGAATAATTTCGGCGGTTTGTTCGGTGGACGATCTTAAGCGCGCGGCAAAAAGTTATAACGCGACGATAACCGAATATCTTGTCGCGCAGTATATGCTTTCGATATACGAGGCATGGCTTAAGGATAAGCCCGTCAAGAACAAGGACGTTAAAATTCTCGTGCCGATAAATTTGCGTTCGCGTTTTTCTTCCAAAACCATGCGGAACTTCACTCTTTACGTCCGGTGCAAACACGACTTCCACGAAGATATTTCGTTCGAGGACTGCATTAAAATGTGCCATGAACAAATGGCTAAAGGGCTTGAAACGGAAGAAATCGAGAAGATGATTCACTACAACGTCAAACTCGAAAAAAATATACTTATGAAAGTCGTGCCGTTGTTCCTTAAGGATATCGCGATGAAAATCAGTTATATGCGCGTCGGCGAAAATCTGCAATCGGGTGACGTGAGCAATATCGGGCTTATAAAAACGCCGGAGTGCTTTAACGGCAGACTAAAAGATATTACGTTCCTGATCGGTCCGACGAAATCCGCCAAACAAAATCTCGGCGTTATCGGGTATAACGGTAAAATATATATTTCGTCGGCAAGAGGTTACGTTGAAAACGACATAGAGCGGATATTGTTCAGAAAACTTGCGGAAAACGGAATCGAACTTACCGTTACGAGCAACTATTGGGAGGAAGATTTATGAAATATTGCAAAGAATGCAAGGTTTACGTCGACTCCGAAAAAGACTATTGTCCGCTGTGTTTCAGAGAACTTTCCGGTGAAGGTTCGTCCGAAACTCAACTTTTTGCGGAAAGAAAGGTTAACGAGCACAGCAAAAAACATAACGATTTCGTCACGAAACTTTTTGTTTTCATGACTTTGTGCGTGGTTTCGATCTGTCTTATCATAAACAATATGGTAGATCCCGAAATACCATGGGCGCTGATGGTTATCAGCGGTTTGGTTTACGTCTGGATTCTCGTTGCGCACACAATAATATCTCGTCGCGGTATCTTTGAAAAAGTCTTTTTTCAACTGCTGTCTCTTTTGTTTATATTGTGGGCGAGCAACAAACTTTCGGACACTCACGACTGGCTGTCCGATTTCGTTTTTCCGTCGGTATCGTTGTGTGCGACGACCGTTCTCGTCATGATAATTTTGATCAAGAAAGATAAGTCGTGGATGTTGTCGTTTATGACGATAACTTTCATTCTTTGCGTTACCTCGGTGATAATTCTGCTTAAAGTCGATTCATTTAAATTGCTGAACATCATCAACATAGTTTTTTCGGCGCTTGTAACGCTCGGATATTTCATTTTTGGCAGTGCGTCAATAAAACAACAGTTTTCTAAAATTTTCCATTTATAATGTATACCGTATTTTTAAAAAAGAACGAAGAAAAGCGGATTCTGCGCGGCGAGCCGTGGATATTTGCCAATGAAGTACTGAAAATAGACGGGAGTGGAAAGCAAGGCGACGTATGTCGCGTATGCGCTTCGGACGGCAGGTTCGTTGCGCAGGGTTATATAAATCATTTGTCAAAAATCATCGTCCGCGTTTTGTCGTATAAAGAGGAGCCGATAGACGAGGCGTTTTTCGAAAGAAGGATAAGGGCGGCGGCGGAATATCGGAAAAAGCTCGGATATTCTTCCGCATACAGAGTCGTTTTCGGCGAATCGGATCTTCTGCCCGCGCTTATCGTCGATAAGTACGGCGATTATCTGTCTTGTCAATTTCTGTCTTTGGGAATGGATAAGAGAATAGACATGATCGTCGGAATTCTCGTAAAGATATTTGAGCCGAAAGGCATTTACGAGCGGAGCGACGTCGCCGTGAGAAAGAAAGAGGGACTTGAAGAAAAAACGGGGCTTTTATATGGCGAAGTTCCCGACGCGGTCCTTATCGAAGAGAACGGATTGAAACTTTTCGT
>CAKQKN010000043.1 GCA_934249215.1 uncultured Clostridia bacterium
CGCAAGAACGACGATCTCGGGTTTTTCTTCCTCGAGTTTTTGCTTATACGCCGAAATCGCGGCTCCGTCGCTCAGATCGATCGACAGCGGCACGATTTTCACGTCGACGAGCGACGCAAGTTCTTCGAGCCTGTCCGTTCTCCTCGCGATAGCCCAAACTTCGTCGACTTTTTCTTTTTTTGATATCTGCACGACGAACTCTTTGCCGAGTCCGCTGCTCGCTCCCGTCACAACGATGATTCTTTTCATTTTCCGCCTCCCGTCGCCCGGCCCGAACGACCACGAACGACCACGAACGACTTCCGATATTCTATCAAAAAAAACGACGATTGTCAAAGAATCGTCGCCCCGCTTTAAATAAACTTTCAATAAAACTCTATTCTGTTTTCCGTTATATATTTTTTGAGCTTTTCGAGCGATTTTTTCTCTATCCGCGATATGTACGAGCGCGAAATCTTAAGAAGAGAAGCGACCTCGCGCTGACAAAGGGGCGCGTTGCCCTTAAGCCCGAAACGAAGAACGATCACCGTATATTCTCTGTCCGTAAGACAAGCTTTCACGATCGCGAGAAGTTTTTCGCGGAACACGCTCTGTTCCACCTGCGACAAAACGCTTTCTTCGTCGACGGCGAGAAGTTCCATAAGGCTGAGTTCGTTGCCCTCTTTGTCCGTTCCGATCACCTCGGATATGGAAACGTCCGCTTTATATTTTTTGTTCGAGCGAAGAAGCATCAGAATTTCGTTTTCGATGCACCGCGCGGTGTAAGTGGCAAGCTGTGTTCCTTTCGACGCGTCGAACGTGTTGATCGCCTTGACGAGCCCTATCGTTCCGACCGAAATAAGATCGTCGTTATCGTACGCGCCCTGATATTTTTTGACCACGTGCGCAACCAGACGCAGGTTGTGTCTGATGAGTTTTTCGCGCGCCTCGGCGTCGCCGTTCTTGCAAGCGATAAGACAAACGCGTTCTTCCTCTTTCGAAAGCGGTTTCGGAAAGCTGTCCCCCGCGAGCGAGCCGCAAAAAAACACGATCTTCCCGATTATGAAAGATAAAAAATCAACGAACATGATTCGTCCCCTTAACGATATCTTATGCCTCGGGAAGGAATTATATTCGTCGTTCTTGCCCGCTACGAGCAAGCAAAAAGCCGCACGCCGTTATTTACGCAGAATGTCGCCGTGAGAGAGTTTCACGTCCGTATAGATTCTGATTTTTTGCTGAACGAGTTTTGCGTCGGTTATTTCCGCGCCGCTTTCGTCGTCCGCCATGCGCGAAACCTCGATTATCTCGTTAAAACTATCGGACGGAGAAAGCACCTCGAGTTTTTCGCCGACCTTGAATCTGTTCCGCATTTCGACGAGAACGTAACTTCCGTTTTCGTCCGAGCCGCTTCCCAGAACGAACGCGGCAAAAGTGCGCTCGCCCCGACTTTGCGAATCGGAATAGTTGACGGTCGAATCGTTGTTCCCGAGCGTATACGCCGTTGTAAACGCGCGGTGAGCGGTTTTCGCGACTTCCTCGTCGAACACTTTGTCGTTTTTATAGTCCGCTCCGCATGCTTCGTATCTGTCGATCGCGCGGCGGTAAGCGTTGACGACGGTCGCGAGATAATACTCGCTCTTCATTCGACCCTCGATCTTGAGCGACACCGCGCCGCTTTTCTTCACCTCGTCGAGATAATCGATCAGATTGAGATCTTTGCTGTTAAAAATGTACGTTCCGCGCTCGTCCTCTTCGACGGGCAGAAACTCGCCGCCCTTGTTCTTTTCGCGTATCTCGTATTCCCATCTGCAACACTGAACGCAGCTGCCGCGGTTTCCGTCGCGCCCCGTGAGATAGTTGGACAAAAGGCAACGCCCGCTGTAAGAAATGCACATCGCGCCGTGGACGAACACTTCGATTTCACCGCCGCAATAGTCGGAAATCTCTTTCACTTCGGCAAGCGACAGCTCGCGCGCGAGAACGATTCTCTTCACGCCGAGACCCACCCAGAACTTCGCCGAATACTTATTGAGCGTGCAAGCCTGCGTCGACAAATGAATGTCGAGCCGCGGACAAGTGCGCGCGCAGAGCGAAACCACGCCGGGATCGGACAAAATCACCGCGTCCGCGCCCGCCGATTCGAGAAATTTAAGATATTCTCCTATCCTTTCGAAATCGCGGTTCCGCGCGAGAATATTGACGGCAACGTATATTTTTTTGCCCGCCGCGTGAACGTATTCGATCGCTTTTTTCATCTCTTCGTTGTCGAAATTATCCGAAAACGCGCGCAGAGAAAACGCCGTGCCGCCGACGTAAACCGCGTCCGCACCGTAATATATCGCCGTTTTCAGTTTGTCGAAATTCCCCGCGGGGGCAAGTAATTCAAAGTTTTTCATAAGTTGGTTAAGTAAACGAACGGAACGCGCAAAATCGATTTGCGCGCTCGTTTTGCGTTATGTGATTTTACGGAGTTTATAACCCGCACGTTTTATGCGTTCTTATATGCGATGAGAACGCCGTCGCCGACGTCGAGAAGGGACGTCGAATAATTTTCGTCCGCCACCAGATCGTCGATAAACGCGCGCATGTTGCGAACGATCGTCATGTCCGAGTGCGGCGGTTTTCCTCCCGCCACAAGCCCGCGGAAAAGCACGTTGTCGGCAAACAGCACGCCGCCGACGGACAAAAGCCGCTTTATATCGGGCAGATAGTCGTAATACCGCGCTTTCGCTCCGTCGAGAAACACGAAATCGAAAAACGGTTCGTAGCACCGGACGACGTCGCCTGCGTCGGCAAGTATCGCGCGGACCCTGTTTTCGACGCCGTACTTTCTGAAATTCCCGACGGCTTCGCGATAGCTCGTTTCGTCCTGCTCGACGGTCACGAGCCGCGCGTCGCATGCCTGAAGCATACAAACCCCGCTCATGCCGACCGCCGTCCCTATTTCGAGAATCTTTTTCGGCTTTCGCATCTTTACCGTCAAAAGAAGCAGATTAAGGCTTTCGTCCAAAATGACGGGAATACCCGCAGATATCGCTTCCTCGCGGCGTTTTCTGATCGACTCGTCAATATCGAGCGACACTTTCGATTGAGTGAACTTGCTCATTTCGACCGGGCATCCTGCGTTATCAGATAACCGTGATCACGGGAATGATCATCGGCGTGTTTTTGGTCTTTTTAAAGATAAGGTTTTTGAGGTTTTTGCGCAGCTGATGTCTGCACTCCTGATTGTCGCCTATGTCTTTTATATCGAAATCGGAAATCGTTCTGACGACCGAGGCTTTGCAATCGTTTAAAAGCGCGTCGCCGAGGCTTATTCCCTTGCAGATGAACGACGGATCCTGAATGCTTTCGCCCGTTTCGGCGGAAACGCAGACGATAGCGACGATGATTCCGTCCTCGGCAAGGTGTATTCTGTCGCGCACGACGGTGGTCGTGTCGTCGATCGTAAGCCCGTCGACGAGTTTACTGCCCGCGTGGAACTGCTCGCCTTTCTTAAGCGACCGTTCGTTAAGCTCGACCGTGTCGCCTATGTCGCAGATGAGCATATTGCTTTCGCGCATGCCGAGGTCTTTCGCAAGCTGACAATGCTTTTTAAGGTGTCTGTATTCGCCGTGCACGGGAATGAAAAATTTCGGTTTGACGAGCGAATGCAGAATTTTCAGTTCTTCCTGACAAGCGTGTCCGGAAACGTGAATGCTGTTGAGATCGTCGTAAACGACTTCCGCACCCTTGCGGTACAGATTGTTTATAACGTTGTATATGCTCTTTTCGTTCCCGGGAATGGGGCTTGCGGAAATGACGACCGTGTCGTTCGGTCCGATTTTTACCTGCGTGTGATCGTCGGACGCCATTCTCGTGAGCGCGCTCATCGGCTCGCCCTGACTGCCCGTCGAGATAATCACGAGGTCTTTGTCCTGAATGTTCTTGATCTTTTCGATATCAACGAGCACGCCGTCGGGAATTTCCATTTCGCCGATCTTCGCCGCGGCTTCCGTAACGTTGATCATACTGCGCCCCGACAAAGCGACTTTTCTCTTATATTTCGCCGCCGTATTGATTATCTGCTGTATGCGGTAAACGTTGCTCGCAAACGTCGCGATGATAAGACGGCGCCGCGTGTTGGCGGCAAAAAGCCCCTCGAAAGTTTCTTTTACCACCTGCTCGCTCATCGTGTAGCCTTTGCGCTCCACGTTCGTCGATTCGCACATAAGAAGAAGCACGCCTTTTTTGCCGAGTTCAGAAAAGCGGGTTATGTCCGCGATCTCCCCGTTAATCGGCGTGAGATCGACTTTGAAGTCGCCCGAATGCACGATAACGCCGACAGGCGTCGTTATGGCAAGCGCGCAAGAACCGGGAATCGAATGGTTGACGTTGATGAATTCCACCTGAAAGCAACCGAGTTTGATTTTGCTCGACGGCTTGACCGCGTTGAGTTTGCAACCCTTGACGCCCTGCTCGCGCAGTTTGTTTTCGGACAGCGCAAGCGTGAGCCGCGTTCCGTACACGGGTACGTTTTTAAGATCTTTCATCAGATACGGAAGCCCGCCGATATGATCCTCGTGCCCGTGCGTGAGAACGATTCCGCGAACTTTGTCTTTGTTCGCGAGCACGTATCCGTAATCGGGTATCACGAGATCGATTCCCGGCATATCGATGGACGGAAAGGTCAGACCGACGTCCACGACGATTATGTCGTTGCCGTATTCGAACGCGGTCATATTCTTACCGATCTCCCCGACTCCTCCCAAAAATCTGATTTTTAAGTTTTTATTTTTACCTTTCATTTTACTCCTGTTCATATCGGGCAAATCAATCCGAAGCCCGATATTCAATACCGAAAAAAGAGCGACGCGCGCTTGGTTGCGTCCGCGAACCGCTCCTTCATAAGTTTAATTTTTAATTTTCGTATTCGGCAAGGGACGCAGAAAGCTTTTCTTTCACCGCGAGATTTGCGGCGAGTTTTTCGCGCTCCTTGTCCACAACCGCCTTGGGCGCTTTTGCGGCAAACCCGGGGTTGTTCAGTTTGTTTTCGGAAAACGCGATTTCGGCGTTCACCTTCTCAAGTTCGGCTTTGAGCCTTTCGACCTCTTTCTCGATATCCACGAGTTCGCCCAGCGGCACGTAAATTTCGAACCCGGCGAGAACGACCGACAACGCCTTTTCGCCGACGTCGTTTTTGCCGTCCACGAAGTTAATCGAGCTGACCCCCGCGAGTTTTTCGATGTACGAAGCCGTTTTCTTGATGAGTTTCTTGTCCTCGGTCACGACGTAAAGATCGACTTTTTTGGACATAGGCGCGTTGACCTGCGCGCGCAGATTTCTCAAGCCCTTGATGATCGCCATAACCGTTTCGGCGGCGGCTTTGTCCTTTCTGTAAGCGAACTTGGAATTGTATTTCGGGAATTCCGAAACCATTATGCTGCCTTCCGTTCCCGGAATATGCGTGTATATCTCTTCCGTTATGAACGGAATGATCGGGTGAAGAAGTTTGAGCGATTGTTTAAGCACGTAAACGAGCACGCTGACCGTGTCGGACTTGAGTTTTTCGTTCTCCGAATAAAGCGCGGGCTTGGAAAGTTCGATATACCAGTCGCAGAAATCGTAACACAAATAGTCGTGGCAGACGGTCGCGGCAAGACCGATCTCGAATTTTTCCATATTGAGCGTCACCGCTTTTACGGTGTCGTTAAGGCGGGAAACGATCCACTTGTCCGCAACGCCGAGTTTGCATTCGGAAATATCCTTGATCTCCACGTTTTCGGCGTTCATGAGAACGAAACGGCTCGCGTTCCAGAGTTTGTTGATGAAGTTGCGCGTGCCCTCGATCTTATCGGTCGAAAAACGCGTGTCGTTACCCGCGGAAACGCCGTTTATGAGCGAGAAGCGCAGCGTGTCCGCGCCGTACTTGTCGATTATTTCCAGCGGGTCGATTCCGTTACCGAGCGATTTGCTCATCTTTCTTCCTTCGGCGTCGCGGACGATTCCGTGAATCAGAACGTCCCTGAACGGCACTTTGCCCGTGTGTTCGAGCGCGGAGAAAATCATTCTCGCAACCCAGAAGAAGATTATGTCGTAAGCGGTGATAAGCGTGTCCGTAGGATAGAAATAGCGAAGATCGGGCGTGTCGTCCGGGTAGCCGAGCGTCGAGAACGGCCACAGCGCGGAAGAGAACCAGGTATCGAGAACGTCCTCGTCCTGACGGAAAGACGTATGCCCGCACTTCGGGCATTTTTCGGGCGCGTGTTCGGAAACGACGAGTTCTCCGCACTCTTCGCAATAATACGCGGGAATGCGGTGTCCCCACCACAACTGACGGGAAATACACCAGTCGCGGATGTTATCCATCCAGTTATAATAAACTTTCGTAAAGCGTTTGGGCGTGAACTTAACGCTCTTGTTTCTCACGGCTTCGATCGCGGGCTTTGCGAGCGATTCCATCTTGACGAACCATTGCTTGGAAACGATGGGTTCGACCGTGGAATGACAGCGATAGCAGTGTCCCACGTTATGGGCGTGCGGTTCGATTTTTACGAGCGCGCCGCATTTTTCGAGATCTTCGACGATGACCTTTCTCGCCTCGTAGCGGTCAAGCCCCTGATACTTCCCTGCGTTTTCGTTCATCGTGCCATCGTCGTTCATGACGCGGATGACGGGAAGATTGTGGCGAAGTCCCACTTCGAAGTCGTTTGGATCATGCGCAGGCGTAATCTTGACGGCGCCCGTTCCGAAATGCATATCGACGTAACTGTCGGCAACGACGGGGATTTCCTTATCGAGAAGAGGAAGAATAAGCGTTTTCCCGACGAGCGCGGTGTAACGCGGATCCTTGGGATTGACCGCAACCGCGGTGTCGCCGAGCATGGTTTCGGGACGAGTGGTCGCGACCGTCACGTAGCCGTCGCCGTCCTTGATTTTGTATCTCAGATGCCAGAAGAACGAATTTTCGTCCGAATATTCGACTTCGGCGTCCGAAAGCGCGGTCTTACAACACGGACACCAGTTGATTATTCTCGATCCGCGGTAAATTAAACCCTTGTTATACAGTTTTACGAAAACGTAAGACACGGCTTTCGAGCAACGTTCGTCCATCGTGAACGACAATCTCGACCAGTCGCACGACGCGCCGAGGCTCTTTATCTGCGTTTCGATTCTGTTGCCGTAAGTATTTTTCCAGTCCCACGCACGTTTAAGGAATTCTTCGCGCCCTATCTCCTGCTTGGTCTTGCCCTCTTCCTTTCTGATCTTCTCGACGATTTTGACCTCGGTCGCAATCGACGCGTGATCGGTTCCGGGAAGCCACAGTGCCTCGTATCCCTGCATTCTCTTGAAGCGGATGAGCGAATCCTGAAGCGTCATGTTGAGCGCGTGCCCGATGTGGAGCTGCCCGGTAATGTTAGGCGGCGGCATAACGATCGTGTAAGGAAGTTTTTTGCCGTCGGACGAGGGATGCGCGGTAAAATATCCTTCTTTTAACCATTCGTCGTATATGCGACTTTCGAATTCCTTTGGATCGTACGTTTTGTTAAGTTCCATAATTTCGCCTTTAAAGTTATTATTCTTTCCGAGATATTCTACCTTCTTTCGACGGCGTTGTCAATTGTTTCACTCGGGGCATACGATATATTGTAATAATTTTTGTAGGAGTAAAGGCTTTTTACGCCCTCTCGGGCTACCTGAAAAGGCGGCGCGCGGCGGGAAAGAAAAGCCGAACGTGTTTATGAAAAAAATTTGTCTGTTACTCGCCTGCGTCATATGCGCTTTCTCGATAGGTTGCACCCCGAAATCGGACAAAACGCTCGTCAGAGTAAACGAAGTCACCCACTCGATTTTTTACGCCCCGCTATACGCCGCGATAGAGCGCGGATTTTTCGCCGAAAAAGGACTTGAAATAGAACTTACCAACGGCGGCGGCGCGGACAAATCGATGACCGCACTGCTTTCGGGCTCCGCCGATATCGGACTTATGGGTCCCGAAGCCGCGATGTACGTCGTTCTCGGCGGCAAGGAAAACGCGCCGCAGGTTTTCGCGCAGCTCACGAAGCGCGACGGCTCGTTCCTTATTTCCCGCACCGCCGAACCGGACTTCGATTGGACGGGGCTCGACGGAAAAGAATTCATCGCCGGTCGCAAAGGCGGCGTTCCCGCTATGACGCTCGAATATCTTCTCAAAGAAAAAGGCTATACGAACGGACGGAACGTAACCCTCAATTTCGACATTCAGTTCAACCTTACCGCCGCCGCATTCGAAGGCGGCACGGGAGATTACTGCACGTTGTTTGAACCGACCGCTTCCGAGTTTGAAAAGGCGGGCAAAGGTCACGTCGTCGCAAGCGTCGGAGAAGCCTCCGGCGAAGTTCCCTACACCTGCTTTATGGCGCTCGGAAAATATATCGACGATAACCGCGAAACGGTCGTCGCGTTCACCGAGGCGTTAAAGAAAGCGTACGAATTTCTGAAAACCGCTTCGGAAGAAGAAATCGCAAACGCCCTCCGCGGACAGTTCCCGGGAACGAGCGACGAAAGCATTGTCGCATCCATTCGCCGCTACACCGAAATCGACGCGTGGGCGGAGCACTTCACGATGAAAAAAAGCGCGCTCGACAGACTTTGTTCGATCATGATAAGCGCCGGCGAACTTAGCGAAAAAGTCGATTACGACAAGCTCGTAAGAACGGATATATCAGACATGATTTGCGGCAAAACTCAAGATAATTAAAGCGATTTTAAAAATTTTTATGACAGACGTAAAAACTTCGGACGCGCGTTTCGGAAAATAAAAACCGAGGCGCGCGAAAGAAGAAAACAAGGAGATCTTTACAAATGAGAACACTACTCGAAATACGCGGGCTTTCCCTCTATTACCAGACGAAGGACGCCGAAATCAAGGCAATCGACGCGCTCGATCTCGACGTTTACGACGGAGAGTTCGTGGCGATAATCGGGCGCTCGGGCTGCGGAAAAACGAGCATTCTGTCGGTAATCGCCGGGCTTTTACCGTATGAAGGCGAGGTCAAGGTTTCCCGAAAAAACGTAAGATCGCCCGGAAAAAACGTCGGCTATATGCTTCAGCGCGACGAACTTTTCGAATGGCTCACGATCGAAGAAAACGTTTTTTTGCCACTTCGGATAAAGCGCAAAAAACGAGATGCGGAAGCAGTCGAAAGCGTTGCGAAGCTTACCGAAAAATACGGACTTAAGGACTTTATGAAGCGTTACCCGTCCGAACTTTCGGGCGGCATGCGACAGCGCGCGGCACTCATCCGCACGCTCGTTTGCAACCCCGAACTTCTTCTTCTCGACGAACCCTTTTCCGCCCTCGACTACCAGACGCGGCTCGCCGTCTGCGACGACGTATACTCGATCATCAGAAGCGAAAAAAAGACGGCGCTTCTCGTAACGCACGACATATCGGAAGCCATTTCGGTCGCGGACAGAATAGTCATACTTTCCGCCCGCCCCGCGCGCATAATCAAAATCGCCGAAATGCCGTTCGACAAAAATCTTCCGCCCCTTCGACGGCGCGAGTCACCCGAGTTCTCCGCCGTATTCGAGCAAACCTGGAGGGCTCTGAACCAATGAAGAAAGACCGAAACGCCAAAGGCACACCCTCAGCCGCGCGCATAAAGACCGCGGAAAAGCAAACGCTCAGTCCGTCGAGAACGGCATACTTAAAACGGAGAAAACGCAACAAAATCGTCGTCGTCTTTTTCAGAATCTTCATACTGTTGTTTTTTCTTGCGACGTGGGAAATACTCGCGCGGACGGGAATCGTCGACGCGTTTATGTTTTCGTCCCCGTCGCGGGTTCTTTTAACTCTTCGTTCGCTCCGCGAAAGCGGCGAACTATACACGCACGTATTCACCACTTTATACGAAACGGTTGTCGGTTTCATTATAGCGACGCTCGTCGGAAGCCTTATTTCCGTCGTTTTGTGGTGGTCGGAAAACGTGCGCAAAATACTCGAGCCGTACGTCGTCGTACTCAACGCCCTGCCCAAAATCGCGCTCGGCCCCGTCATCATAATCGCTTTCGGCGCCGGCACGGGATCGATCATCTTTATGACCTTTCTCGTAACGGTAATCGTAACGGTAATAAATATGCTCAACGGCTTTATGCAGACGGACGCGGGGAAAATACTTCTTCTGCGTTCGATGGGCGCGAGCAAGCGCGACGTGCTCGTCAATCTCGTAGTGCCCGGCTCCCTTCCCGTATTCGTTTCCGCTCTCAAGGTAAACGTGGGTTTAAGCTGGATAGGTTCGATCATGGGCGAATACGTCGTGTCGCGGCAAGGCATAGGCTATCTTATCGTCTACGGCGGGCAGGTTCTCAAACTCGACCTCGTAATGACGGGAACGGTCTTGCTCTGTCTGCTTGCCGCCGCAATGTACGCCCTCGTTCTGCTATTCGAACGGCTGACGGTAAAACGGCGAAAGTAAGCAGATAATACGCGATCGCAAGCACGCCGAGCGCGGGGTAGATTTTGTCCACGATGACGAAAAATCCCAGCCTTGACAGCGCGAGCGAAAGCAAGCACACGCCCGCCGTCCAGACAAGCGAAAACCGCCCTTTGACGAGCGTTGCGACGGGATAAAGCGAGCCGACGAGCGTCGTTATTATCCCGAGCGCGACTGTGAATCCCACGATAAAAACGGCGGCTTTGCCCTTCCCCGCAACGTAAAGCACGGGAATGTCGCTGAGCACGCTTTCGTCGGGAAGAACGGACAAAAAAGCGGCGGCGGTCGCCGAAAGCACGAGCGCGGTAACGGCGGAAATCACAATCGCAGACCTCACGCGGGTTTTTCTCCCTTTCTCTTTTTCGGGCGGGTCCTTAACGGGCTCGCCCGTTTTCTCTCCGTCCGCCCGAACGTCGGTTAAAAGCGGCTGCGTCAGAAGCACGTTCATCGCAACGTATTTCATCACCGAAAAACAGTCGAACGCAACGCTTCCGCCCGCGACCGCCGCGTTAAAGTTTGCCGCAACGATGAAAAACACGACGAAAAGCATAATCGGAACGAGCACGCAGTTAAACGCAGCAAGCCCTTTCATCCCTTTCGCACAGACGAAAACGGACAGCAACAGCACGGCTATCGACCAGATCGGAAAATCGCACCCGATCCCGAGATCGGCCGCAAGACTTTCCGTCGCACCGAGCATCGAAGCGACCGACAAAATATTGAAAAAACAAACGACTTTGTCGCCGCTCGCAAGAAGCGTGAGCGAAACTTCGTTTATCACCGTCAGAACGAGCATAAACGTACCGAAAAACAGCGCAAATATACAAAGAAAGACGAACGGCGGCGATTGTCCGTAAAAAAACGAAAGAATCTCCCGCCCCGTAATGAACCCCGCGCCTATGACCGACCCGATCAACGCGAACGCCAAGCCGAGTTCCTTTTTTACCCCGCCAAATAAATTCCTTTTCATTCACGCACCCCGAAATATAATATTAAACGTCGCGCGCGAATATGAGCGAAAACCTGTCGCAACCCCAAAAACGATCAAACTCGAAAACACCGATTTATTCCCGCAAAAATAGTTAGCGGTAATGAAAGGAAGCCCGAAAAAAAGAGACGCGACGAAAAACGCCGCGCCCCGTTAAATTGCGCGAACGAAAGTCGCACAAACTGAACATATTTTAAGTATAGTCGCATATTAAGCGACTGTCAAGGAAAAAATCGTATAATATGCTATCATTTGTGAAAAAGAGAGTATTATACCATGCGAAAGAAGAAACCCGACGATAACGCAACCCGTCCGTCTTTGACGGAAATTCAGCTTCGTCTGAGAGAATGCATAAAGAACGCGCCCATCACCCAGCAAGAAATCGCCAGACAAGCGGGCATTTCAAAACAAACGGTGTCCAAATATATGACGCAGAACGTTTTTCCGGCGCTCGACACGCTTGCCGCGCTGTGCAAGATTCTCGACGTCAAATCCGACTATATCCTCGGCATCGACGAAGAATATTAAATTCAGACCATTAAAAGCGGCTTTCACGCAAGAAAAGCCGCTTTTTAAATGATTTTTTTAATCCCACGCGCAAATGCGCAATCGTTCGTTCAAACTCACACAATCGTTCGGTAACCCCGCGCAAGCGCTTTGCTTGTCAGACGAACATAAACGCAACCGTCGCGACGATGACGAGCGAGAGCCCGACGATCGATTTAACGGTGAGTTTTTCCTTATACAGCGCCGCGCCGAGAAGAGTGGAAAAGAGAATGCAACCGCCGTTCACAACGGGGAACGTAACCGACGCGCCGAGCGCGTCCGAAGCGGTTCCGACGGCGATGAAATAGTTGCCCAGTCCGTTGAACACGCCGTAGCCCGCGCCGATCGCAATCGACACGAGAAGTTTAAAAGCTCCCGAACGAGCGCCGCTTTTTAAGCCTCGGCTTTCCGTCCCCTCTTGAGCCGCGCTCAAAGCCGCTTCCGCACTCAAATCCGCGCCTGCATTACCCCGCACTTCGCTCAAAGCGACTTCC
>CAKQKN010000044.1 GCA_934249215.1 uncultured Clostridia bacterium
CGTTTAGTCTGCGCCCTTTTCGGCGTCGTTATCGTGCAGGCGGCTCCCCGTGTCGCCGCTCGAGGTTATTTTCGATTTTTTTCGTACATATGAAAAACAAAATGACGAAGCTGAAGGAAAAAATAAGGGAATATCGGGAATTCTCGAACTCGAAGAGCGCGACGACGTATGCCGGCGGGCTTGCTTATTTTTTCTTTGCGGGGCTCGTTCCGTTCATCGGGATCGCGACCGCCGCCGTCGGTTTGTTCGGCGGAAACGCGGAGATAATCGGCGAACTTTGCGGGAGCGAGGTCATCGCCGCCTTTTTCGATCTCATCGCCGAAGAGGGCGGCAAGAAATCGGGCACGATATTTATGTTCGTTATCGCCGTATATTCGTCGGCGCATTTTTATTTTCACCTTATCCGCACGGGCGAGAACGTATATTCGAGCGTTCGCGTGCGCGGCGTTTTAAATCGGATTATGTCTTTCGGATATCTCACGCTCGTTCAGATACTTATGATCGTCGCGGTTGGGCTTGAAATCGCGGGCAAAAAAGTTCTTTTGTTTCTCGGATTTTCGTCGCTCGTAAGCGACTTGCTCAAAATATCCGTTAGCGTTGCGTTCCGCGGCGCGCTGTCGGTGTCGCTACATCTGTTTGCCGCGCCTTCGGGGCGCAAAAATCTTGCGAGCGCGGGGAAAGGAGCGATCTGGACTTTCGTTTATTGGGAAGTTTGCGGGATATTTTTTTCGTTTTACCTTGCCGCCGCGGATAAAGCGGATTTCGGATTTGCGACGGTGGCGGCGTTTTTGCTTTACGTCTACTATCTCATGCGCGGGCTTATCTGCGGAATGCTCGTCAACGCAACGGCGGCGTGACGACTAACTGACGTTCCGACGGTTACGGCAATGTGGCTTCGGGCGGGCAAAACGTTTGACAAAAACGCGGGTAAAAAATATAATTGTCTTATACGATGAGATACGTTACGAACAGTGCGGAAGAAACCGAGAATCTCGGTCGCTTTTTCGCCGAAAAACTGAAGAAAGGCTCGATCGTGCTTTTGTCGGGCGATATGGGGGCGGGCAAAACTGTATTCGTGAAAGGAATGGCAAAAGGTTTGGGCGTTACGGCGCTCGTCACAAGCCCGACTTACGCTTATATGAACGACTACGACGGCATTCTCTATCACTACGACTGTTACCGCCTGACAAGCGGCGAGGACGCCGAAAGCCTCGGGCTTACCGATTACTTTTATGCGGGCGGGATATGCGTCGTCGAGTGGAGCGAAAACATTGCGGACGTCATCCCGGACGGCGCGATCAGAGTTACGATCGAAAAGACGGGCGAAGAACGGAGGACTATCGAAATTGAAATACCTTGCGATTGACACGAGCGGCGATCTCGTCGTGATTGCCGTGAACGGCGAAAAAACGGTCGTAAAATACCTCGAGGGGTGCATGGCTCAACATTCGCTGACGCTCATGCCGTACGTGGAAAAAAGCCTTGACGAAAGCGGACTCGAACTCGATTCGCTCGATTTTTTCGCGGTCGTGACCGGTCCGGGCTCGTTTACGGGCATCAGAATAGGCGTTTCGACGGTAAAGGCGCTGTGTCTTGCGAGCGGCAAAAAGGCGCTCGGTTTGACCGCTTTCGATTGTCTTGCATACGATGATAACGTGTCCGAAAAGGCGTTTTGCGTGATAGACGCCAACCACGGAAATTATTATTGCGCCGCATACGACGGCAAAAAACTCTCGATGGCGCCGTGCTTTCTCACCGAAGCGCAGGTAAGAGAGAAATCCGCGGGCTATACGATCGTCGCTTCCAAAGAAGTTCCGTTTGACGGCGCGGTTACGGCGAGCATTCCGAACGGGCTTAAAAACGCCGCAGACAGGCTCGGCGGTGCCGCGGGCGATTATGAAACCGTTTTGCCGCTGTACGTTAAAAGAAGTCAGGCGGAAGAAGAATCGTGCTGATAAGAAAATGGACGCCGAGCGACAGTCCGTCGGTGGCGGAACTCGAAAAAATCTGTTTTAAATATCCGTGGTCTGCCGAAATGGTCGAAGAAACCGCTTCGGGCGATAATTTTTGCGGGTTCGTCGCTGTGAATAGTGAATCCGCAAACGAATCGACGGGCGATTTTGTAAGCAAACCGTCGGGCGGTTCAGGGAAAAACGTTGCGGACGCGGCGAGGTCGGGCGGGCAAAAGGACGAAATCGTCGGTTATGCGGGCGCGGTGTTCGCGTCCGACGTCGCTGATATCGCGCTCGTCGCAGTTTCGCCGTCGCACGTTCGCAAGGGATACGCTTTCGGGCTTGTGACCGCGCTTTGCGAAGAACTCTTTTCGCGCGGAGTGGCGTTCGTTTATCTCGAAGTGCGGAAAAGCAATATCGCCGCCGTAAAACTTTATGACAAATGCGGGTTTAAGCCCGTCGGCATAAGAAAAAAATATTACGAAGACTCGGAAGACGCGATAGTTATGATGAAAGTGAAAAACAGTTGAAAGATTTTTTTACCGAATTTTGCGTTGAAACGTTGAACGGAAAGAAAACGATCGTCGCGGGGAAGGGCGAACCGCTCGTGTTTCTTCACGGCTTTATGTCGTCGAAGGAAGCGTTCCGCGCGCAGATCGGGTTTTTTTCGGAATATTTCACCGTTTACGCCCCCGATCTATGCGGATTCGGGGAAAATCGCGAAATGGCTTATCCGTATTCGCTCGACGATTACGTCCGCGAACTTGACGAACTCATCGATTCGGTCGGCGGAAAAGCGTGCGTGATCGCCCATTCGTTCGGGTGCCGCGTCGCGCTCAAAGAAGCGGCTTCGTCGGACAGAATATCGAAAGCCGTCCTCTGCGGCGTTGCGGGGCTTAAACCGCCGTTTTCGGCAAAAAGAACGGCTAAACGGGCTTGTTACAAACTTCTGCGACCGTTTATATCGCGCGAAAGGGCGGAAAAACTTTTTTTCTCCCCCGATTATCTGATGACGGAGGGCGCCTTGCGCGAAAGTTTCAAAAAGGTGACGGGTGAATATCTCGACGGCGCGCTTAAAAAGGTGGACTGTCCGATTCTCTGCGTGTTCGGCGAGAACGACCGCGAAACGCCGCCGACTCTTGCAAAGCGGCTGAAGAAAAACGTAAGTCGGTGCGACTGCGTGATAATGAAAGGTTGCGGTCATTTTTGTTTTGCGGAAAACCCCGCCGAGTTTAACTACGTTACGAGGGAGTTTCTTTTATGATCTCTTTTTTTACAGATTCGATAAGTCAGGCAAAGACGGTTGCCGACGTGTTCCGCGGGGACGGGCTTTTGACGTGTGCGTTTCTCGCGCTTTGCAACACGCTTTTATTGCTTCTGATTTCCTATAAATTTTTGCAGATCATGCAACAATCGGGATATGAGGGCTTCGGGTATTTCAAGTGGCTTCGCCGTCGCGATAACGTGTATTTGTCGCGGCTTGCGACCGTTTCGATGCTGAGCCTGCTCATATATCTCTTGTTCAACATCGCGCTCGCGTTTATCGACGGCGAGTGGGTGATTTACGTCGGGTTTCTGCCTTACGTTCTGTTCGTTTTTCTTTATTATAAAGCCGACAAAAAGCATATCAGGAAACTTCCGATAAATTTCACCGCGCGAATGGAACGGCTCATCGCCGCGTATTTTTTCGTGCTTTTCGCGGCGAATTTTATCGTTCTGATTCTCATGAATCTTCTGGCGTACGCTTTGAGATTCAATTCCCTTTTCGTGCGCATACGCTACGCCGTGATTTGCATTCTGCCCGTCTGCGTGCCGTTTTTCGTGCTTCTGGCGTATTATATCACCAAGCCGTTCGAAAACGCGAGGCAGAAAAAATATATCGACAAATGCACCGAAAAACTTTGCTCGCACCCCGATCTTATAAGGATCGGAATCACGGGGAGTTACGGCAAAACTTCGGTTAAGGAAATATTGCGCACTCTTCTCGACGAAAAATTCGAAGTTCTCGCCACGCCGAGTTCGTATAACACGCCGATGGGGATATGCAAAACGGTGAACGAACTGAAGCCTTCGCACAACGTGTTTATCGCGGAAATGGGGGCAAGGCACGTCGGCGATATATCCACACTCGCTTCGATCGTTAAGCCCGATTATGCGATTATCAACGGAATAGTGGGGCAACACCTCGAAACGTTCGGCACGCTCGCCGCCGTTCAGCAGACGAAGTATGAACTCGTGGAGAGCATGAATAAGGGCGTCGTTGCGTATACGGTGGACAGCGACGCGACCGCCGCGCTTTTTTCCGACTGCAAAATTCGGAGCGTCGCGACGGGGCTTAATCTGTCCGCAAATCCCGCGGTATACGCCGAAAATCTCGTTTTGACAGACAGCGGAAGCGACTTCACGCTCTCGATTAACGGGCGGAAAATGCGCTGCCACACCGTGCTTCTCGGCTCGCATAACGTGTCGAATATATGTCTTGCCGCGGCGATCGCTTCGGAAATGGGGCTTTCGGACGCGGAAATCTGCGCGGGGATCTCGCGCATTAAGCCGATCAAACATAGGCTCGAGCCGATCACAAACGCGGACGGCGTTACGATTATCGACGACAGCTATAACGCGAACACGCGCGGAATCGACGCCGCGATGGAAGTTCTCGGCTCTTTCGGCGGAAGAAAAATCGTCGTTACCCCGGGGCTCGTCGAACTCGGGCGGGAAGAAGATATCGAAAACTATCGGCTCGGCAAAAAAATGGCGGCGGTGTGCGATATTGCCGTTCTCGTCGGCAAATCGGCGACTTACCGCATTCAGGACGGACTTATCGACGGCGGGTTCGACGACGCGAATATCGTCATCGTCAAAGATCTCGAGTCGGCAAAGCGCAGACTTCGCAAGATTCTTAAAAGCGGCGACGTCGTGCTTTTCGAAAACGATCTTCCGGATAAATTTTCTTAAAATCCGGATTCTTCTTAAATAGTCGTTCGGTCGTCCGAGGTGTTCGCGAAAAGCGGAACTTCGGGCGGCTTTTTATTGCGAGGAAATCGGGCGTGCGCATTAAAGGCGGAAAACGTAAAAGGCGAGAGGATAACGAAAAATTTCGGGAACAGTAACCGACTTTTTTCTTTCGTCATATAATACCACGTATTCACCAAAGCAAAATTGCGGAGGTGATTTTTTTATGAAAAACGTATTGATTTTTTTAGGCGGCACGGCGCCCGAACGCGACGTATCGGTGATTACGGGCGTTCTCACCGCGAATTCTTTCGACAAAGAACTTTTCAACCCGATCGTCGTTTTCATGGCGGGCGACGGCAAACTTTACGTCGGCAAAGATCTTTTTAATCTCGATTTTTATAAGACGAAAGACCTGAAAAAGTGTCGGCAGGCAACGCTTGTCGTCGGCGACGATCGGCTTTTCGTCGTCAAGGGCAAAAAAATCTCGCCTTATTGCGTTGCCGACTGCGCGATTAACTGTCTGCACGGCGGCGACGGAGAGGGCGGGGCGCTTTCGGGTTTACTCAAAAGCTGTTTTATTCCGCTTGCTTCCCCCGATATTTATCCGTCCGCGCTTTCCATCGACAAACATTTCACCAAACTTGCACTCAAAACGCTCGGGGTAAACTGCGTCGATTACGTCCGAGTGAAACGCGACGGCTTTTTCGCCCGCGGCGAAAGCGTTGCGAGGACAATCGGCTTGCGGCTGGGGTATCCCGTAATCGTCAAGCCCGCGACTTTGGGTTCGAGCATCGGGATCAGGCGCGCGAACGACGAAAACGAGCTTTTTTCGGCGCTGTGCGGCGCGTTCGAGTACGACGGCAAGGCGATATGCGAAAAATATCTTTCGGAGGCCAGAGATCTTAATTGCGCGGCTTATTGCGACGGCGAGAAAATCGTCGTGTCCGAGGTGGAGGAAGCCGTGAGTGCTCACGACATTCTGACTTTCGACGACAAATACGGCGGGAGCAAGGGCGGCGGCGCTCGTCGGTTGCCCGCGGATATACCCGAGGAAAATTCCGCGGAGATCAAAGAAACGGTCAGAAAGATATATTCAGAGTACGATTTCGGCGGAATCGTCAGGTTCGATTTTCTGTTCGCGGACGGCAAAGTCTATCTGAACGAGATAAACTCCGTTCCCGGTTCTCTCGCGTATTATCTGTTCTGCGACAAAATTTCCGACTTTTCGGAAATACTCGGCAATCTCGTTTCGGACGCCGAAAAACGGAGAAGAGAGGAGCGCGGCAGAATTCACGATTTTCCGTCCGCGGTGCTTTCGGGCGATTGGAAATCGATCAAAAAATAAGGCGCGGGGATATTTTTACCGCGTTCCCGGTTTAAAACGAGCCGCGTTGTGGCAAAATACGTTCGTGATATCTATGTGTCCGGATATTTCGGATATTCGGATATCGGGGAGCGGTTATGTTAAATGACGGAATAAACGGTAAAATCGATCTCGTCGTGTCCGATCGGGCGGTGACTTACGGCGATCTTAAAGACAAGCTCGACAGGGCGCTCGGCGGAAAAATCCGCGCGGTCTGCATCCCGCCGTGTTTTGTGCGGTGGGCGAAAAAGTACGTCGGCGACAGACTGAAAGTCTGCATGCTCGTGGACGTCCCGGGCGGGAACGAAACGATCAACGCCAAGGTGTGCCAGATAAGAGAGGGCTTGAAAAACGGCGCGGACGAATTCGAAGTCGCGGTCAATATAAACGAAATCAAGAGCGGCAACGTCGATTATATGTTCGGGGAACTTCGTCAGCTCAAGCGCGCATCGCGGAGCCGCCTTTTCAAGTGCGCGATAGATCCGAGGCTTTTGTCGGACGCGGAAATCGAAACTTTCTGTAAATACGCGCTGTATGCGAAATGCGACTATATCTCGCTCGGAATGCCGTTCGGCGGTTATTCCGCGCTTGAAGAAGTCGAAAAGATCAAGGGACTTGTCGGGAAAAAGATAAAGGTCAAGGCGTTTTCGTCCGAGCCGAGCGCAAAATTAATTTCGGAGATTCTGGACGGCGGCGCGGACAGAGTGGGCGTGATTTCATTCCCGAAAGCGAGCGCCGAGGTTGAAGAAAGGAGCGGTGCGGGCGAGATGCCCGCGGTCGTAACGCGCTGATTGTGCGGTAAGTCGTGCGGTAAGGTGAACGGAAAATCGCGCGGTAAATCGTGCCGTGGTTAAAAAAACTTTTTAAAATAACTTAAAAAAACGAGTTTCGGCAAAAGAAAATTCGACAAAGCGGCTTAAAACGTTTCACAAATACAATCCGATATGTTATAATCGAGAGCGTCGTGTGGGATTTCGATCTTGAATCGAGGTCGGCGCGATATGGAAACGTATCGAAGTGGTCGCACCGAGACGCACTCGAAATGCGGTTACGCCTTTACCGGCGTACGAGAGTTCGAATCTCTCCGTTTCCGCCATAATAGCCGCTCAAAAAAGATGCGCGGCGCAAAAAGCCTGATTTTATCAGGCTTTTTTGCTACAAAAAACACGAAATTTCAAAGGGTGTTTTCATAGCGTTCGCGTATTGCATAGTTAAGGCTTTCTTTCAGAATATTAAGCGCGGGGGAATATTGCTCGTACAGATGTCGGTCGGATCGTTATATATGTTTTCCGTGCCGCGCGGTTATTCTGACGGGTTTACGCAATGGATGAAACAGGTTGCCGCACTGTGTCTGACGGCGTTTATGCAGACAACGTTATTGTTTGCTGGGCTGATGACGTTTTCGATAAATATGCTGTCGTAAAGACGACGCGACGGTTCTGTATTATATCAAATACGCCGTTCGCTATTTTATAACCGATCAACAAACGTATAAGTGGAAGGAATAAAGGTCAAAACGTATATAACGGTGTGAAAGGCGAAACCGCTTGACTTTAGGCGTTAAAAACGATAGAATATGAGGGAAGGAGGGTAATCCGATGATTGAAACTTTAAGTAAGAAAAAACTCGATGAAGAGCGGGAACGTAGTTATGAACACGGCTTGCCCGAATACTTGCAAAACGATCTCGACGCATATAAAGACGGACTGAAGAACGGCTCAACGATTATGGACTGTTTATGGGGTGAGTTATATGGCAGTATTAACATTGCTGAAATAAACGAAGGCTCGATCACCCATGAACATGCGGATTATTTAAGAAAGAAATATTTGTTCAGAGGTTGCGATGAGTAAGATATCATTTATATCGTTTTGCGTTGAATACTACGCAGAACACGTGAATAAAACGAGCGATGAAGTGTATGAGATGTTCAAAAAAGAAAAATTGCTCGATTTGCTCGAATCCGATTACGAAGATTTACATGGAATGAGTATGGAATATTTAATGCAAATGTTCGACGAATATTTAAAAGGGGATAAAAAATGATAGTTTATCACGGAACAACGCTTGAAATTCAAAAGCCAGAAATCATTGAAAACGAGATAGGTAGAGATTTCGGATTTGCGTTTTATACGACGGACATCGAAGAACAGGCGATTCGTTGGGCAATTCGCCGCGCAAAGATATTAAACCGAAAAAGCGATAAAAAATATCCTGCAATCGTAAACGTATACGAATGGACGAATACGGGAGAATTAAACGAAAAACATTTTGACGGCGCGTCGATGGAATGGCTTGAAATGGTTGTGAAATGTCGTAGCGATATAACTTTCAGGCATGGGTACGATATTGTAAGCGGAAAGATTGCAAACGATAACGTCGGCGAAACGGTTTCGTATGT
>CAKQKN010000045.1 GCA_934249215.1 uncultured Clostridia bacterium
TTTTCAACGTAGTCTACGACTTGCTTAACGGTAAGTTCCTTGCTTGCCGCAACGAAGCCGTTCAGCGTGATTCCGCTGTACATTTCGCCGAGCCCCGAAATCGCTTCTTTGACAACACCTTTCGCTTTTTCGTTGAACTTGATTTCGTTAACGATAGCGTTCGTTTCGTCCGCGATTTCATTCACCGTCGCTTCGTCGTTGAACAGCGGATAGCTTACCTTGCCGCAAACGAGAGTGTTTGCGAAGTCGGCCGCTTTGCGGATAACTGCCGCTTGCTTCGATGCCGCTTTCGCCGCAACTTCAGCCGCCGCGTTTATCACAACGTTAACGTCGAGATCCTTCGTATCGTTTACGAAATTCTTAAGTGCTTTATCCGTGTAAAGTCCCGCGAGTTGCGTATACGCTTCGTCGAGAACTTTGTATTTAAGGTTAAGCGCGTCGGTTACGCCCTTGACCGCGAGAACAACCTTGTCGGTCTTGGCTTCGTCGATATTCGCTTTCGTAATCGTTCCGCTTACGACTTCGTTCGTAAGGTCGCAAACCGCAACGACGACGTCGGTTACTTTCTTCTTGCCGTCGATTGCTTTCAGCGCAACTTTTTCAACGTAGTCTACGACTTGCTTAACGGTAAGTTCCTTGCTTGCCGCAACGAAGCCGTTCAGCGTGATTCCGCTGTACAGTTCTCCAAGCCCCGAAATCGCTTCTTTGACAACGCCTTTTGCTTTTTCGTTGAATTTGATTTCGTCAACGATCGCGTTCGTTTCGTCCGCGATTTCGTTTATCGTCGCTTCGTCGTTGAACAGCGGGTAACTGATCTTGCCGCAAACGAGAGTGTTGACAAGAGCCGCTGCTCTGTCAATAATCGCCTTGTCGCCGGCAAATCCTTTAACGATCGCAACGCCGAGATCTACGACCTTTTCGACTTCTATGTTTTTAGTCGCGGACATAAGGTTCTCAAGCACTTCGTCGCCGTACAGCGCGCAAAGTTTGGCGAACACGTTGTCGATCGTGTCGTTATTCTTATAAAGATTGATTATCGCCTTGACGTCGTTTATCACGACAGCGATAGCCGTATTCCGGTTAACGCCGAATGCTTCGACTTTACCCGAGAATACGTCGTTGACGAGCGTTTCGATCGCGGAGATAAGTCCTTTCCGGTCACCGACGAACGCTCTTACCGTCGCGCTTGCAAGCGATACAATCTTATTGATTTCTATCGCTTTCGTCGCAGGTCCGATGTTTGCGAGTTTCTCGCTTCCGTAAAGGTCGGCAAGAGCCGCGAATACGTCGTCTATCTTTTCATTATCCTTATAAAGGTTAACGATCGCTTTGATATCGGCAACGAGTGTATCGATTGCGGTGTTTTGGTTAACGCCGAATGCTTCGACTTTGCCCGAGAATACGTCGTTAACGAGCGTTTCGATCGCGGAGATAAGTCCTTTCCGGTCACCGACGAACGTTCTGACCGCCGAGCTTGCAAGAGTCACGACCTTATTGATTTCGATCGCTTTCGTCGCAGGTCCGATATTCGCAAGCTTTTCGCTTCCGTATAGGTCCTTGAGCGCTGCAAAGAATTCTTCCGTCTTTTCCGCCGCGACTTTCACGTCGACGATCGCTTTCACGTCGTCCACGAGGCAGTCGATCGCGGTGTTCCGGTTAACGCCGAAAGCGCTTACCGTACCCGAGAAAAGATCTTTCGCAAGAACCGCGCTCGCTCTGATGATCTTTTCGACATCTCCATCCGTAAGTTCCGCCGCAACGTTCGTTCCCGTTTCGATTACGGTCGCGATTTCGATCTTGCCCGTTTCATCGACGATCTTGCTTACGTGTACACCTTCATATCCGTCGGCGATCCCGTCAAGTCCCGCGTTGATCGCTTTTCCTATCCTATTATCGCCCGCGTATTTGGTCACGACGGCTTTCGCGAACATTGCGATGTCATCGGTCAAAAGGTAATCGTAGAACGTGCCCTTGAAGTCGTAACCTTTCGTCGCCACGGCATAAACCGTTTCGTCAAACAGCACGTTAGCAAGCGCGTTTTCTTCGCCCTCGAACAGATACTTGCCGTCCTCTTCCGTATAGCCGACAGTCGTTGCGAGCAATTTTCCGATCGTGCGATCTTTGCCGATCGTTTTATCTATTATTGTAAGGAGAGTATCGTTTGCGAACAGATACAAAAGCGTACCCGTCACCGCCGCAATCGAGCCGCCGACGATAAGTTCGACCGTCGTCGCCGCTTTCACGAGCCCTTCGAAATCGAACTCGATCGAGCCGATCGTTCCGCCGAGCCCGCCGCGCGCCAACGCGACTATCCTGTCGGTCACGGACTTAAGCGCGGTGATATGCGCCGTTATCGCTTCGAAACTGTCGATAACTGCCGACACTTCGAGCGCTTTGCTGTCCTCCGCGATAGAGCCGAGCGTGCTCATCGGATACAGCTTCTTCATTTCTTCGATAATCGTTTCAAAAGTCTGTCCGACAGTTGTTTCCGGTTTGACGTAATCGGTGAGTACCGTGTATGCCAGATCGCATGCTTCGGCTATGTACGCGCCTTTATTCGCGCCGATCGACGTCACTTTACCGTCAAGAACGTAGCACAACAGATCTTCGACGTGCGTAACTTTTTCCTGCGCCGCCGCATCGTCCGTCGCCGAACGCCCGACTTCGCAAAGCTCGCTTACGAGCTTGGTTATTTCGATATCTTTACTCTTTTCGACGAACGTTCTGATCGTCGCGTCGGCATAGAGTTCCGCGAACGCGTTGAGCATCGCCGAGATAATCGTTTCCGCAGTGCCGCCGATCTTGAACGTAAGGAACGCGCTCTGCGTAAGGTCTGCGATGACCGCTATTTCGGCATCGCCGTCAAGTTTGATTCCTTCCTTAATATTGCCTTTCGCCACGTACTGCGCAAGGTCGGAAATCGCATTGATGGTGTCGTCAGGCACCTTTTCCGTGGACTTCGCAACGTTTGCGACGTATCCGATATAGTCGTCGATTCCGATCGTCTTGGTCTTTTCGACGAATTCTTTCAGAACGGCGGTTTCGTAAAGATTTCCGCCCTCGCAGATAATCGCCGTGAGAATGCTTCTCGCTTTCTCGTTTTTGACGAATTCCGCGACGAGATCGTAAACGTCGAACGCGAGCGCTCTGACGAGCGTGTTCTGATTAAACCCGAAATCGCCGAGCGTTCCGGAGAACAAATCGTTGACGACGACCGAGGCACTCTTGACTTTGGATTCACTTTCGGGTGCCGCCGCGATTATAACGTCGGAAACGACCGTGACGAGTTCGTCTATCTTAATATTTTTCGTCGCCGGTCCGAAGTTGCCGAGAACCTCTTTTCCGTAAAGTCCCGCAAGCCCGTCAAACGCGGTGTCCGAAATCTCTTTCGCCTTACCTTCGGGAATAAATACGTTTGCAACGTCCTTAACGTCGCCGACGAGTTTTTCGATCGGCAGATTCTGATTGAATCCGCAGTTACCTATCGTTCCGGAAATAAGGTCGCCCGCAAGTTCCGCGGTCGCGGTTACTGCGCTTCTTACCTTTTCGTTACTTTCGGGAATAGCCTTGAGCACTATGGCGTTGACCGCGAAAATAAGATCTCTCACGTTGATGTCGAGCGTCGCCTGCTTGAATTCCTTGATTCTGCGAACGCCGTACAGCAAAGAAATCTCGTCCGCCGCCGTGTCAGTTATATTTCTGACTGTACCCTCGGGGATAAACTCGCAAACGAGCGAATATACGTCCTCGATGAGTTTCTTGATTTCGGTAGTTTCGTTGATCCTGACGCCCGAAAGAGTTCCTTCGAACAGATCGTTGACGACGAGCGTCGCCTTGTCGACGACGGTTTCGCTTTCGGGAGCGGCGACCTTAACTATATCGGTAACGTAACCGATAATGCTTTCGAGCGAGATGTTCTTGCTCGCCGGTCCGAAGTTGCCGAGAACCTCTTTTCCGTAAAGTCCCGCAAGCCCGTCGAACGCGGTGTCCGAAATCTCTTTCGCCTTGCCTTCGGGAATAAATACGTTCGCAATATCCTTAACGTCGCCGATGAGTTTTTCGATCGGCAGATTCTGATTGAATCCGCAATCGGAAATCTTACCGGATATGAGATCTCCCGCAAGTTCCGCAACGCTATTTATAACGCTTTCGATTTCATTCTTGTCGTCGGGTACCGCTTCGAGCGCTATATCCCTGACGGCAAACACGACTTCTCTCACGTCGATGTCGAGCGTCGCCTGTTTGAATTCCTTGATTCTGCGAATGCCGTACAGAGCCGCGTATTCTTCGATCGTCTTGCCGAGAATCCTCTTAAAGTCGCCCTCGGGAATGAAATCCGCAACGAACGAATACGAATCCTCGATAAGTTTTCTGATTTCCGTCGTTTCGTTAACCTTGACGCCGCCCTTGACGTCGCCTTCGAACAGGTCGTTGACGATAACGGTCGCTTTGTCTACAGCCGTTTCGCTTTCGGGGAAGATAAGTCCGACGACTTCGCCGACCGCGTTGACGAGGCTTTCGAACTGAACGGCGGACGGATCTACTTTCGTATCCTTAAGCGTTCCGTCGAGCATGTCGCACGCAATATCCTCAATCGCGGAAGTGATTCCGTCGATGTCGCCCTTATATCCCGATTTCTTCGCGATAAAGCGGGTGAGCGCCCCCGCAATGCGGACGTAATCGTCCACGTTTTTGGCGAGCAGTTCGTTGCCGCCGCCGTAAATGTCTTTGACAAATCCCGCAATCGAAGTCGACAAAAGATCGGAAACCGCGCCGTCTGCCTGCGCTTCCCAGACGTATCTGCCGTTGCCTTCGTCGTCGGTTATGTAAGAAAGTTCTTCGACGGTTTCGCCGAGCCAGGTCACGATTACGTCGGCAAGGTCGCCGAGCATGACTTTTTCGAGCATCGCGTAGGAATCGAACGGGTCGTTCTTGTCGAGGAGCCCGCCCGCAACGTCCGCGAGCTTACAATCGAAGAGTTCGGAAATTTCGACGGAAAGATATTTCTTTTCGCCGTTGTTTTCTTTGTAATATCTGCCGTTTTTGTCATCGTACTCGAAGCCCATAAACGCGGAGAATACTTCGCCGACGCGGGTTTCGGGCAACAACGAATTTATGATTTCTTTCACCGAATAGTCGGAAGAAAGGACGTCGAATATGTTATTGAATGAGAAATCGAGAACGAGGGCGAGGACTTTGTCGTCCGTTTTCCATGTGCCGTCGGCGTTCTTTTCCGTGCCGATGATATCGCCGATCGAAATGTTCCCGAGGGCATTACGGAACGCTTCGAGCACGGACTCGAACGTATAGTTCTCTTTTACGAAGTCGGAAACCTTGAGATTGAAGAGTGCCTCGATAAGCGCGTTCGTTTCGGTGGGTTCATTTCCGGGCGCGAAAATAAGTTCGCCGAGCGTTCTGTCGCCGAGAGAAGAAGCGAGGTTGTTTATGAGCGACTTGACGAAAAGATTCGCGTCGAAAGTCTTGCCCTGATCTTTGAGCAGTTCGCTTATCTGAAGTCCGGAAATAGCGTCGAGCAGCGGAATATCCCCTTCTTTGACACCCGCCATATCGAGAACCATTCCGACGCTGAGATCGCCGACGAGATCGCGGATCATCGCAAACGTACCCTCGTCGTTAAAGACGGAGCTTACGTTGAGATTCGCGAGCATCTGAAGCATATCTTTCGCGGGTTCGCCGTTCTTGTCCGTCCAGATGCCGTCGCCGTCCTCGTCGTCGAGCCCGAACAGATATCCGAGTTTGACGCCGCCGAGAACTTTGGCGTAATAGAATTCATACCCGCCGTCCGCGTTCTTGACGAAAAGATCGGAAAGACGCGCGCCGCCGAGGAATTTGGCGTAAGACGAAACTTTCTCGCCTACGTCTTGCGAAATGGTGGACGCAACGGCAGTAAGAATTTCTTCGAGCGGCATTTCCGCAACGGACGAGAGGCTTCCTTCCATCAACTCGTTCATTATGTCTTCGCCGCTTATGATCTTGTTTATGATGCCGAACGAAACGTTCCCCACGATTTTGAGCACGGGAAGTTTCTGCGCTTCCTCGGAGTCCGAAAGCACGTAATTGAACGTATGCGTTTCTTCGTCGTATTCGCAATCGAAATACGCGGGAAGAACGGCACCTACGCGGAGATTCTTGATCGCTTTAAGCAGCCCCGTTTCCTTGGTCAGCTCGTCGCTTTCGAAAAGCTCCATAAGCGTGTAATCGCCGAGTTTTTCCTGCGCCTCGGGCGATAAAATGTCCTTAAGACGTTTTCCGGTCAGCGACGGCAGGAAATTATACAGCGCGCGGAGCTTGACTTCGCCGAGCAACGCCGGAATACCGTCCTTTACACTGAAAAGGGAAATGGCGGTCAGTGCTTCCCAGTTCGACCCGGTTTTATCGATATTCTCGATACCCAGTTTTTTGAGTACCCCCTCGAGATCGAGCCCGTATTCGGCTTCGAGCCTTGCGAGCGTATACTTGTCGGGATCGTTAAGCGCGCCGTTCAATAAAACCATCAGGTCCTCAATCGACTGATCGCGTAAATCGCCGAACGCGGGATCGTCGGATACGATTCCGATCGGCTTGACGTTTTTGTACGCCCAGTACGCGCCGCCAACCATCGAGCCGGCCGCAGCAGCGATGGTGAACACCATTCCGAGTACGAATGCCAATACTCTGCTAAGCAAGTTTCCCATTCTGTCATCTCCTTTTGGGTTTACCGCAAGCGGATTACGAACCTCCGTCGCGACTTGTAAGGATAGATTTATTATATAATTAATACAAAAACTTGTCAACGGCTACATAAAAAAAATTATCTCATATTATAAATTTTTCGCCGTTTTCACAAAAGAACCACGAAAAAAACATAACGCTCGGGCAAGACCGCGAATCGCTCCGTCCGAGCACCCGATTCAATCGTGCCGAGCCGCAGATCCGAAACGCCGAAAAACGACGCATAGCCCGCGTTTTCCGATCCGCCGAAACGAAAAAAGAAAAGGCATATCCGGGACGTATACGGGCGCCGAAAAGCATATTTTACGGCGTAAATCGTCCAACATTTTCGTCTCATATCGGACGAGGAGCCCTTCGTTTTCGTTCGCCACAGGAAAAGTTTTCGACAAAAAAAACGGACAAAGAATGCGGTTTTTACTCAAAACGGGGGATATAGGTCGATTATCGACACTTTGAGAAAGTACCGCCACACCCCGAAAAACGGGTTTTTAGGCATAAAACGTGCGAATTGCCGAAAAACTGTCAAATCGTTTGATTTTTATCCGTTAAAAGTGTATAATGACCTTCGGAACTTTAATCTGCGACGTTTTGCGCGCCGATTGAAAAAACGACGGAGAAAAACGATGATCGATTTCGTAATCAATGAAAAAGCCGGCGGCAAAAAAGCCGTAAAGGCAAAAAAAATTATTTCGGCAGTACTCGAAGAGAGAAAAGTCGAATATGCTTTTCATACCACCGATTATCGTAAACACGCCATCGAAATCACGCGCGACCTTTGCAAAAACGGTGCAAAAACCATCGTTGCGGTCGGCGGCGACGGCACGATCAACGAAGTTCTTAACGGGCTCGACGATCTGTCCGTAAACTTCGGAATCATCCCTTGCGGAAGCGGAAACGACTTCGTGGACAGCGTAGGAATACCCCTCGACGTCAAAAAATCTCTCAACCTGATTCTGGACGAAACAACGAAACCCACCGACTTTTTGGTGTGCGACGGCATTCGCGGAATCAACATAATCGGAACCGGTATCGACGTCGAAATTTTAAGGCGATGCGAAAACAGCAAAATCTTAAAAGGCAAATTCAAATATATTATCTCCTTGATTGTAAGCCTTATAAAGTTCAAGTTTTACGAATTCAGACTTGACTCCGAGGAATCGGAAAAGAGAAGCGCACTCATCGTCTGTTGCGGAAACGGACGGAAGTTCGGGGGCGGAATCCCGATATTCCCGACCGCCGTCGCCGACGACGGAAAAATGGATTTTATGGTCATAAACAAGGTGAAACGTCGGCTCATTCCGAAATATCTCGTTAAACTGATGAAAGGAAAGGTTCTCGAACAACCCGCGGTCGATTTTTCTTATCGCGACGACGTCAAGGCATTGTTCGATAAACCCATATCGGTCGAAATCGACGGCGAGATTTACGACGATATCAAGTTTGACGTACATATCGAAAAAGGCAAATTAAACCTTTTCCGCCCGTAATAGGGATTCCAATCATTATCACTAATTACCGAAAAGGCGTCTTTTTAGCCCTTTTCCGTGACCGCTCGATTATAACCGTTTACGGTTGCACTAATCTGTTGCCTTAAAGCCGTCTTTCAGACATCTTTCGGCAAACACTCGCTTGCAGTATGGCATACAACTTCGTTCGTGTTTGCCGAAATCTGCACACAAAATACGGCTTTAAGGTGCTTCGCATTTGTGCGGCGATAAATCGAGGTAATTAAAGGCAAACAACCGAAACAGTATGCCATACGTTGAAGGTTGTTTAACGCCTAAGTAGCCGA
>CAKQKN010000046.1 GCA_934249215.1 uncultured Clostridia bacterium
AAAGCCAAAGACGCGAGGGCTTCGGCTTTCAGCCCTCGTCGATTTCGTTCTTAAAGACAACGGTCAGGGTAAGGTTCGCCGCTTGAGAAAGCGTTGCGATAATACCCAAAACAGCCGGGATTATACTTATAACCCGAAGTTTCGATCTGTCCTCGTCCTTGATAATCTGTGCGAGAGCCAATAAATTTCTGTTAAATTCGTCAGAATCTGCTTTTACCGTTGACGCAAGAGCTTGATTCATAAATATGAAAAGGGTAACGACGAAACACACGGCAAGCGCTATGCCGAGCGATTTGATAATAATCTGTTTCTGTTTGTCATCCTGCAATTTATCGGATAGCAGGGCACATACGGCAGATCCGATTGAAAACAAAATCGTGATAAACAGCCACGTTGACCTTATTCCGAGTTCGAGATCGGCGAGTAGGATAAAAAGCATTCCCGTCGCGACGATCAGCAATCCGCCGACAAAAAAAGTTATTTTGTACAGCAACGATTTATTCATTTACTCATCCTCCGAAATCCAGTAAAATGTTATCCGCGCGATCTTAATAATCGCTCGCCTTAACCTCGGCTTCGTGAAGTTTTTCCTTGTATCGTATGAGGTCGTCCTCCGTGTCGAATATCATCTGCGTTGCCATATCGACGGTCACCGTGTCGGCAAGCAGGTCATGAATAAACGAACGGGTTTTTGTTACGAAAAATATCAATATCTGAGAGAGTGTCAGCGCGGCAAGCAGTGCAACGTCGATGACGTTTCCGCTTCCGAGAAAAACGACTCTTATCAATATGTACAGGGGAATCATCGTTTCGATCGCGAATTTCCCGAGCATGCTTCTTATAAAAAGACAAACGCTGTTGATTCTCACGGTCGCGGTTCGCATCACCGCGACGGAAAATATTTTCTTGCCGAGCGTCTGTCCGTTTTTGAAGAAGAGCGGCACGATAAATTCCACGATAAAGAATCCGAAGAAGCAACCGACGCTGATCATCAGCAAAATCAGATTGTTCACCATATCGATCGTTCTTACCGTTTCGACCGCGACGGGATCTTTCGCCATATAAGCTTCGCGGAGCGCGCGTTCGGCTTCCTGCTTGGCTTGCTCGTTTTTCTCGTCGTACTCTTTCTTTTCGGAATCGCTAAGCGCGTCGTATTCGTCTTTCGTAAGCGTATTAATTCCGTATTTTTGTTCGTGTGCCGTTTTCAGTTCATCGTACTTTGCGCTCCATCCGCCGAAATCGACGATCGCGCTCAACAGCCAGGCGAACAACGTTGCGACGATGCAAACGCATATCGCGTCGAGCAAAAATGCGGAAAACCGTTTGAGTACGCTCGCTTTCTGAAGATCGTAAATCATTCGATAAATCCGTTAGTATCATTCTGCACAGGGTAAAGCGTTCGTTTTATTTCCGCACGTTTCGGATAAGCACTGATTCTTTTCGTCGTGCGGACGCTCGCTCGGGCTTTCGTCGAATATAATTCATTCGCTCAAAGACCTACCATGCGCCTTATACCTCGAATATTTTACCACAGTATAATATGGTTGTCAACGTTTTTTTGGTTTTTTATCTATTATTTTATATTATCGCGCTATATGACGCGTAATATGAGCGCGCACGTTGTCGCGATATTGTTTTCCGTACGGCAACATTTTGCAGTTGGATTTCTTTTCGTTTATTTGCGCCCGTGGCGATTCGTGTCGGCGTTAATTTTTGCGGTCTGCAATCAGACGTTATGATAGGAGGAATACTTTTTAAAAGAGAATTATTTTTAGGATTTTTTTAGCGTTAGCATAATCAACAATGTCTTTTTCGTTAAATATAAATTCAGCGATTTATATTTCATTGAATTTTATTTTAGTGAATTTGAATTTATCAAATATTACTTCAAATTTGACACAATACAACGCATTGCTACACAAATCAGAGTTACAGTGCAATATCGTCAAAAATGCGTTTTTCTTCGCAAAACACTTTACATTCAAGCAATAATGTGCTAAAATATTAAACGTAATTCAGTGAATGATATTTTATTGAAAAGATAAATTCTAATTCACTGAATCAAAATTCAAAAGAAGAGCGGGAATATGATTAAGAATACAAAAATCGAACAAAACGAAGTAAAAGACGTAATAACAGATCGGCAAAGCGTATCGACGGTCGAAACAAACGAACTTACGAAAAAAGAGCGCAGAATAATTTCCGACGAACGAATTTTATCGTCTGCCGTGGAAGAATTTGCGACGAAAGGGTACTCTAACGCCTCCCTTTTATCGATAGCGAAAAAGGCGGGAGTTTCCGTCGGGCTCGTCGCTCAAAATTTCGGTTGCAAGGAATTGCTTTTCGAAAGCGTTTGCAAAAGAAATCTTCAGATTCTCATGTTGGCGCAAAAAGGGAACAAGAAGGCCGACTGGAAAGAGCGGCTGTACGAAATAATATCTAAATTCAAAACGGACGTACAGAAAGGGTTCGTCGTGGAACTCGAGTTCATGCGCACGGCGCTTTGCTCGAAAGATACGCCCGATGCGTTTAACGAGAATTTTGACAGTCGTTTTTCGGAGTCGGAGCTGTGCGAAGCGTTTAAAAAAGGACAAAGGAAAGGCGAGATCGTCAAAGGTAATCCCGGCGACGTATATCGTTTCTTTTTCAAAACAGTCTGCAACGTTATTCTCGATTGCCACGAAAATTCCGTTCCTTTTCCCGAAAAAGAATGGTTCATCGCTCTCATTTTAAAGAAAAAGAGAACTTCATCCAAACCGTCGCAGTCGCAGAACTAAAAAAATTCATAAAACAAAAAGGTTGCCTTGCTTTTTTAGACAACCTTTTTGTTTTTTGGTTTCGATTATTTGTTCAGCGTCGCAAGAGCGTTTTCATAAACGTTTTCGGCGGTGAATCCGTACTGTTCAAAGAGGGTTTCGGCTTTACCCGATTCACCGAAGCGGTCGATCGCAACGATCTTACCGTTATCGCCGGCGTATTTATACCATGAAAGCGAAGAAGCAGCTTCGACGCACACGCGCGCTTTTACCTCGTTCGGGATAACGCTTTCCCTATATTCCGTGCTTTGCTTGTCGAAAATATCCGTCGAGGGCATCGAAACGACTCTTGCCTCCACGCCTTTGCGTTCGAGTAACAATTTTTGAGCCTCGACGCAGATCTCGACTTCCGAACCGCTTGCGATCAAAAGGCAATCGGGCGTCGCTTTTTCGCAATCGGAAATGACGTATCCGCCTTTAAGGGCGTTTTCGTTCGAGCCGAGATATTGCGGTAAATTTTGTCGAGTAAGAACGAGTGCCGTCGGACCGTTGTAGTTCAAGGCGGAAATGTAAGCATATGCGGTTTCCTTGCCGTCCGCGGGGCGGATTACGTTAAGGTCGGGTATAGTCCGAAGCCCCGCAAGCTGTTCGATCGGCTGATGCGTGGGACCGTCCTCGCCGACGCCGATGCTGTCGTGCGTGAAAATATAGATGACTTTGAGTTTCATCAGGGCCGAAAGCCTGATTGCGTTTTTCATGTAATCGCTGAACACGAAGAAGGTCGAGCAATAGGGGATGAGCCCGCCGTGAGCCGCGATTCCGTTGCAGATCGCAGCCATGGCATGTTCGCGGATGCCGAAATGAACGTTCGAGCCTTTCGGATTCGACGCGGAGAAATATTCTCTGTTTTTCATAACGGTCTTGTTCGACGGACCGAGATCTGCGCTTCCGCCGAACAGCGAGGGGATTTTGTCCGCAAGTTTATTAAGGACGGCGTAACTCGTGTTTCTCGTAGCGTCGCTCTTCGTGAAAACGAGCAAATCTTCGACGTCTTTATCCGAGAGCGTAAATTCACCGTTAATCGCCTTAAGCAGTTCTTCGGCTTCTTTCGGATACGCTTCGGAATACGCCTTGAATTTAAGGTTCCATTCGCTTTCGATTTTCTTGCCTTTGCTCGCAAAGCGTTTGCGCTGTTTTTCGATTTCGGCGGGAACTTCGAACGGGGGAAGCGTCCAGCCGAGATTTTGTTTTAAAACTTCGATATTCTCTCTTCCGAGCGGCGCTCCGTGGACTTTTGCGGTTCCTTGTTGCGGAGAACCGAATCCGATCACCGTTTTGCATATGATGAGTGTGGGTTTCTCGTTTTGTTTCTTTGCTTTTGCGATCGCGTGCTTGATTTCGCCGAGATCGTTTCCGTCTTTTACGTAAAGAACGTTCCAGCCTTGCGCTTTATGTCTTGCGCCGACGTCCTCGGTGAACGCAAGATCGGTGTCGCCTTCGATCGTAATATTGTTTTTATCGTAAAGGACGATGAGTTTCGAAAGTTTGAGCGTTCCCGCAAGAGAAGCGGCTTCGTATTCGATCCCTTCCTGCATGCAGCCGTCGCCGCAAAGAGCGTAAACGTAATGGTTGATTATATCGTATCCGTCGCGGTTATACGTCGCCGCAAGATGTTTTTCGGCAATCGCCATACCGACGGCGTTCGCAATGCCTTGACCGAGGGGGCCGGTCGTCACTTCGACTCCGGGAACGGTTCCGCGTTCGGGGTGTCCGCTCGTCACGCTTCCCGCCTGTCTGAAATTCTTGATTTGTTCGACGGTCAAATCGTAACCGTAAGCATAAAGCAGGGCATACAGCATTGCCGAGCCGTGTCCCGCGGAAAGAACGAATCTGTCGCGATCAAAGAAGTTCGGGTTTTTCGGATTGAATTTCATAAAATCCGAATAAAGTTCGCAAGCCGCGGGGGATGCCCCGAGCGGAAGTCCGGGATGACCCGAGTTTGCTTTTTCGATTGCTTCGACCGCAAGCATGCGGACGGTATTTACGGCAAGTTGTTTTGTGTCCATAATATCTCTCCGTCGTTTTTTATCAACCGAATTATAGCACTAAACCCGTCCGATTGCAAGCGCAGTTTGCCCGAAAATCGAAGAAGCCACATTAAAAACTTGCCGCGTCTTTGTTCGGATCGCTTTTTTAACGCGTATTTGCAGCATAATTACTTTACAAATTTCAAAAAAGCATATATAATGATTTTATTGACTTACTTAAAAAGAGGGTATACTATGCCAGACAAAACCAACGACAAAAAGTTCGTTAAAGAAATAGCCGACATCAACGAAAATTTTCCGCAGTGGTTCACCGACGTCGTTTTAAAGACCGAACTCGTCGATTACGGTCCGGTAAAAGGCACGATGGTCATCAGACCTTACGGATATGCGATATGGGAAAACATACAAAAAGAACTCGACTCGCGCTTTAAAGCATGCGGCGTCGAGAACGCTTATTTCCCGATGTTTATTCCCGAAAGTTATCTTAAAAAGGAAGCGGAACACGTCGAGGGGTTTGCCCCCGAAGTCGCCGTAGTCACTTACGCCGGCGGGCAGGAACTTCAGGAAAAACTCATCGTTCGCCCGACGAGCGAAACCATAATCTGCAACATGTTCGCAAAATGGATGCAGAGTTACCGCGATCTGCCGATAAAAATGAACCAGTGGTGCAACGTCGTCAGATGGGAAAAAACGACAAGACCGTTCCTCCGCACGAGCGAATTTTTGTGGCAGGAAGGTCATACCGTTCACGAAACCGAAGAGGAAGCGCGCGAAATGACTATGCGCATGCTCGGCGTCTATAAGGAATTTGCCGAAAACTGTCTTGCGATTCCCGTTCTCTGCGGAAGAAAAACCGACAAGGAAAAATTTGCGGGTGCGGTGGAAACCTACGGAATGGAAGCGATGATGCTCGACGGCAAGAGCTTGCAGGCAGGCACTTCCCACTATCTCGGACAGAATTTCGCAAAGTCGTTCGACATGAAAGATCTTTCCAAGGAAAGTTCTCTCAAATATCCGTATACTACGTCATGGGGCGTTTCGACGCGTCTTATCGGCGCCGTCATAATGGCTCACGGCGACGAAAGAGGTCTTGTATTGCCTCCCGTCGTCGCTCCCGTTCAACTCGTTATCGTACCCGTTGCCGCGCATAAAGAAGGCGTTTCGGAAAAGGCAAAAGAAGTTGCCGAAATCGTTTCGAAGATGAACGTGCGCGTCAAACTCGACGAGCGCGACATGAGCCCCGGCTGGAAATTCAACGAATGGGAGATGAAGGGCGTTCCCCTCAGAATGGAACTTGGTCCGCGCGATATCGAAAACGGGCAATGTGTCCTCGTTCGCAGAGATACGCACGAAAAGACCTTCCTTTCTCTTAAAGAACTCGACAAAATCCCCGAAATTCTCAAGGATATTCAGGCTAACATGCTCGAAAAATCGAGAAAAAACAGGGATTCGCGCATAGCCGACGCAAACTCGCTCGAGGATATCAAGCGTTTGTGCGACGAAGGAAAATTTGCCCGCAGCTATTGGTGCGGCGAGCGCGAGTGCGAAGACAAAGTAAAGGAATACGCGCAAGCGACCTCCCGCGTGCTTATCGAAGAGGACTGCGAGGGCGAAGTATGCCCCGTTTGCGGCAAACCCGCCAAGAAAAGACTCTATTTTGCCCGCGCATATTGATTGACTGATTCGATCTTCAACGAAAGCAAGCTTAAACACGAAGGAGAACGGAAATAAAAAACGGGCAACGGATTTTTCGGTTCGTCGCCCCGTTCGGAGTAAACGTATATGTTGGAATCTTTTTCGCAATATCTGAACACGCTTCTCGAATACCTGATGTCCACGGGCAACATGTCCCGCGACGATGCCGTAAGGACGATAACCGTCACGGTTATATCTTCGCTCGTCGTTGCCGTCGGGTTTTACGTTCTGAAAGCCGTGGCAACATGTCTGATGGCAAAAAAACAGGGCATAAAAAAATGGTGGCTCGGCGCGCTTCCGTACTTTAACTACGCCGTAATCGGTAAGTTATGCGGTCCCGTGCGCGTTTTTGGCTTTACGATTAAAAATATGGGGCTGCTTGCCGCGATTTTCTTGTTCGTCGAGCACATGATCGGCGTAGTGCAGTCCGTATCGTATTTACTTGTAACGTCTGTCGGTCAAACCCCGTTCACTGCTGTGTTTTATCAGATAATGACCTTTATTTACGTATATTTCAGCAATGCGATAAATCTTGTATATTTCTGCGCTTTTCTGTTCACGTGCTTCGGTTTGTTCGGAAAATACGCACCCGACAAACGAATTCTTTTCACCTGCCTGAGTATATTTCAGCCGATTTACGCGATATTGCTTCTCGTTATCCGCAACAAAAAGCCGTACGCAAGTTTCGACGATTTTGTCAAGCAGAAAATGGCGGAGCGTTTCGGTCAATCGTACGATCCGTATTCCAATCCTTACGAAACGCACGAGAATCCGTTTCTTAACGAAAAACAAAAGGACGAAAAAGACGAGAATCCTTTTGACGAATATTGACGGGGCGAGGCGTTACGTTTATGGAATGTATTTCCGCAATTTCAACCGCACCTGGAACGGGCGGCGTAGCGATTATAAGAATTAGCGGCGAAAACGCATTGTCCGTCGCCGAAAAAATGTTTTTTCCCGCGGGGAAAACGGCGGTAAAAGACTTTGAACCGTACCGCATGTATGTCGGCGAAATCGACGCGACGGATTTTCGGGATAAGGGGATGTGCGTCTATTTCAAAGCCCCGAAAAGTTTTACCGGCGAAAACGTTATCGAGCTTCACTGTCACGGCGGCGAGGCACTCGCCCACGGAATCCTCGAAAAAACGTTTGACTGCGGCGCACGCCCGGCGACGAACGGCGAATTTACGAAAAGGGCGTTTTTGAACGGCAAACTTTCGCTTTCTTCCTGCGAAGGGCTTATCGATATGATAAACAGCGAAAGCGTCGCGCAGATCAAGTCGGGTTTCTATCTGTTCAAAGAGAAACTTAGAAATCGGATCGAAGCCGTTCAGTCGGTGCTTACCGACGTCCTCGCGGGGATTGACGCTAATATAGATTATCCCGAAGAGGGGCTAATAACCGACGACGGTGCAGCCATAAAAGAAAAACTGCTCGCCGTCGAAAAAGACGTAAAAAAACTCGTCGATTCATATTCCGAAGGTCGCATTCTCGTGAACGGAATCAAAGTCGCGCTCGTAGGCAAAACCAATACCGGAAAGAGTTCTCTTCTCAACGCATTGACTGGCGAACAACGCGCAATCGTAACCGATATCGAGGGAACCACCCGCGACGTAGTGGAGGGTAACCTGCAAATCAACGGCGTCAAATTCACCGTTTACGACACGGCAGGCATAAGGGAGACGAACGATCCCGTCGAACTTCTGGGCATCAAGCGCTCGAAAGATCTGATAAACGCGTCCGACGTCATACTATACGTAACCGACGGAACGGAATCGGACGGCGAGGTCAAACGCTTCATATCCGAACTTACGGATAAAAAATACGTCATCGTAAAGAATAAATCCGATCTTTCTTCAGCCGAAAAAAAATCCGAAACCGATAAAAACTCGGCGCAAGAACCGTTGAAAACTCTTGCGGTGTCTTGTCTTACGGGCGAAAACATAGAAAAACTCAAAAACGTTTTATATAAACTCGGTGCAAACGATGTTCGGACCGACGGCGGTTACGTTACGGAAAAGCGGCATTACTACGCGCTCAAAGATTCGCTTGAACCGCTCGAAAGCGCAATAAACGCAATCGGCGTTCAGCCGCTTGATCTGATCTCTTACGACGTAAAAGCATGTTGGGAAAAGCTCGGCGAAATCACGGGAACCACGGCAAGCGAAAGAATTATCGATGAAATATTCTCGAAGTTCTGCGTCGGCAAATAACTTCACGGCAAGGGATAACAACCCGTCCGCCGTTTCATCAAGGACGAAATCAGGGAGGCAAAATGGTCGCAAATCTCGATCTTTACAGGGTATTTTATACGGTTGCCAAGTGCGGGAGCCTTACGAAGGCCGCCGACGAGCTTTTCATATCACAGCCCGCGGTTTCTCAGGCGATTAAACAGCTTGAATCGCAACTCGGGGGGAAACTTTTTAATCGTCTTGCTCGCGGAATGGAACTTACGGAATCGGGCGGCAAACAGATGTTCGAAATCGTTTCCGAAGTCATCGAAAAACTCGATAAAGCCGAAAAAAGTTTTTCGCAACTTAAAAAGAGCGCGTCCGGCGCCATTCGCATCAGCGCGTCGGATACGGTTACGAGATATTACCTTATGAAATATATTAAGGAATATCACGAAATGTACCCGAACGTAACGATGACGTTTACCGATTCGTCGTCCCGCAAATCGCTCGATCTCATTAAATCCGACAAAGCCGACGTCGCGTTCGTCAATCTGCCGATCGAGGATTCGGCAGTGGAGTTTACCGGACAAACGGGCAAGATTCACGACGTTTTTGCCGCAAGCAAGAAGTTTTCCAATCTGTTCGGAAAAGAAATCGATCTTAAAACGATCGGCAACTATCCTATTTTGCTGCTCGACACGACAACGACGACGCGAATGGAAATCGACAGGTTTACTCACGATATGAATATCTATATTGCCCCCGAATTCGAACTTTCGTCCGCCGAACTTATGATCTCGATGGCTAAAAGCGGACTTGGTATCGCGTGCATCCCGCGCGAGTACATCCAGAGCGAACTCGAGAGCGGGGAACTTACCGAACTCAACGTAACGCCGCAATTCCCGATACGCGCAATCGGCGTCGTCGTGAATAAAAAGAGAGATTATTCTTTCGCGCTTTCGGAATTTTTGAAATTGCTTAATAAATATGAAACAAACGATTGACGGCATTTCGGATGCCGGCGCGGATTATATAATCGACAAACTCGAATCGGCGGGATTCGAGGGATATTACGTCGGCGGTTGCGTGCGGAACTTTTTGCTCGATTTGCCGATAAAAGATTACGATATCACAACGTCCGCATCCCCTAAAATCGTGATGGAATTATTCGGCGATCGGGTTATCGTCGATTCCGGAATAAGACACGGAACGGTCAGGGTGCTTTTAAACGGGCGGGTTTATGAAGTAACTTCTTTCAGAAAAGAGGGTAAATACAGCGATTGCCGTCACCCGGATAAAGTCTATTTTTGTAACGATCTGGGCGAAGATCTCAAGCGAAGGGATTTTACGTGCAACGCCATGGCTTTTTCAAAAAAGCAAGGTATTATCGATAATTTTAACGGAGTTTATGATACGCGTAATCATATTCTAAAAGCTGTCGGTGTTGCTTCGACGAGGTTTAAGGAAGACGCTTTGCGAATACTCCGCGGACTGCGATTCCGTTCTGAATTCGGTTTTTCGACGGAAGAAAGAACTGCTCGTGCGATGCATTCAAAC
>CAKQKN010000047.1 GCA_934249215.1 uncultured Clostridia bacterium
GCAGCAGAACGAGAAGAAAATTTTTCGCATACGGCTTTGCGTATTTCAAAAGCCTGCGCATAATCTCGGAGTCTTTGAGCGTGCGGTCGAACCCGATCGCTTCTTTCTTATTTTTCATCAGCGCATACGCGAGTATGAACGCCCCGGAAAACAGCCCGAGAATGCCGCCCGCGACGAGCAGGGGATAGTATTCACGCATTTTCGTCATCCTCCTCGAGTTTCTGAAGCCTTACCGTTTCGGCGTATTGCGGGCAAATGGCGAGAAGTTTCTCGTGCGTGCCCGATGCGACGACTTGCCCGTTATCGAGATAAACGATAAGGTCGGCGCCGACGATAGTGGAGATTCTGTGCGAAAGCAGTATCGTCGTTTTTCCTGCGCGCGTTTTCGCGAGGTTTTCGAGCAGCGTTTTTTCGGTGTCCGTATCGACTGCGGAAAGCGAATCGTCGAGTATCAGCACGGGCGCGTCTTTAAGGAGCGCTCTGGCGATCGATATGCGTTGCTTCTGTCCTCCCGAAACGGTAACGCCGCGCTCGCCGAGAACGGTGTGGTAATCGTGCGGGAATCCGCATATATCGTCGTTGACTGCCGAAAGTTTCGCCGCCTCGACGACAAGTTCTTCAGGCGCTTCGCCCGAAGCGAAACTTATGTTGCGAGCGATGGTGTCGCTGAACAAAAAGTTATCCTGCGGCACGTACGCCACCTGACGGCGAACGGATTCGACGGTAAGGTCGTTGACGTCATATCCGTCGAAAAACAGCGTGCCGTCGCTGACTTCATAGGTTCTTAAAATCAGATCCGCGATGGTCGATTTGCCCGAACCCGTTCTCCCGGTGATTCCAACCGTTTCGCCCGCATTGATCTTAAACGAAAGATTTTTAAGCACGGGAACGTTATCGTCGGGGTAGGCGAAAGAAAGATTTCTGAATTCGATTTCGCCCTTGGCGTCCGAAAGCGCCGAAGCGCCGGGGCGATCCTTGATCGTCGTGTCCTCGTCGAGAAGTTTTCCGACACGTAAAAGCGAAGCCCTCCCGCGCGAGCGCATGTCGATAAGTTCGGATATGGCGATGATCGGCCATATGATCGAAGTGAAATACCCGAGAAATTCGATCATTTGTCCCGCGTCGAAAATTCCCTCGTGAACGAGGTATCCGCCGTAGCCCAAAATCACGCAAATGACCGATTCGACGAACAGATCGACGGAAATGTTGAGCAGGGTGGAGTATTTCGTATATTGAACGTTTACGCGTTCGTTTTCGCCGTTTATTTTCTTGAACGAAAGAAGTTCGAAGCCCTCTTTCACGAACGCCTTGATAACGGAAATTCCCGAAAAACTTTCCTGCGCGAAGTCGGACAGTTTCGAAAAACACGCCTGTCTTTCGTCCCATTTTTTCGAAAGACTTTTGCCGACCGTAACCCCTGCGATAAACATAAATACCATCGGAATAAGCGACAGCAGGGTGAGTACGGGATTCATTTGCGCCATCTTGGCGACTGCAAGTCCGCCGAGAAAAAGCGCGTCGACGAACATCATGATTCCCGAACCGAAGCAGTCCTCGATCGTTTCGAGATCGTTCGTATAGTACGACATAAGGTCGCCGACCTTATTCACCTTGTAAAACGATTGCGACAAATCTTTGCACCTGTCGAACATTCTGCGCCTTAAGTCGGTCGCCATTTTGATTCCCGAGCCGAAAAAGCAGATTCGCCAGGAAAAACGCCCGATGACGAGCATCAGAATGATGAACAGCATCGGCAAACAGATTTTGTCGAGCAGAAAATCCATATCGAAGTTTTCGACGTTTCCGTTCAATGCGTTGACGACGATTCGATAAAGCTCCGGTATTTTCAGCTGGAAATAGTCCACGAGAAGTAGAGCCGCCGTCCCGAGCAGAAGGATGTGAAAATATTTCAGATAATATTTGTTAATGTGTTTGCCGAAAATCATTTTCTTCCTCCTTTGCGCTCACGATCGATTTGTATGTACTATATACGTAAGTAGAGTGTCAAATATATTTTGTATACCTTATCATGTCGCCGTTTCTGTTGTCAAGGAAAAGCGCCGCTTACTTTATAAAAAATGAATATTATTTTGAACTATATGCAATTTTCGAATATTTGTTATCGCGGCAAAAACATGGAAAATCGGGTGAAAGGGGGCAAAAGCCGCTCTATAGGTCGATTATTCGCGGTTTTGGCTTAAAGGGTATTGTCTGTTTTTAATCCGTCATCCTGAGTCTTGCTTCTTTACTCGGCTTCCGAAGGATCCGGGCGCTTCGCGCCGCACGCTCGGCGTTTACCGACTATTCTATCGTCGCCGAGCCCCGTTGCGCAAAAAAAGATCGGAACCCGCGCGGGATTCCGACCGTTTTCAGAACGTAATAAAACTTTTATGCTCCGAGCTCTCTCTCGTAAGCCTTGATAATCGCCGCAATGAGTTCGCTTCTCGCTTCGGCGTTGATCGGGTGCGCTATATCCCTGTACGTGCCGTCCGCCGCCTTGCGGGAGGGCATTGCGATGAAACAACCGTCGTTGCCTTCGACGATCTTTATATCGTGAACGGCAATCGCGTCGTCAAAAGTGACCGATGCGACCGCTTTCAGTTTGCTTTCGTCTTTTTGCACTAGTCTGATTCTTACGTCAGTGATGTTCATTTTCCTACCGCCTTATAATAAATTTCTGCCGTTCGTGATGATATAAAACGGCTTTGTCTTGACTATCATACTATAAAATAAACGAAAATTCAATAGTTTTTTAAAAAAAGTTTCCGAATTCTTAAAAAAAAATCGCAAATTCGGCGATTAAAGTAGAAAAACGTCGAAAAATCGGCATATCATATATTATGTTAAGCAATAATGGATTTACCGAACCGTTCCGTTTATATTTCGTCGGGATAGGCGGGACAAGCATGGCGGCTCTTTCTCTCATTATGAAATCGAAAGGTTTCTACGTATCCGGTTACGACGCGACCGAAAGCGAACTTACCGAAAAACTTCGCGACGGCGGTATAAGGGTTAACGTTGAAAGCGATCTCGAAAACTGCGATCTGGCTGTCGTTTCGTCGGCGATTTCCGACGATAATCGCGTTATACGGCGACTTAACGACTTAAAAAAGGCGATCGTTCCGCGTGCGTGGCTTCTTTCGGAACTGTGCAAAAGTTATCCGCTCACCGTCGGCGTCGCGGGAACTCACGGTAAAACGACCTGCACGTGTCTTATCGCTCACGTTCTCAAAAGCGCCGAAAAGGGTTTTACGTTGCACGTCGGCGGTGAGGACGCCGATTTCGGGAACGCATATATAAGCGGAAGCGATATATTTTTGACCGAAATATGCGAGTTTAAGCGCAACATTGCTTACTTTTCGCCGTCCGTCGGCGTGGTTCTCAACGTGGATAACGATCACGAAGAAAGTTACGGTTCGTTCGAAAATCTTGCGGCGGAATTTCGCGCCTATGCCGGACGAAGCAAAATCGCCGTCGTCAATCTCGACGACGAGAATCTTTCCCGCGAGTCCGCCGTTACTTTTTCTTTTTCAGATCCATCCGCCGACTTTTTCGTTAAAGACGTTTCATTCGACGGGAAAACGCTCGAATGTGCCGTTTTCGGGCGTATAGGCAGACTTTTTGATCTTAAAAGTCGCGCTTTGCGCTATCACGACGTCTATAACGTCGTTGCCGCGACGGCGGTTTGTTCTCTCCTCGGGATCGGCGGGGAAGAAATTAAAAGGGGAATCGAAAGTTTTCGCGGAGTAAAGCGCAGAAACGAATTTCTCGGCGAGTACGATAAAGTACCCGTATACGCCGATTATGCCCATCATCCCGCGCAAGTGGCGCATGCCGTGGAAGATTATAAAAAGCGATTTGGCGAAAATACGCGCTTCTTGTTTCAGTCGCATACGTATTCGAGAACGGCGCGTCTTTCGGACGATTTCGTCCGCGCGCTCGCCCCCGCAGGATCCGTCAGACTTTTCGAAACTTATGGTGCAAGGGAGAAGTTCGACGAGAACGGAAGTTATAAAAAGCTTGGCTATAAGTTGAAAAATGCGGTGTTGTGCGACGAATCGGAGGGCGTCGGGCGGGCTTTCGAGGATGAAAAAGAGTGCGTTTCCGCATACGTCGTTCTCGGCGCGGGCGATCTTTACGACCGCGTGAAAAAATTTCTTGCGGAACGTAACGGCGCTTCGCTTGGCAAATGATCAATCGAACCCGATCGGCCTTTTATCGTTCGTCGTTTTAAAAATCGATCGCTTTGTCATTGGT
>CAKQKN010000048.1 GCA_934249215.1 uncultured Clostridia bacterium
ATTCACAAATCCTTGCGACTTGCGTTGTGGTGTTTCCTTTATAATGATACTCTAAAATAGCTCTGTAATTGGTCATTTTACCCGTTTTTACCCTTTTTACTATGACTTTCCTTATTATTCATTATACCAAAATTTTTTGCCCTTGTTAAGTGTTCAACTTTAGCGGAATTGACCTTTTTATAAATATTTTCACCCTGAAAAAGAGCAAAAATAGAGCCTGCATCTAAAAGATACAGGCTCAAAACCACGATATATGGTGTTTTTATTTAGTTTCGACCCAAGATTTAGGACCTCGGACTACGGATATTAGCCTGCGCGGCGGCAATCCGAGCAATGGGTACTCTGTAGGGAGAGCAAGAAACGTAATCGAGCCCGATTTCGTGGCAGAATTCGATGGACGAAGGATCGCCGCCGTGTTCGCCGCAAATGCCGCAGTGCAGGTTTTGGCGCGTGCCTTTGCCGAGCGTGACCGCCATCTTCATAAGTTTTCCGACGCCGTGAACGTCGAGCTTGGAGAACGGATCGAACTCGTAAATCTTGGCTTCGTAGTACGACGGCAGGAATTTACCCGCGTCGTCGCGCGAGAATCCGAACGTCATCTGAGTAAGGTCGTTCGTACCGAAGCAGAAGAACTCGGCTTCCGTGGCGATTTCGTCCGCGGTAAGCGCCGCTCTCGGGATTTCGATCATCGTTCCGACGTGATATTCGAGATTTACGCCCGCTTCTTTAATAACCGCGTCCGCAGTTGCAACGACGGTCTTTTTGCAGTAAGCAAGTTCCTTGATTTCGCCGACAAGCGGAATCATGATTTCCGGTGCGATATGCCAGTCGGGGTGACGCTTGGAAACGGCGATAGCCGCTTTGATCACCGCTTTGGTCTGCATAACCGCGATTTCGGGATAAGTTACAGCCAGACGGCAACCGCGGTGTCCCATCATCGGGTTAAACTCGTGCAGAGAATTGCACAGCATCTTGATTTCCGCAACCGTCTTGCCTTTCGCTTTGGCGAGAAGCGCAATGTCGTTTTCGTCCGTCGGCACGAATTCGTGCAGAGGCGGGTCGAGGAAACGAATGGTAACGGGCTTACCCTCGAGCGCTTCCATAAGCCCTTCGAAGTCGGCTTGTTGCATAGGCTCGATCGCGTCGAGCGCCTTGACGCGCTCTTCAACAGTTTCGGAACAAATCATTTCGCGGAACTTGTCGATTCTGCCGGGTCCGAAGAACATATGCTCGGTACGGCAAAGCCCGATTCCCTGCGCACCGAGCTGTGCGGCTTTAAGCGCGTCTGCGGGCGTGTCGGCGTTCGTGCGGACTTCCATCGCCTTATACTTGTCGGCGAGTTTCATGATTCTTCCAAAATATCCGCTGTTGGGATCCGCGGGTACGGTCTTAATCGCTATGTCGTAAATCTTTCCGGTGGAGCCGTCAAGCGAAAGTTCGTCGCCCTCTTTGAAGGTCTTTCCGGCAAGTTCGAAGCGTTTTTCTTCTTCGTTCATCTTTATGTCGCCGCAACCGGAAACGCAGCAGGTTCCCATTCCGCGCGCAACGACGGCGGCGTGAGAAGTCTGCCCTCCGCGAACGGTGAGAATACCTTGAGCGTACTTCATGCCCTCGATGTCCTCGGGCGAAGTTTCAAGTCTTACGAGTATGACTTTCTCGCCTTTCTTTCCGCGTTCCGCGGCGTCCTCCGCCGTAAACACGATCGTTCCCGCGGCAGCGCCCGGGGAAGCGGCGAGACACTTGCCGACGAAGATTTTCTTGTCCGCTTCGGCAAGCGCCTTTCTGTCAAAAGTGGGGTGAAGCAACATATCGAGCGACTTCGCGTCGATCTGCATAAGCGCTTCTTTCTCGGTGATCATACCCTCGTCGATAAGGTCGCAAGCGATCTTGATAGCGGCGGCAGCCGTTCTCTTTCCGCTGCGCGTCTGGAGCATGAAGAGTTTCTCGTTCTCGACGGTAAACTCCATGTCCTGCATATCTCTGTAATGATTTTCGAGGATTTCGCAAACGTTTTGGAACTGTTTGAATACGTCGGGGAACACTTCTGCCATCTTGGAAATGGGCATCGGCGTTCAGACGCCGGCAACGACGTCCTCGCCCTGCGCGTTGTTCAAAAACTCGCCCATAAGCCCTTTTTCGCCGGTCGCGGGATTACGCGTGAACGCAACGCCGGTACCGCAGTTGTCGCCCATATTGCCGAACGCCATCATCTGAACGTTGACGGCGGTGCCCCAGCTGTACGGAATGTCGTGATCCATTCTGTAAATGTTGGCGCGCGGGTTGTCCCAGCTTCTGAAAACGGCTTTGATCGCGCCGAAAAGCTGATCTTTCGGATCGGACGGGAAGTCCTCGCCTATCTTATCTTTATATTCGGCTTTGAACTGACCGGCAAGAACCTTAAGATCGTCGGCGGAAAGCTCGGTGTCGAGCGTAACGCCCTTTTCTTCTTTCATCTTGTCGATGAGCGTTTCGAAATATTTCTTACCGACTTCCATAACGACGTCGGAATACATTTGTATAAATCTTCTGTAGCAGTCCCATGCCCAGCGCGGATTATTCGATTTCCTGATGAGAACTTCGAGTACGTCCTCGTTAAGTCCGAGATTGAGAATGGTATCCATCATTCCCGGCATCGACGCCCTTGCGCCCGAACGAACGGAAACGAGAAGCGGATTTTCCTTATCACCGAATTTTTTGCCCGTGATCTTTTCGAGCTTTTCGATGTTTTCCATTATCTCCGCCATAATGTCGGAAGCAATGGTCTTTCCGTCCTCATAGTAACGGGTGCATGCTTCGGTTGTTATCGTAAAGCCGTTAGGCACGGGCAGCCCGAGATTAGTCATTTCGGCAAGGTTTGCCCCCTTGCCGCCCAGAAGCTCGCGCATTTTGCCGTTGCCTTCGCTGAACTGATAAACGTACTTCATTTAAAATCCTCCATCATCTTGCGGCGCTTGCCGCCATTATTACCTTGGAACCCGCAGTCAAACCGTTAAGCGCCGAAAACCGCCGCCGTAAGGTATTAACCGTCGCTCCGCTCTTGTACTGTCTATTATACAGAAAACGCGCGATTTATTCAACTGTTTGAGGGCGCATTTGCACAAAAAGCCTAAAATTTGCATAAAAAGATATATCCGCCGGGAAAAACCCGCTTTCGGATAAAGAGGCGAAAAAAGCGCAAAAAAATAACGGGCTATATGCCGATAATCGACGTATAGCCCGACTTTTATGAAATTATCTTAATTCTTTCGAAGCGCGCGGATACAAAAGCACGTCGCGAATGTTCGTCATTCCGGTCACGTACATGACCATACGATCGAACCCGATTCCGAATCCGCTGTGCGGAACCGAACCGAATTTGCGAAGATCGAGATATTGTTTATAAGCCGAAATATCCATATTCCGGACTTTCATCGCCTCGACGAGTTTGTCGTAATCGGCTTCGCGCTCGCTGCAACCGACGATTTCGCCGATTCCCGGCACAAGCAGATCGGTCGCCGCGACGGTTTTTCCGTCGGGGTTCTGTTTCATATAGAATGCCTTTATGTCCTTGGGATAGTTGATTACGAACACGGGCTTTTTGAAAACCTTTTCGGTGATATATCTTTCGTGTTCGGACTGGAGTTCTTTTCCCCACTCGGGCGCATATTCGAACGTAACGTCCTTCGCCGCCTTGAGAATTTCTATCGCCTCGCTGTACTCGAGAATTTTAAACTCCGACTCTACGAGCAGTTTGAGTTTTTCGGTAAGTCCTTTTTCATAGAAATTATCGAAGAACGCGATTTCCGCTTTGCAGTTTTTAAGAACGTAGTCGACGATGAATTTAACGTATTCCTCGACGATCTCGATTATGTCGGGAAGTTCGGCAAACGCGACTTCGGGTTCGACCTGCCAGAACTCCGCAACGTGTCTTGACGTATTCGAGTTTTCGGCACGGAACACGGGACCGAAAGTGTAAATTTTTCCGAGCGCCATCGCCGCGACTTCGCCCTCGAGCTGTCCGGAAACGGTCAGGAACGCTTTGCGACCGAAAAAGTCGGTCGCGTAATATTCTTCTTCCGTCTTTGCCGTATCGTTCCACTTTTTCGTGGTCACTCTGAACACTTCGCCGGCACCCTCGCAATCGCTGCCGGTGATGAGCGGCGTATGAACGTAAGTGAAGTTATGGCTCTGGAAATACAGATGAGAAGCGTATGCGAGCGCAGACCTCACTCTCTGCACGTTTATAAAGGTATTCGCACGAACGCGGATATGCGGCATCGTACGAAGATATTCGAGCGTGTGGCGCTTTTTCTGGAGCGGGTAATCGGCGGGGCATTCGCCGAGAATAACGTAAGAATCGAGCGCGAGTTCGCACACGTTCTTTTCCGATTTCTCGATTTTTCCGACGAATTTCACGCCCGTTCCGACGGGGAACGATAAAGCGTCGTCCGCAAATTTTTCTTTATCGATGACGATCTGAAGATTCTTGCAGGTAGTTCCGTCGTTCAGCTCGACGAAAGCAACGGTTTTCGACTCTCTGAACGTTCTCACCCAACCGCAAACCGTAAGGGTTTGACCGACGTAACCTTCCGCCTCGGCAAAAATTGCCTTGATATCCGTGTGTTTCATAAGTTCACCTCTAGGGAGTCAATTCCTTATCCCTAATCAAAAGATACTTCTTTCGATTCTTTTTCTTAATATTATAACTAAAACGCAATTTTGTCAACCGTTTTGAGCGTTATATTGAAACGCTATAGGTCAAAAGCGTTTAAAACTCAATTTGTTTTTTAAAGTCACACAAGTTCGCGATTAACCCGCGAGTGGAAATCAAAAAAAGCGGCGATGACTCGCCGCAAATTTCGTTAGTGATAATGAATAAAATTCCTGATTCTTGCTTCAAATTACGCTTCGGGGTGACGCGAACGATAATCTTCGATCGCTTTCTTGATCGCTTCTTCCGCGAGAACCGAGCAGTGAATCTTCTGCGGCGGCAACCCCTCGAGCGTTTCGACCACTTTCTTGTTCGTGATCTTGAGCGCTTCGTCGAGCGTAAGCCCCTTTACCATTTCGGTCGCGGTCGAGCTCGTCGCAACGGCGGCGGCGCAGCCGAACGTTTTGAACTTCGCGTCGGTGATAATACCGTTTTCGACCTTGATCGTAATTTGCATTATATCGCCGCATACGGCGTTTCCGACCGTTCCGATTCCGTCGTAATTTTCGATCTCGCCGACGTTCTTCGGATTCTGAAATGCTGCCATTACTTTTTCGTTATACATAATTTATCTCCGTAAAATCACTTTTTCGTTTTTGAAAATATCCGCCCGATATCGCGAATATGCCGATAATCGAGCTATAGCCTTACTTTTCGCTGTCAACCTTGTCTATCTTGTAAAGCGGCGACATATTCCTCAGTCTTTCGACCGTTTTCTTTAAAACGTCAACCGCATAATCGACTTCTTCGACGGTGTTGTCCTTGCCGAAAGAAAATCTGATGCTCCCGTGCGACAGCGCAACGTCCACGCCGATCGCCAAAAGCACGTGCGACGGCTCGAGCGAACCGGACGAGCAAGCCGAGCCCGACGAAACGGCGATTCCCGCAAGGTCGAGCGAGAAAAGTATCGATTCGCCCTCGATATACTCGAAAGAAAAGTCCGCGTTTCCGGGAACGCGCATCGTGGGATGTCCGTTATATTTGACGAACGGAATTTCCGCTTTTACTCTCGAAACGAATCTGTCGCGCAGAGAGCGGACGTATTCGACGTCCTCCGCAAGAGTCAGTCTGTTAAGCCTTAACGCTTCCGCCATTCCGACGACGCCGGGAACGTTGGTCGTTCCTCCGCGTTTGGTTCTTTCCTGATGTCCGCCGACGATAAGGCTGTCGATTTTCACGCCCGTTCTCACGTAAAGCACGCCGACGCCTTTCGGGCCGTTGAACTTGTGCGACGAGAACGACATAAGATCCATACCGATTTTTTTGACGTTTATATCCATGCACGGCATAGCCTGAACGGCGTCCGTGAAGAAAAGCACCTTGTGTTCTTTTGCGATTTTCGCGATCTCTTCGATCGGCTCGATCGTTCCGACCTCGTTGTTCGCAAACATGCAAGTGATTAAGATCGTATCGCTTTTTATGCTGTTTTTAAGCTGCTCGAGATCGACGACTCCGTATTCGTCAACGTTCAGATAAGTGACCTCGAACCCCTCTTTTTCAAGCTGATGGCAAGTCGAAAGCATTGCCGCATGCTCGATCTTCGTGGTGATGATATGCTTGCCTTTCGAAGCGTTCGCATAGGCAACGCCTTTAAGCGCCCAGTTGTCGGCTTCCGTTCCGCCGGACGTGAAATAGATTTCCCCGGGCAGCGCGCCGATTATCTTCGCGATCGTATCGCGCGCTTCGTCAACGGCTTCCGCGGCTTCTCTTCCGAAAAAGTGCTGACTGTTCGCATTGCCGTAAACGTCCGAAAAATAAGGCAACATTTTTTCCAACGCTCTTCTGTCGACCGCAGTCGTGGCTGCATGGTCAAAATAGATTTTTCTTTCCATTATTCCTCCGATAATATGCCCGAAACCCGAAGCATAATAACGATCTCTTGTTTAAAAACGTCCGCGTATAGGTCGATTATCGACCGAAACGCGTTTTTTATTTCCACTTTTGCAATAATCGGACACACATTCGTAATGCGTTCGTTTTACGTTTTGTCCGAGCAATTTCTCGAGCAATCGGCGCAAGAACTCGAGCAGACGATCTTTTCCGCAGGAGCGTTTTCCTCGAGCATATCTGCAAGAGTGATTCCGTCGAGCAGATCGTTTATTCCCTTATACAGTTTTTTCCACACGCCGTTCGACGCGCACTTGACGCAACCGTCGTTTTTGACGCAACCGATTATTTCGAGTTCGTCCTCGAGCGCCCGAACGATTTTTCCGACGGTGATATTCTCGGGTTTATCCGCGAGATAATACCCGCCCTGCGCTCCGCGGTTTGCCGAAACGACGCCAACTCCGGTCAATATCCGCATGATTCGTTCGAGGTATTTGCTCGATACTCCGATTTCTTTTTCAAGCTCCTTTGCCGACACGCTTACCCCGCTTTTCTTTGCGAGAATATACGCCGCCTGAAGCCCGTAATGCGTCTTACTCGATATCTTCATTTTAATTCCTACTTCCCCGGTAGCAAATAACATTATAATATGATGCTCCCGATCTGTCAACAATATACGCGCACTTTTTTTATTTTTTAAAATCCCGTCACATCGTTGACTTATCGGAATACTTATAATATAATTACGCACGACGGTTTTAAAAAATCAAAAAGGCAACCCGCGCTTTTCGTTTTCCGCCACACTAAGGGATTCCAATCATTATCACCAACTATTTTTGCGGGAATAAATCGGTTTTTGCAAAGCCATAAAAGAACCGAGCTCGTTGTTGTTTGTGCGGCGCAAAATCGGTTACTTATGCGTTAAACAACCTTCAACGTATGGCATACTGTTTCG
>CAKQKN010000049.1 GCA_934249215.1 uncultured Clostridia bacterium
CATAAAACAATACGACGATAAAGTCGTTTTTAATAACGGACGTACATACCAATATTTTGCAATGTTCCAAAATGCATTTACTCTGCTTGACGAACAGAAAAAGAAAGAAATGGCAGAGGATATTGAACGAATCAAAAACGAAGATAAAATTCGGGCGGAAAAAGATAGGGTACTTAAAACGAGGGAAAGAGAGATCGAATCGGTTAAAATCCGAAGCATGCTTTCGGGAATAGTGCCGGGGCATAATATTTCTTTGGAATGGGCAACGGACATATCTTTAAGCGGTAAGCTTGAATACGGAAAAATCTATGGAAGCAAGGCGTTTGATATTTATTCAAAAGCTTGCACTTTTTTAGATTTTGACGCAAGAAAAAAATTCTCGTTTGCGCCGCAAAGATTGCTTTACGCAACAGATTGTACAAAAGAGGGGTATAGCGTTTGGATGGTGCCGAATAGCGAGTTGAACGGGCTGACGAACGGGAAATGGGTTAATTTCGTTGATTTGGGAAACGGAACGATATTGCAGTATACCGTCGATCCGAATTATCTTGAAAGTGCGGGACATGATATCCGTCTTACGTTTGTTAAGCAGAAGAGCGGGGATTACGTTTTTATCGGCGTTTATGAACTTGTAAAATTTGAAAAAGGTTATCCGGAACGTGGAATGATGAAGGAAACGTTAAAGTTGATTTCAAAAGACTATCCGATGTGATGAGCTTTATCATCTGCGGACAATAAAAAGCATTATGACGACGGTGGAAGTTTCTGCCGTCTTTTTTTGCGCCGTTTGTATGTTTTTTTTGTATATTTTAAAGAAAAAGCGGAATAATCATGTTAGACCACGGGAGGTTTAGTTATGAAAAAGAAAAAGAAAGAAAAAATCCAAAAGCTTGACGACAGGGCTTACGGCGAATATATTTCGTCGCTGAAAGAGGAAAAGCCGCTTGACGGCTACGGGAAATAAATTAAAGTTCACTCGATTTTCGGGGTTAACGGACGCATCTTTAAAGCGGTTTGCTTTAAGGGTGCGTTTTTATTTTCTATAATCGAATCGATTTTCTCGTTTGAATCTGTTTTATCCCTGCCTGCTGTTTTGCGCTTTTGCGGTGTGGATTCGGCGGAAAAGAAAAAAACGTCAAAATTCGACCTTTTCAGCGTTTAATATACAAATTTTTCGTCAATAAAGCAGTTATAATCTTTTCGAAAACGAACTTAAACCGACGGATTGATTTTCGGTTGAGCGAGGCAGGTGAATATGAAACTTAAATACAATTTAAAGAGGGCGGGACTATACGTCTATTTCGACGGCGAACTTGACGATTGTTGCGGAGATTGCGTTCGTGCGGAACTCGACGAAGTTCTCGATCGTTATTCGGACGTGCGGACGGTCGTGTTCAATATGCGCGACTTGTCGTTTATGGATTCGACGGGCATAGGCGTTCTGATCGGGCGATATAAGCGACTGCGAAAACGGGGAATAACGGTGTTTATCGAAAATCCGTCTTTTGCGGCAGACAAGGTTTTTCAGACGGGCGGAATTTATACGCTTATACCTAAAATTTGAAGACGGACGGTGAGAAAATTATGAATAACAAAATGACGATCAATTTCACGGCGTTGCCGGAAAACGAGCAATTTGCCCGAACCGCGGTTGCGGCGTTTATGATGAGCCTCGATCCGACGGTGGAGGATATAACGGACGTAATGACAGCGGTGTCCGAAGCCGTTACCATCAGCATAATTCACGGTTACGACGGTAAAGAAGGCGTGGTGACGGTGAGTTGCGAAATATCTGACGGAATAGTACATATCGAGGAAGACGATTCGGGCGTGGGGATAAAAGATCTGAAAAAGGTTCTTGCTCCTTTCGTTACGTCGCGACCGTTCGACGAGCGATCGGGTATGGGGTTCACCATAATGAAAACGTTTATGGACGATTTCGAAGTCAAATCAAACGAAAACGAGGGAACGGTCGTTTATATGTCGAAAGCGGTCAACAAAGCCTCATAAGCGGCGCGATCAAAAACAGATCGTGACCGCGAAGGAGCACTATGCTTTCTTTTGAACAAACAAACGAACTGATAAAGGCGGCGAAAAGCGGTGATATGCAGGCAAAATCGACACTCATTTACGCCAACGAGAATCTGATAAGGAGTATCGTAAAAAAGTTTGCCGGAAAAGGGGAGGATTTTGAAGATTTATATCAGATAGCCTGCGTCGGGTTTCTCAAAGCGATAAATAATTTCGATTTATCGTTCGGCGTCCGCTTTTCGACGTACCTCGTGCCGATGCTTATCGGTGAGATCAAAAGATATCTCCGCGACGACGGAATGATAAAAGTTTCGCGCATAATCAAGATGCAGAGGCTGAAGATTAACAGGTTCGTCGAAAAATATAAAGACGAACATATGGGGGAAAGTCCGACGCTCGAGGAAGTGTGCGCCGCGCTCGATATGGATAGATCGGACGTCGTTATGGCGCTCGATTCGGCAAAAATGCCGCTGTCGCTGTTTGAAAAACAGGATGACGAGGACTCGACGGAACTAATCGAAAAAATTCCGTCGGGCGACGACGAGGATAAGATGATTGACGGAATTATGCTCCGAGGAATCATAGATTCCTTGCCTGTCAGGGACAGAAAAGTCGTGTTGTTGCGCTTTTTTCGCGATAAAACGCAGAGCGAAACGGCGAAAGCGATCGGCGTGTCTCAAGTGCAGGTTTCAAGGATTGAGGCGCGCGTTATGAAACGTTTAAGGGAGAAGCTTGCCGAATGAGAAAGGCGTCGAAAGGCGTGCTGCGTTTCGGGCGGCTCGGAATAAAGATATTCTTATTTCAAAGCGTTGATAATCGAATATACAGGTACATTTACGTGCTTAAAAAATCGTTGCGGGAGTTTTTCCGCGGCGATTTTTTAAATGCCGTTTTTTGTGTCGGATATCATAACTAAAATTGGGCGAGCATATAATAAAATTTTTTAAAAAAATGACGAATTGGGTCAAAATGGGTTGCATTGGGGTACGAAATGTGATATTATATCGGTATAGAATACAGAAGGAGGGTAAAGTATGTTCTTCGGCAAGTACGATCATCAGATCGACGACCGCGGCAGATTGAGAATTCCGCCCGTTTTTAAAGACGAGCTCGGAACGGATTTCTGCTTGGTTTGCGGAATAAAAGGCGTCGTAGACATTTACCCTCGTAAATCCATAGAAGAACAATATAAGGCACTGCAGGCAAAACT
>CAKQKN010000050.1 GCA_934249215.1 uncultured Clostridia bacterium
GAATCAGATATAGGTTTTCGTTCTCGTTCAGTGCGGCAACCGCGCCCGAAATATTGACTTCGGGCGATCTGTCGCCCCCGAAACAGTCGATAACTATCTTAACCATACGGTAACACCTGCCCTCGCGGTCAAAGAAAAAAACTCGCCGCGTCTATGTAATGCGTAATAATCCACTTCTATAATGATAACATTTTTCGTTTAGTTTTTCAAGGAAAAAATAAGCGTCTTGCCGATTTTCAATGAAATAGGCGCGATTTTTAGTCAGAAAAAAGCGTTTCGGAACGCGTTCGACGAAAAACACGGCTCGTCTCGAGAAAACGAAGGACCAAAATCGCGTTTTTTATTCTTTACGCAAGATATTTTCGTAGGGATTCCATTCCTTATTAATTTTTCGTTTGCTTTTCGGGCACAGAGATTCCTTTCGCCTCCACTAAAAATGTCTTTGAGACGATTCCGGAAGAAAAAAACTTTATTTTTTCAAAAATGCGAACATATGTTTGACTTTCGTAAAAGAGCGTGTTATAATGCATTCGAAAAGAAGCGACGGAGGCGTGACATGCTCGACGAGAAAAAGCTTAATATTTTAACGGAGAGCGCAAAATACGACGTGTCGTGCTCGTCGTCCGGCTCCGCCCGAAAAAATAGCGGCGGACTCGGAAACGCGGCGCCTGCCGGTATATGCCACTCGTTCACTCCGGACGGAAGATGCATTTCTCTTTTGAAAATTTTGCTATCGAACGAATGCGCTTTCGACTGTTCGTATTGCGTCAATCGCAGGTCCAACGATTTGCCCCGCACTACCGCCACGCCGCAAGAGATATGCGAACTTACGATGAATTTTTATAAACGGAACTTCATCGAGGGACTGTTCCTTTCATCGGCGATATACAGAAACCCCGAGTATACGATGGAACTTCTTCTCGAAACGGTACGGAAACTTCGTAACGAGTATAAATTCAACGGATACATTCACCTTAAAGGAATCCCCGGGGCGAGTTACGAACTTATAAGACAAGCGGCGAGCCTTGCGGACAGAATGAGTTTCAATATCGAACTTCCCTCGGAAAAAAGTCTTAAGGCGCTCGCGCCGCAAAAATCAAAGAAATCCATCTTTCTTCCGATGAACACGCTGTCGATCGAGAAAAGAGAAACGAAAAAGGAAAAACGCGGGAGCCTTTTTCTCCCCGCGGGACAAACGACGCAGATGATCGTCGGCGCGTCGCCCGAAAAAGACGGAAAGATAATCAGACTTTCGCAAGCGCTTTACGACAGGTTTTCCCTTAAGCGAGTTTATTACTCTTCATACGTTCCCGTGAATGCAAAGACCTCTCTTTTACCGACGGCGCCCGTCGGACTTCTGAAAGAACATCGCTTGTATCAGGCGGATTGGTTGATGAGATTCTACGGTTTCAATGCGGAAGAAATTTTGCCGGAGGACGAAGATCTTCGTCAGGACGTCGATCCGAAACATGCATGGGCGCTTCGAAACCTCGACAAGTTTCCCGTCGAGATCAACGACGCCTCTATCGAAGAACTGCTTCGCGTTCCCGGAATCGGAGTCAGGAGCGTTTATAAAATAATCAACGCAAGACGATATTCGAAACTCTCGATCGAAAGTCTTAAAAAGATGAGAGTCGTGCTTAAAAGAGCCAGAGATTTCATAACGATCGGCGGCAAGTTTTTCGGAGGAAACACACCGTTTCTTCCGATCATGCAGACAGACGAAAACAATACTTTTTCACAACTCAGCATGTTTTCCGATCAGTCGATTTATCAGAGCGCCTTGTACGGAGAATTTTGAATCAAGGAGGAAAAAAGAAATGACGATATATAAATACGACGGCACAATAAACGGCATTTTTTCTTGCATTTTTAAATCTTTTATGTCAGACAAAACGCCGTTGTACGTTTCTTCCGATTGCGTTCAGACAAGTTTTTGCGACGACGTCGTGAACGTTAGAACCGACGAACAAAAGAGCAATAGCGTCGTGAAAGCGTTCATTCGCTATGCGGGAAAAGGTGCACTGCATGATCTTTACTACGCGTTCAGAAGCGGAGATAAAAACAAGGACACGATCATATTCAATTACGTGCGAAAAACGCTCGAATGCAGAGCGGATATTTCTCAGGACTTTGCCTGCCCCGCCTCACTCGATTTTTACGAACTGATCAACAGAATCGGGAACGAAATCCATCGAATGAAAGGTTTTTTACGCTTTTCGATGACCGATAACGACGTTCTATACGCTCATTTTACTCCCGATAACGATATAACGGACTTATTGCTCCCGCACTTCATCGCAAGGCTCGGAAAAGAATCGTTTGCCATTCATGACACGAAAAGAAACGTCGTCGCCATGTATAACGGGGTCGAACGAAAAGTCGTTAAACTCACCGTTCCGCTTTGCGTTACCCTCGCGGACGGGGAAGAAAATTTCACGGCTCTTTGGCAAACCTATTATGACAGCGTGACGATTAAAGAGAGGATAAACGAGCGCGCGATGCGCGGATATATGCCCGCAAGATATCATGAGTTTATTTCGGAAAAGAACAGAAAAACACTGATTATATGAGCATTTTTCTAAATTATCATGTTTGACATAACGAAAAAGTCGCGCTCGAAAATATCGTTTTCAGTCGCGACTTTTTTGATTGTCTTTTTATTTGAATTATAATTTAAAATCAGTTTCTTTTGCTTGACGGACGGAATATGAGCGCGTTGAAAAAACTAAAAACCACGGCGGCGGTTATCCCTGCCGCGGCAGCAGTCATCCCTCCGGTCAACGCTCCGAATATGTTTTCCTTTGCACCTTTTATCGCGCCGTTTGCAAGCAGATAACCGAAGCCGCAAATCGGAACGGTCGCGCCGCTTTGAGCGAAATCAACAAGATATTTATATACGCCGAGCGCTTGCAATACAAGCCCCGATAACATAAAATAAACGAGAATTTTCCCCGCGGTGATTTTCGTGTAGTTTATGAGAAGCTGGGCAAAAGTACATATCGCGCCGCCGACGGCAAACGCCTTTATATACGTTAAAACGATTTCTGTCATATGTATGCCGACAAGCGGCGAATCAGATTATCGATACAGCTCGATCAGATGCGCGATTCCCGGAATCGTGTCGCCCTGCTGTGTCGAAGTAGTCGATAAAAGCGCACCCGTCGTGACGAGAAGAATCCGCGAATATTCCCCTTTCAGCATCTTTTTGTATATATAAGAATTGAACACCACGGCGGAACATCCCGCACCGCTTCCGCCCTGATATTCGTCCTCGTCGATATTGTATATCAGCTCGCCGCAATCGACGTGGTTTGCGTCTATATCTAATCCTTTTTTCAACAGCAAATCTTTGAGAATACGCGAACCGAGCGTGCCGAGATCCCCCGTCACGATGAGATCGTAATCGCGAGGAGATCGGGTCGTGTTATTGAAAAAATCGAGAATCGTGTCGGCGGCGGCAGGCGCCATCGCCGCGCCCATATTGTTCGCGTCCGAAACGCCGTAATCGACGACGCGACCCAAAACGGCGGAACCTATTCTTATTTCCCCTTGCCCCGAACGCGAAATGACGTTGGCACCCGCTCCCGTTACCGTCCATTGCGACTGTGCGGGGCGCGTCGTGCCTTGCTCGAGAGGAAATCGGTATTGACGCTCGGCAGTCGAAAAATGGCTCGCCGTAGCGCAGACGACGTTATCGAGATAGCCGCCGTCGACGAGCGCCGACCCGATGATCATGCTTTCCGCCATTGTCGCGCACGCATTATAAACTCCGAGAAAAGGAAATTCGAACTCGCGGGCGGCAAACGATGAACTAATGATCTGATTCAGAAGATCGCCGCCTATATACGCGCCTACGTTTTCTTTTGCGATTTTACTTCTTTTTACCGCGCGCTCGATGGCGCAGGCAAGCATTTTTCGCTCGGCAAGCTCGAACGAGCGTTGATTATCATAATCGTCATAGACTTTAAGATCGATATAACCGGATAAATTTCCGCTCGCCTCTTTCGGTCCGCAAACGGTATATGTCGAAACGATCGACGGACTGTTTTTAAATATAATGACTCTCGACATAATTATAACCCGAAAATGTAATAGATCAACCCGACGATAACGCTTCCGGAAACACCGAAAACGATTATCGGGCCCGCAACGACGAACATTTTCGCCGCCATTCCGTAAATAAATCCCTCGCGCGCAAATTCCATTGCAGGCGAAGCGACCGAATTCGCAAACCCCGTAATAGGTACGATCGAGCCGCCGCCCGCGTGTTTTCCGATGTTGTCGTATACGCCGAAACCCGTCAGCAAAACGCCGAGAAAAATCAGCACGACGGACGTCGCCATCGCAAGTTCGTCACCCGAAAGTTGAGCGAACATCATAAACATATATCTGATGAATTGCCCTATGCTGCAAATAAAACCGCCGACGATAAACGCATTGAACAGACTGCGCCGTTCGTTTGATTTCGGAGTTTTTTCGGACACGTAGTTTAAGTACGCCGCGTTTGTCATAATTCTGTTTCTCGTCATTTGTCGCTTTTCTCCTCAAGCGTCGAATGCGGCATAAACGATTCGCGCTCGTCGATTCGTCTGAGCGGCTCGTAAGGTTCGAATCCCGTTCTTTTTTTCATAACCCTATTATGCGTTTCGGTTCGATTTTTTATTCAGAAATCGTTTTGCCCAAACCGCGGAGCATTCGGACGCAACCGTAAAAAATGCGTTTGTCGCGGGCATAAAAAAACGACGGTCGATATAAAACCGCCGCCGCGTAGTTCAACGCTATTCGATTTTGAGCGATAAATATTTTTCAAGCACACGCATTACGCGAGTAAGCGCAGTCAGCGCACGATCGTTGTCGGATTCGATCTTTGAAAAAAGTCGTTCGCATTCTTCAAGATATTTACGCATTTCGGCAATATCCGTCGAAAGATAGTCCGCTTTACGCCCCAGATCGGATTCTTTTTCGCAAAGCTCGTCGATTACGGAAAAATATCTCGCCGCATTCGCATTTTCTCTGTTTATTTCCGCGCTTATCGCCGCAGCTTCAGCCGACGCGTCGCTCTGACCTTTTTCGCCGCCGCTTTCCAAACCCGATTTTACCGCGGATAGAGCGTTTGCCCGACTTTGCGAATGCGCGCGCATTTCCTGAGCCGTGCGCACATACCGAGCCGTTTCTTCTTTGAGCTTGCAATAGAAACTATATTTTCTTTCCATTCCGTTTATCGCGTTTTCGACGATACCCGCGAATTGCCGACGGAACTCGTCGAACTCGGTTTGAAAATCGTTCGCCCCGTCGTAGAACTTTTCAGCCGCTTCAAAAGAACATAAAGCCTTTTCCATACTTCACCTATATAATGTGCTACAGCCGCGAAACGATGCTTTTTACCGCGCTTTCGTCGGCAGAACAATCAAAACTTTCGGCGTGACTTTCGAGTTCTTCCATTTTGTTTACGTAAAACGACGCGCTCGATAAATCGTCGTTAAGTCGTTTCGAATAAAATTCGAAAGATCCGTAAACGGCGTCGTCCCATATTTTGTCGCTGTAACAGAAAGCAAACAGCATCTGATATAATTTACGGGCTTGCTCCGAAATCTTCAAAAGACTTTCGGAAACGCATTTAATGTTATCGTTTGCCATAATTTACCCCGTGTAGCGCGTATCGTAAAGATATTCGCAAACGACGTCGTCGACTTTTTTCAGAAATTCGCACGCACGCCGTATTTTTTCGCAAGCGTCCTTGATTTGTTTTTCCGCAATCGCCACGTTGACTTTCAATCTTTCGTAATTCGCACCGTCAAAACAGTTTTGCACGACGCTTACGTTGTGCTTTAAAATATGACACTCTTCGAGCAGAATTTCACCGCTCTTTTTCAAGGACGAAGCCGCGCTTCTTACGTAATAACATTCGGCTTTCATCGTGATAGGGTCGCCGCTCATATCTCTTTAAGTTCTCTTTGTTCGACGGTGTCGGCAGCTTCGTTCAGAACGGACGTGGCTTTTACGAGATCGTCGATTATTCCTTCCATATACGCGCGGAACGCTTTGTATTGAGGATCGTCCCAATATCTGTTTAAATCGTCCGTTTCGCGAGCCATTTTATCCGCCTGATCGTTTATTTCAGCCGAGAATTCCCTTATATCGCTCACAAGACGCCTTACGACCGTCTTTTCTGATTTTCCCGATTGAACCATTATAATATCCCCCTTTAAGTTAATTGTCCCACTTGCGCCAGATATGATTCAGTCTGCTCGCAAAGTCTTTTGCGGAAACGATGAGTTCGGATATTTCCCTTTCGGCTTCCGCCAATTTCAGCGAAAACTTCTTTATTTCGTCCTTCGCCTTGTCCATATTGCTCGTTTGAAAATAAGGCTCGGCGATTCTTATGTTATTCTGCATTATCTCCGAGTCCTCGCGCGTAAGACGACAATAAGAAAGCACCGCTTCGAGTGATTCTACCATCGACTGCAGGTTTTTTACGTCGTATTTTTCGATCTGCAAGTTAAGTTTCATCTTTTCACCGCCTTTTTGATATATTCAAACGTTTCTCGGTCGTCCGAATACCTGAAAAACCTGACCTTTTCCGATTCTCTGCCTTTTTCGGAAACAAGAAGAAGATTTTTGCCGCAAGACATCCCCTGCGACTGACTGTATGCGTCACCGACTATTTTTTCCGTTTCCGAAACGAAAGTCGGGGTAAAAATCATATAGTCGGCTTTACGGAATGAATACTTTATTTCCTCCACGGAAGAAACGGACGAAAAAGTCGCAACGACGAAGAAGTCCACGTCATACGTGTTTTTTTCGATCAGGTACGAGATACCGTCCGCCCCGCGAACGCTTGAGGTTTGCCTGCGCGATACGGAAGAAAGCGATCTGTATCCCTCGGGCATTCCGTCCACTTGTTCGGTCGGCTTCGATTTTTCGCCTGAATTCGCCAAAAACTCACCGACGCGCGAAAGACCGTGAAAGACGTATAAGATCGGCTTATATCGACTGCGGGCGTCGGAATTTCGCTTTTCCAACGTTTGCACCGCGGAGGACAAGACTTTCATATAATCGCGTTCGTCGTAAACGTTCGCAACCCCGCATCCGTCAAACAATTCGCCCACGCGCCGATTCTTGGTCGCGTCGAGAAGTTCGATTTCGATGCCTGCCCGAGCCGCGCCTATGACGAGAGAAGTCACGAGATCGTCCTGAGCCGTGTCGCCGTCATTTATTTCGCCTATCGCCAAAAGCGAACGCCTCCCGTCGCCGAAAGTCACGCCGTAAGCCGAATGATCGTAAAAACTTTCACCGATCGGGATATGCCCGTCGGTTTCAAACGCGTTGCCGACAAAATCAACGGCGTAAAGCGGGGATTTATCGCCGACAACGATCGGAGAAACGGGATATTTGCTCCACTTTTCGCGAACGGCTGCCGCATATCCGGCTTCTTTTGAGCAGTGATAGGCGACGCAGATTTTATCGAAATTCGTGTCGCGAGCGTTTTTCGCTACGGCGTAACCCGCGCGATTGCATTCGTTCACGACAACCGACGCCCCCTCTCGTCCGACGAGATATTCAGCATCGGATTGAGAACGCGCGGAAAAACAAATTCTTCCGTCAAGCAATTCACCGACGCTTTTCATCATCTGCATCGAAACGGTTTGCGACGCTATAAGCAAATGTATTCCCGCAGACCTTCCTTCACGGGCAAACCCGGTAAGGAGTTCGCAAATTGCATCGGCTGCCTTTCTGCGCCCCGCGTCAACCGACTCGGCAAAAACGTTATGCACTTCGTCAACGATGACGACTATATGCGGCATGTGCTTTTCGCTTCGTTCATTGTAGGACGCGAGATCTTTGACAACCCCGCCCGAAAAATTCTTGAATATTTCGTTCCGTCTTTCCGACTCTTTTTTCAGATTCGTCAAAATAATACGAGCGTCATCGAGCCGACTGCTTTGCGCAAGAAGGCGAATATGCGGCATTGCGCAACGGTCGGCATATGCCGAACTCGAAACGCCGTCCTTAAAGTCGATGAGGCAAAACTGAAGGTCGTCCGGCGAATATTTCATTCCGCCGTTCAGCAGCATTGCGTCGATAAGCGAAGATTTACCCATACCCGGTCTGCCGATAACGACGTAGCCGATAGGTTCGCTACCGGACGCGGATATCGCAAACTTGAGTTCGTACGTTTTTCCGTCCGCTTTGCCGACGGGAATCGACAACACGTTCGCATTGTCGTCCGTTTTCGCCGAATATTTGCCGAAACCTATACTTTCGTAGCCGAGAACGGAACGCGACGCTTCGATATCGTCGGAAATGAGTTTCTCTGCCTTGCGAGCGGCAACCGAATCGATTTTTAGCGATTCGTAAGTTTCACCGTCGTAGATGAAGTCGAAATTATCGTTAGCTTTCAGGACGAAGATCGAATACGGTTCGGGATCAGCCGGCAGTTCGCGAGCATATTCGTCCGATTTTTTATTCGTCTTTATCACGACGAAAAATACCCCCGTTTTCGCGCCGTTCTTAAAGAAATATTCCAAAGCGTCGCTCTTTTTGAAACCGCAAGGATAGCCTTGTAAAAAAGCGAGGACGAGCGGTTTTACGGTTTCGGGGTTCGCCGCATTATATTCGAAAATATTTTTGTAGCCGTATTTTTCGAGCAAAGTCGAACGCGACTCTATCAACTCGCGTAGCGAATACATAAATTCGTAAGAGCCGAAATCGCCGAGCGGGTGACGGAAAGTCGTTTTTTCGGCATAGAATATTTCTTTGCCTACGTTTTCGAAAAGCAAACGCAAAAAGTTGTTTATATCGTCGGAATCGTTACTTGTGGCGTATAAGAGCTTTTTGTTTGCGCCCGGATAAGAATATAAGAAATTGAGCGTTACGGCGCGAACGAAATCGGCTGTTTTGTCAAGATCGCCGTCGAAGTTTACGATGAGCGGTCCGTCGGTCGACACGTTCCAGTAAATAAACTCGTGAACGCCTGCGCTCGTTTTCAAGGCAACGGGAAGTTCGATGCCGACGGTCAATTCTTTTTGCGGCTCGCGATCTGTTAAAAACGCTTTTTTATACGCTTCTTCCGAGAGCTTCCGCAAAGTTTCGCCGTCTTTTTTCATTGCTTCCAGCCTGTTTTCTATTTCCGCTTTTTTCGCATGTAACTCGGCAGAAAGTTTTTCCGCACGAGCTTTTTCCAAAGCGAAAAATTCCGACTGGAGTTTTTCCGCCGAATCGAAAACAACGTATAAAGTTTGAACCGAGGAAGAAATTCCGGCTTCGACGCTCGCGGTGATTATGCCGGAACATACGCTTTTAAGACACGAATCCGCCGTGGCTTTCGCTTCCGATATCATCTTTTCCGCGTTTCTTGCGTTCGCCTCGATCTTAAGACTTCGATCTCTTCCGACAAGCCGACCGTTTTTCACGACGAAATAATCGCTTTTGAGTTTTGCCACTTTTAAGAGCAACGAGCCGCGAAGCGACAAATAATCCTTAATCTCGTTCCGCAGTTCGTCCGTCTTTGCCTTGGCTCTCATCGACAGTTCGCCTTCGGATAAATCCGATATTTGTTTGTTTATCTCTTTTAATTCGTTCAGCGCGGCGGTTATTTCGTCCGCCGCCACCGAAAATCCGTCTTTTCTCATGGTCTTACCTATCGGTACTTATTATCGGTTAATCAAACTTCAACGTTTTGCCGTCTTTTTGCAATAAAGCGTACATTCAAAAAAAATTTCATCGGTTTACCCGCAGACCTTATCTTCTTGAATATACATGATTATAATATATCAGAAAACAACTATATTTACAAGTATTTTTAACATTATATAACAACTTATCGCGCAATAAAAAAGCGGCAACCGAAAAAGTTGCCGTTAAAGCATGTTTTTTTAGCCGGAAATCATACTTCGTAAATTATGGTAACAGGACCCGCGTTTTCCTGATTTATCGTCATGTCGCCGCCGAACACGCCCTTTTTCACGTCCGCGAGTTCAGCCAGTTTCGAGCAAAAATATTCGTAAAGTTCGTTCGCCTTTTCGGGCGCTTCGGCATCGGTAAATCCCGGACGATTGCCGTGGCTTACGTCGGCGAGAAGCGTGAACTGCGAAACGGCGAGAATCGAATAACCGAGAGAAACCGCGGATAAATTCATTTTTCCGTTTTCGTCGCAAAAAACGCGAAGGTTCGCTATTTTTTTAGCGAGATAGTCCGCCTTCGACTCGTCGTCGCCGACGGCAACGCCGAAATATACGACGAGTCCTTTTTCTATGTGCGAGACAAGTTTTCCGTCGCAAGACAGCGACGCATTGTTTACCCTTTGAACAACCGCTTTCATAGTTCCACCTTTACGTTTTTAAAGAACGAGCAGAAGGCGGCGTAGCGACTTAATTCCGCTTCCGATTCTTTATAGTCGGGCATTACTTTTCCGAGTAAGCCGTAAAAACTTCGCCCGTGATTCATGTGAACGGTATGGCAAAGTTCGTGCATAATTACGCCTTGTACGGCGTTATCCGGCAAGAAAGCGAGCGACGCCGTGTATGCGATCGTCTTTTTAGCAGAACACGACGCCCAGCGCTTCTGCGCGTTTCCGACGCGAACGCCGCTTACTACAAAGCCGCAGCTTTTTGCGGCATCTAAAGTTTTTTGAGTTACGTAAGGAAGAAAAATCGATTTTACGAACTCGTACAACGCGGAAACCGTTTCTTCGGTCGGCAAAACGAGCGTATCGTCCGAAACGAACGCGCGGTCGAAACGTTTAAGACGAACGACGTATTCCGAGCCGATTATCGTAAGTTTCGCGCCGTCTTTTATCGCGGGCAAACGATAGTTTTTATCCGCCGATGATAAGTGCGAATTTATCCAGCCGCTTTTTTCGGCAATAAACTTTTCGATTTTTTCCGTCGGAGTGTTCCTCGGCGCACGAACGATTATTTCGCCCGACGGCGAAATTTCGATCGATATCGATCGACGCGCGCTTCGGATCAGTTTATATGAGAAATCTTCTTTCAAATTCCGATTACTCCGACGATCGATTTTGCGTTAAGGTCGCATTCTACGCATTCGCCGTCGCTCATGCGCTTGATTTTGATTTTTCCGCTCTCGATTTCACCCGTGCCGACGGTTGCGACGTACTTCGCCCTGACTTTATCGGCATATTTGAACTGCGCTTTGACGCCGCGCCCCATAAGATCGCACTCACAACTTACGCCGAGCGCTCTTATTTCGTTGCACAAAACGAACGCCGTTTCCGCCGTTTCTTCGCCTATATTCGCGATATAAAGTTCGGTGAGCGATTCGTCGGGAATCTCCACGCCCTTTGCTTCCATAAGCATAAGTATGCGCTCGAGCCCCATACCGAAGCCGACGCAAGGAACGTCGGGCCCGCCTATCTGCGATACGAGCGAATCGTATCTTCCGCCGCCGCACACCGTGCCTTGCGAGCCGAGATCGGTCGTAACGAATTCGAACACCGTGCGGGTATAGTAATCGAGCCCGCGGACGATCATCGGATTTACGGTATATTCGAGCCCCGCAGCCGTCAGATATTTTTTCAGTTTTTCGAAATGCGCGTTGCAGTCGTCGCAAAGAAAATCGAGAATCTTGGGCGCGCCCTTGCAGATTTCCTTGCACCCCTCTTCCTTGCAATCGAGAATGCGAAGGGGATTGCGTTCGAATCTGTCGCGGCAAACGGGACACATTTCGTCGAATTTGCCGGCAAGATATTCCTTTAACGCAGCGTTATATTTTTTGCGGCATTCGGGGCAACCGATGGAATTTATGTTCAGTCTGACGTTAAGCCCGACGCTTTTCAGAATGGAATATGCGATGAGAATTACTTCCGCATCCGCTTCCGCGTCCTTTGCGCCATAATACTCGACGCCGAACTGATGGTGCTCCCTGAGCCGACCGGCTTGCGGTCTTTCGTAACGGAAAACGGGCGTTTCGTAAAACATTTTCTGCGGAAGCGCGTTGTTGAAAAGTCCGTTTTCGATAAACGAACGCGCAACGCCCGCCGTACCCTCGCATTTAAGCGTGATGCTTCTGCCCGCTTTGTCGTTGAACGTATACATTTCTTTGTTGACTACGTCCGTCGTTTCGCCGACGCCGCGCAAGAAAAGCTCGGTGTGTTCGAAAGTCGGCGTGCGAATTTCTTTAAGCCCGAAAAGGCGTGCGGTTTCTTTGATTTTCTTTTCGACGTAATGCCACTTGAACGACTCTGACGGGAGAACGTCTTTCGTTCCCTTCGGTACGTTGATCATGATTTTTATCCTCTCTCGTGTCGGTTATAAAATGTATTTTTTAAGATCCTGATTGCGAACGACTTCTTCGAGATGTTCGTCGACGTATTTTTTGTCGATCACGACTTCGGTCATCGGATAGTCGCCGCCCGCGTTGAACGAAATGTCGTCGAGCAGGTTTTCCATTACGGTGTGCAGTCTGCGCGCGCCGATATCCTCCGATCTTTCGTTGATCGCCGCGGAAATACCTGCGATTTCGTCGATCGCGTCCTCGGTAAACGTGAGTTTTATGTTATCGACTTCGAGCAAAGTGGAATATTGCATCGTGATTGCGTTCTTCGGAATCGTGAGAATGTTTTTGAAGTCCTCTTTCGTCAGACTAGACAGTTCGACGAGCACGGGGAAACGCCCCTGAAGCTCGGGAATGAGATCCTGAACGGAAGCAACGTGGAACGCGCCCGCCGCAATGAACAGAATGTAGTCGGTCTTGACCGTTCCGTACTTGGTCTGGACGGAGCAACCCTCGACTATCGGAAGAATATCGCGCTGAACGCCCTCGCGGGAAACATCCGGCCCTCCGTTTTTGTCTTTCCCGGCGATTTTGTCGATTTCGTCGATGAAGATTATACCCTCTTGCTCGGCGCGTCTTACGCCCTCGGAAACGACGGCGTCCTCGTCGATAAGCTTGTCGGCTTCTTCTTCGACGAAAATTTTACGCGCTTCTTTCACGGTCATTTTCTTCTTTTTCTTTTTCTGCGGCATCATGTCGCCGAATATGCTTCCGATGTTTATTTCCGCGCCGCCGGGAACGAGTTCCATAGGCTTCGGAACGTCCTTAACCTCGACTTCGACGATCATTTCGTCGTAGATGCCCGAAGTGATTCCGTCGAGCGCCTGATTGGGATTGATTTCCTCGACGCCCTCGGCTCTGTTTGAATTGAGCGCGGTGCAGACGGCGGTCGAAAGTCTTTTAAGCGCGGTCTTTTCCGCTTTTGCGCGAACGTCGGCGAAAAATTCGTCGCGGACGAGGCGGATCGAGCATTCCACGAGATCACGGATCATCGATTCGACGTCGCGACCGACGTAGCCGACTTCGGTATATTTCGTCGCCTCGACTTTTATAAAAGGCGCCTTGACGAGTTTTGCGAGCCTTCTTGCGATTTCGGTTTTGCCGACGCCCGTCGGTCCTTTCATGATAATATTCTTCGGTGTTATTTCTTCCATTACTTCGAGCGGAAGCTTGCTTCTGCGATAGCGGTTCCGAAGGGCGACCGCCACCGCTTTTTTCGCTTTTTCCTGTCCGATTATATATTTATCGAGTTCGTTTACTATCTGTCTCGGGGTGAGATCCATAATTTAAACCTCCGTGTCAAATGCTTTCGACCGTGATGTGGTCGTTCGTGAAAACGCAGATTCTGCTTGCGATTTTGAGCGCTTTTTCAGCTATGGTCGCCGCGTCGTAGTCGGTTTCGTCGAAAAGCGCGCGAGCCGCCGCCAAAGCGTAATTCCCGCCGCTTCCGATCGCGCAGACGTTTCCGTCCGGCTCGATTACTTCGCCCGTTCCCGATAGGACAAGCATTTCGTTTTTGTCGGCAACGATCATCATCGCTTCGAGTTTTCTGGGCATTTTGTCATTGCGCCAAAGTTCCGCAAGTTCGACGGCACTGCGCGTCAGATTGCCCGAATATTTGTTAAGCATCCCCTCGAAACGCTCGGTGAGAGAAAAAGCGTCGGACACGCTGCCCGCAAAGCCTATTACGACCTTGCCTCCGTAAATGCGTCTTACTTTCACCGCGTTGTTTTTGAATACTACGCTTTCACCCATGGTAACTTGTCCGTCGCCGGCGATAGCCGTTTGTCCGTTTCTCGATACGGCACATATGGTCGTGCCATGAAATTCTATACTCATAATTTACTCTCCGATTTAACGTGTTGAATTTATTGTTTTATTATTTCCGCCATTTTGCCGATTTCGTCGAGCGCTCGTTCGGCAAGCGCACGTTTTTTTGCGTCTTTCTGGATTCTGCCCGTTCCGCAAGCAATCGGCGAAAGAATACCGAAGTTGGCGTTCATCGGCTGAAAAGACACGTTGGGCGTCGCGATATAACACGAAAGCGCGCCGATAACCGTGCGGGAATCCCAGTCGATCTCGCTTTTGCCCGATAATCTGCGGTCGAGATTGATTGCGGCGCAAAGCCCCGAAGCGGCGCTTTCCACGTACCCCTCGACTCCCGTCATTTGCCCCGCGAAATACGTAAACTCGCTTTTTTTGAGCCTGAAACATTTGTCGAGCGACTCGGGCGCGTTCATGAAATTGTTTTTGTGCATCACGCCGTATCTGACGAATTCCGCGTTTTTAAGCGCGGGGAACATCGAAAACACGCGGCGCTGTTCGCCGAAAAGCAGATTGGTCTGAAACCCGACCATGTTGTAAAGCGTGCCTTGCTCGTTTTCTTTGCGGAGTTGCAGGCAAGCGTACGGCCATCTGCCCGTTTTGGGATCTGTCAGTCCCGCGGGTTTTAACGGTCCGAAACGGAGCGTGTCTTTTCCGCGCGCCGCCATGACCTCGACGGGCATGCACCCCTCGAAAACTTTGCCGTTTTCGAAGTCGTGAAGTTTTGCGCGCTCTGCACCGATAAGCGCCTCGTAAAACGCTTCGTACGTTTCCTTGTCCATCGGGCAATTAAGATAATCTCCCTCGCCCGGCTCGCCGTATCTGTCCGAAAAGAACGCGTTGTCGTAATCGATGCTTTCGGCTGAAATTATGGGCGCGGCGGCGTCGAAGAAATAGAACGTGCCCGTTTCTTTTTTTATAAACTCGCAAAGCGCGTCGGTCGTGAGCGGACCCGTTGCTACGATCGTCGGAACGGAATAATCGATTTCGGTTATTTCGGCGCACGAAACGCCGATGTTTTTCATTGAGCGAATCTCGGCGGTAACGGCGGCGGCGAACTTATCTCTGTCCACCGCGAGTGCGTTCCCCGCGGGAACTCTGGTTTTGTCCGCGCAAGGAATGACCGAGCTTCCGAGCCTGCGCATTTCCTCTTTAAGAAGTCCGCATGCGTTTCCGGACACGTCGTCGGACTTAAGCGAGTTCGAACAGACGAGTTCGCAAAAATCGCCGTTTTTATGCGCGGGCGTGAACGACGCGGGCTTTATGTCGATCAGTTCGACGTCGTAACCACGTTTTGCAAGATAGAGAGCGGCTTCGCTTCCGGCAAGACCGCCGCCTATCACTCTGACTTTTTTATTTATCATTTTTCTCGCTGTAATTACATTCTTTGTTCGAGCAACGTTTCGTCTTTCCGTCCTTGGAATAAACGAGGAATTTGCCGCACTTCGGGCACAGTTCGCCCGTCGGCATATCCCAGCTCATGAACGTACATTCGGGATAAGACGAGCAACCGTAGAAAGTCTTGCCCGCGCGCGAAGTCATTTTACGAGTGGGCTTGCCGCAGACGGGGCAAACGCCCGCTTCTTCGGTTACGCTCTTCGTGTTTTTGCAAGCGGTGCAATAGAGATATTTGCCGAACTTGCCCTTTTTCACGACCATCTGGCCGCCGCATTTTTCGCATTTCTCGTCGGATACTTCCTCGTCGAGAGGTTTGACGAAAGAGCATTCAGGATAGTTGGGGCATGCGAGGAATTTCCCGAATTTGCCCGATTTGACGATCATTTTCGCGCCGCATTTTTCGCACAGAACGTCGGAAACCTCGACGTTTTCCGATTTTATGTTCGAGCATTCAGGATAGTTGGAACAAGCGAGATATTTGCCGTATCTGCCGTTCTTTCTGATCATCTTCGCGCCGCATTTTTCGCAAACGATATCGGTAACTTCGTCGCCGTCCGAATTTGCTTTCGAAAGCTGATCGGCAAAATGCGGATAGAAATCGCTTATAAGGCGGTGCCAGTCTTTTCCGCCGTTTTCGATGTCGTCGAGTTTATCTTCCATTCCGGCGGTAAATCCGACGTCCATAATGTCGGGGAAATATTTGACGAGCGTTTCGGTCATTCGGAACGCGATTTCGGTGGGAACGATGAATTTACCCTCTTTTACCGTGTATTTACGCTTGGACAGAACGGAAATAATCGAAGCGTAGGTAGACGGACGACCGATACCCTTGTCCTCCATCGCTTTAACGAGCGAAGCATCGGTATATCTTACGGGCGGCTTGGTGAACTTCTGTTCGCTTTCGATCTTGACGGTCTTGAGTTCGTCGCCCTCGTTCAAAACGGGCAAATGTTTGTTCTCCGCGCCCTCTTCGTCGTCCTTTTTGTAGTCGAGATATACTGCGGTAAAACCCTTGAACGCGACGCTTCTTCCGCTCGTCGTGAACGTGTAGGCGCCGTTCTTCGTTTCGATTTTCACCTGATCGTAAACGGCTTCAGCCATCTGCGACGCAAGGAAACGTTCGTAAATGAGTTTGTAAAGATTGTAGTGATTTTTATCGAGAACGCCTTTGACGCTTTCGGGCGTGACGGAAAGATCGATCGGTCTGATCGCTTCGTGCGCGTCCTGACTGTTGCTCTTCGATTTATAGAAATTCGGTTTTTCGGGAACGTATTCTTTGCCGAATTTATCGGCGATGAACGAGCGAGCCGCCGCCTGCGCGTCCGTGCTGACGCGGACGGAGTCCGTTCTGATATAGGTGACGAGCGCGAGATGACCTTGCGGCGTTTCGATACCCTCGTAAAGGTGCTGTGCGACGGACATTATCATCGGCGAACTCATGTTGAGTTTGTTCGACGCGTCCTGTTGCATCGTGCTCGTCGTGAACGGCGGAAGCGCATGAGATTTGACGACCGACTTTTTTACTTCGGTTACTATAAAACTGCCCTTTTCGAGTTCGGCAAGAACGGCGTCCGACTCCGCTTTGTTCGACGGTTTGAACTTTTTGCCGTCTTTTTCGACGAGAAGAGTTTTAAACTGCGGGGGCGTTGCCGCTTTCAGCGTTGCGACGACGTTCCAGTATTCCTGCGGCACGAACGCCTTGATTTCGTTTTCTTTGTCGACGATAAGGCGAAGAGTTACCGACTGAACGCGCCCGGCAGAAAGACCTTCTTTTATGCGCTTGCAAAGGAAGGGGCTGAGTTTGTAGCCGACGAGCCTGTCGAGAACGCGCCGTGCTTGCTGAGAATCGACGAGGTTCTGATTTATTTCGCGCGGATTGGAAAGCGCGTTCAGAATGGCTTTTTCGCTGACCTCGTTGAACACGATACGCTGGGCTTTGCCGGACAGTTTCAAAACTTCCATAAGATGCCACGAAATGGCTTCCCCCTCGCGGTCCGGGTCGGTTGCGAGGAATACTTTGTCCGCCTTTGCCACTTTTTCGCTGAGACGTTTTATTATCTGTTTTTTACCGGGCGAAATAACGTAATTGGGTTCAAAGTTATTATTCACCGCGACACCGAGCCGTTTCTCGGGAAGATCCCTTACGTGTCCCTCGCTGGCATCGACTTTATAATTGCCCTTGAGGTCCTATTCGATGGTTTTTGCCTTGGACGGCGATTCTACGATTATAAGTTGCATATTCTCTCCGTTACGGTGTTACCGTGTATTTTACGTTTTATGTTTTTCCGCGGCCGTGCAAACCGTCCGCGCGTTTTTACGTTTTATATATGCTCACGTTCGTATTCGAAGCGCAAGCGATTTGTTTCAAAGTTTTATAAGCGCGACGTATGCGTTGCCGCCCTCTTTCGAAACGACGCCCTTGATTTCGAGCATCGACAAAACGGGAATTATTTCGAAAGCCTTTTTGCCCGTTTTGACGCATAACTCGTCGATCGTTATTTTACCGTCGATCGCGGCGAGCAGTTCGCGCTCCCGCTCGGTGAGTTCCGGTAATTTTTTCTCCGAAAGAATAATTCCCTCGCCGAGCGCCACGTCCTCCGCGTTTTCGACGAGCGACGCTTTCCCGAGTTTGATGAGCAGATTGCATATGGCTCCGCTCGTTTCGCCGATCGAATACGGAAAAGCGTAGATGCGCTTGCTGTATGCTTCGGCGTATTTTGCGGTGTATCTCGTGCCGCTGTCCGTGTCGCCGCTGACCACGAGCAGTCCGTCGCCGAGCGCGGCGATGATTCTGTTCCTTACGGGAAAGCGCCATGCGGCGGACGGCGTTTTCGGCGGATACTCGCTTATGACGAGCCCTTTCTTCATTACCTCTTCGATGAGCGAGCGATTGCTTTCGGGGTAAAGATGATCGCTTCCGTTCGCAAGCACGCTTATTACGTTGCCGCTTTTAAGCGCGCCGGTTATGGCGCTGCGATCGCCGCCGAGAGCACTGCCCGTTACGATCACGGCGCCGTTTTCGGAAAGTTCGCGCGAAACGGCTTCGGCTGTTTTGAGAGCAAACGGCAAAGTCTTTCTCGATCCGACGATCGCGAACTTACGCTTTGCTTTGAGCAAACCGATATTGCCGATCGCGTATAGGACGAGAGGATAGATCGGGTAATCGCGAAGCTCGGACGGGTACTCGTCGTCAAGGTAAGTAATTGCGCGAACGCCGCCCGATTTCAACGCGGACAAAACGTAACCGAGCTGATCGGAATTGAAAGACCGCCGAACGGTGTTTGCGGCAGACTCGCCGAGGTTTTCGGTAAGATAAGCCGCCGCGGGCGCGGGATCGACGAAAATTTCGTGCGGAGCCCGATAAAGATTTATGATCGACGCTTTATGCTTATACTCAAGATTTTCGTAGGAATCGAGAAGTATTACGGCGTCGCTGTCGGAAAAATGCTCGTTTTTCATAATCGATCAGATTGTTTTGCGCGCAAAGCGCAGACGATTAACGATGACGGAAGTTATCTTTTCGAAAAAGAGAAATTCCTGTAGCCGATCGCTTCGAGAATATGCTCGGGCAGAATGTTTTCCTCGAGATTCATGTCCGCGATCGTCCTTGCGACCTTGAGAATGCGGCTCCGCCCCCTTGCAGACAAGCCGAGCGAATCGAACGAAAGACGCATGATCGACTCGCTTTCCGGGGAAAGTTTGCAATATTTTTCGAGTTGGCGTTCTTTCATTTCGCTGTTGGTGCGAATGCCTTCGTCCGCGAAACGCTCGCGCTGAATGGCTCGCGTTCTGTTGACGCGCTTGCGCACTTCCGCGGAACTTTCCGCCTCGTCCGCCACCGTAAGATCGTCGTACGACACGGCGTCCACCTCGATCTGAAGATCGATTCTGTCGAGAAGCGGACCGGATATGCGCGCTCTGTATTTTTCGATCTGCGAAGCGGAACATCTGCATTCGGCGTTGGAAGAACCGTAGTTACCGCATGGACAAGGATTCATGCTCCCGACGAGCATGAAACTCGCGGGGTATTCCACCGTCATCCGAGCGCGGGAAACGGTTACGATTCTGTCCTCGAGCGGCTGGCGCAGACATTCGAGAGTGCTTCTCGGATATTCCGGCATTTCGTCGAGATATAACACGCCGTTGTGGGCAAGACTTATCACGCCCGGTTTCGCCGAGCTTCCGCCGCCGATCAGAGCGACGTTCGACGCGGTGTGATGCGGAGTGTAAAACGGGCGCGACGATACTATTCCCGTACCGTCTTTCAGCGCGCCCGCGATCGAGTGAATTTTAGTCGTTTCGAGCGCTTCCGCAAAACTCATATCGGGCATTATCGACGGGATACATCTTGCGAGCATGGTTTTGCCCGCACCCGGGGAGCCGACGAGCAGAATGTTATGTCCGCCGCTAACCGCGACTTCGAGCGCGCGTTTTGCCGCAGCCTGACCTTTCACGTATTTGAGATCGTCGCAAAAATCTTTGTCCTCTGCGGGCACGTATGGCGAACTTTCCACCCTTTCGACGGTGGCGGCGCCCGATATATGCCCGAGCACTTCGTTGAGCGATTTGCAAGCGTACACTTCCGCGTCGCCGACGTATTCGGCTTCCTTGCGGTTGCCGTATGGAATTATGAATTTTTTCGCACCCGATAAACTTGCAGAGATGAGAAGAGGCATTATTCCGTTTACCGGTCTTAAGTTGCCGTCGAGCGAAAGTTCGCCGATAAAGACGTAGTCGTCGATTTCGTTTTTTATGACGTCGGACGACGCCTTGATTATACCGACGGCGATCGGAAGGTCGAGATATACGCCCTCTTTTCTTATGTCCGCGGGCGCGAGGTTTATCGTTACGACGCCCGACGGAAAACGTTTGCCGCTGTTTTTTATCGCCGAACGAACGCGCTCGCGCGATTCTTTGACCGCGGCGTCCGGAAGCCCGACGATTTCGAATTTCGGCAAGCCCGAACCGACGTCCGTCTCCACTTCGACCTCGAACGCGTCCAGCCCTATTATTCCCAGTCCTTTGACTTTACTTAACATTTCAGCCTCCGTGTTTACCCGTTTTATCGTGTTCGAACCGTTTTACAGCATCCATGCGTAAAGATATTTTGCGACGGACGCCGGGATCGGAATGCCGAGAAAGCACACGACCGACAGAGCGAAAAACACGAACACTACGACCGAAACGACGGTCAGCGACAAGCCGAAAGCAAGCGAGCCGACGTTGCCGTTATAAAGCTTATATGCGCACGGTACGGCAAGGACGAGGAAAATCAGACTGTAAGCAAAACGCGAATAGTCCTGATTTGTTCCGCCGACGAGCGTTCCGAGATAGACGACGATGAAAGCAAACGCGATAAAGCAAAGACGGCGGTTCTCGTTTAACGCAAACGCAAGTTTTTCGTTGCGGATTTTGCCCGCGCGATTGACGAAATATAAAACGAGATACAAAACCGTGAGAGCGAAAGACAACGCGACGAGCGCTTTGTTCGAAGTTATCACCCGCTCCGAAAGCCCGCTCGCATTCTCGCTTCCGAGCCCGCAAAGCCAGCCGAGTACCGACGATCCGTCGGTGGCGGTCATCGCGCCGAAATTTGCGAAAGCCGCGGCAAATACGCCGCCTGCCGAATAATGCTCGCCGTAAATTCCGAAGAAAAATCCGTAAGGAATTATCAGAAGCAAAATCGGCAATACAACGAGCGACAAGACGAGAGCGACGACGGCGCAAACGGTTGCTTTGACGTATTTTTCGCGAGCGTATTCTTTTTCGAGCCCGCTTTCCGTCGCGTAGGCGTTACGCATCGGAACGAGCCGCTTTACGACGGACGATATCGCGACGAACGCGATTCCTATAAAGGAACCGAAAGCAATCGGATCGACCGCGCCTGCAAGTCCCGCGAACACGCAGGAAAGAACGAGCGATTTGTAATGAGAGAAAAACGCCGCGGAAGAGTTTTCCGTGTAGAAAGAGTATGCGAAATAAGCCGCGGCAAGGATAAAGAAACACGTTGAAGCCGTAATCGTAGCCACGCCGCCGATCGACAAGCCGAGCCCCGCGACGAACCATGTCGCCACGGCGAGAACCCCATAAAAACTGCCACCGATAACCTTTTTTGCGAAAAAGTAAATTAAAATCAGCGTTGCGACGGAGAACAGAAACGGCACGAATCGCACGCCGAAAGGAGTCTGACCGAAGATCGGCATTCCGAGCCCGTTGAGAACCGCGCCGAACGGAGTTACGTTATCCGAAACGTAATACCCGCTATAAGAATAAAGGTTGCGCGCCGTAGCCGCAA
>CAKQKN010000051.1 GCA_934249215.1 uncultured Clostridia bacterium
GCCCGCGAAGGAGCTCGTAAGACAAGCCCGCCACCACCGGCAGCAACGCGATTTTCAGAAGAATCCGAAGCCAACCGTCGAATTTAAGAAAACTGTTGGCGATCGAAAAAACGAGTATGCTGACGAGCATTACGAAGAACAAAAACGTCGTTCCGCAACGATCGTGCACTCTTCTGCATTTTTTCGCGTTTTCGGGCGTCAGTTCCATTCCCTTTTCGTAACATGTAATCGTCTTATGCTCGGCGCCGTGATACATATACGTTCGTTTTATGTCGGGCATCAGAGAAGTCAAAAGAATGTAACAAACAAAAATCGCTATTCTTATAAGACCTTCGATAAGATTATATAAAAAACTCGTCGTGCCGAAATGCAGTAATTTTTCAAGCCCGCCCGTTACCCACTGCGGAAGCATTACGAACAGCAGTATTGAAAGAGCAAGCCCCAAAACCATTCCGACGACGCCGATTACGCCCGTTATATCGACGTGAAGTTTTTCGGCAAGCCATTTTTCAAACTTGGTCGGTTCTTCTTCGTCACCGAAAACGGAAGCCGAGCGCATAAGCGTTTTCGTCCCGCCGACGAGCGACGAGAAAAAACTCACCACGCCGCGAACGATCGGGAGCCGCAGTATAAGCGGTTTCTTTTCGGGTGGAGTAAGGCGCGAACACTCTATCTGTATATTGCCCTCGCCGTCGCGCACCGCGGTAGCCATCGAGCACTTTCCGCGCATCATTACGCCCTCGATGACGGCTTGACCGCCTATCGCGGTCTTTTTTTCTTTTTTCGTTTTATCTTTTTTCATCTTAATCAAAAAGTTGCCTTTTCGTTAGTGATAACGATTAAAATCCCCTAAAAAAACAAATAACTCTATGCGAACATAGAGTTATCTTTTTTTCAGATTTACATACCGTATCTCTTTTTGAATTTATCGACACGTCCGCCTGTATCGACGAGCTTCTGCTTACCGGTAAAGAAAGGATGGCACTTGGAGCAGATGTCGACCTTGATAAGATCGCCTTTCTTGGTGGAACCCGTAATAAAAGTCTCCCCGCAAGCACACTGAACTTTCACCGGTTTATACTCCGGATGTATATTCGGCTTCATTATATCACCTCGCTCAGTTTGTTACATTGCCCCTCAGGTGCAATGCCGAATTAGATTATATCGCATTTTGACTTTCAAGTCAATTATTTAAACGCTACATTTTGTTTTCTTTTATAATTTTATTGCGTTTTTTTCTTCGCTAAAGATTGTCAACGGAAAAGTATTGGAACGTTTGTTCGATAGTTTTGGACTCACTTTTCAAAAGCGCATAATTTTACTTGCATTTTTTTGAGCGATATTATATAATGAGCAGTGTGTGCGGCAAGTGCGACCGCAGGAGTGTTTAAATGATAGGTTTACAAACGTCGCGTGACGGCAAGCTCACGAGAATCAACAAAATGGAGCTTTGCGACAACGTCGACACTTCAAAAGTAAAGATAATCAAGGTGCTCGTTACTCCGGAGGATCTCGATACGCTCAACGGTAAGTCCGACGCGATTTTTCCGATTATTCCCGGACGAGTCGCCATCGGTCAGGTTTCCGACGCGGGCGAAAACGCATATCTGACGCGCGGAACGAGGGTTTATATTACCCCGGTGAGCAATTGCGGCAAATGCCCCGAATGTCTTTCGGACAATGAAAAGGATTGTTCCGACCTCAAAATCGCGGGGAAAAACGTGAACGGGTATCTTCGCGACTTCGCGGTCGTCGAAAATAAAGATATGCATGCCCTTCCCCCTTCCGTGACGGACGGCGACGCGCTTCTTCTCGACTATCTTTCCATTTCCCTTTCGGCAATGGAAAAACTCGAGATCAAAAAAGGCGAACACGTTGCGGTCATCGGGGGCGGAATTCTCGGCACGATAATGTCCCTGCTCATTATATATTACCAGGCGGTGCCGATCCTCATCGATAACAACAACGAAAACCTTGCGCGGGCGCGTTCCGCCGGCATATATTACAACTATTTTTCCGACAACAAGCTCGAACGAGAGGTTTCCGAACGCACCGGCGCACATATGGCGCAAAAGGTCGTTTACGTTTCCGACAGTAACATAAACACCGATCTTGCAATCAAGCTTTCGGCTTATAACGCGAAAATCGTTTTCGTGGGATTCACCACTCCCGCCCTGAAAGTCAATTTCAGCGCGGCGATGAAAAAACAACTACAGTTCCTCTGCGTTACGAACGGATTCGGAATGGAAGAGCAAGCGATCAATATTCTCGCGAATAAAGTGCTCGATTTCTCCTGCTTCTCGTTCCCGTCGGTAAAATTCGACAACTGCGAGAACGAACTCAAAAAAGCGGCAAAAGAACAAAACGAGTCCATAAGCCGCGTTACCCCGCTCATCGTTGACATGATGTAACGAGATAGCGACAACGTAATTTACACGGTTTCCGAGTCCGGAAGCCGTGTTTTTTTGCACAAGAAAAGCGAGGACGATTATGATCCTCGCTTTCGTTTTTCCGGTTGCCCGGTCAGTTCTTTTTAAGAAAATCTTTATAGAGCATGCTCGGCTGAACGCTTTCGTTGTTGTTGTATTTACCGCTTTCGTATTTATCGTAATCGCCGTCGATCGTGTGATAATAAATCTGGCAGATTTCGACGTTGGGATAAATTCTGATCGGCTGAACGCAATACAGTTCGAGCGTCCAGAATCCGTTGAACCCGACGTCGCCGAAGCCCGCGGTGATATGAATGCACAAACCGAGCCTGCCGACGGACGATCTGCCCTCGAGCATCGGGACGAACCTATCCGTGCGCGTATGCTCGACCGTTCTGCCGAGGTAAAGTTTTCCCGGGGTAAGAAGCAAGCCGTCCTCAGGAATGATAATCTTGTGGTATGCGTTCTGTTTTTTCATGTCCAGAACGTCCTCGTCGTAAACGAGCATTTCGTTATGCAGTCTTAAATTGTAACTGTTAGGGTTTACCTGATCGAGATTGAAAGGCGTTATTTCGATGTCCTTTCCCTGTCTTTTTATTATTTCCTTACCCGATAAAATCATTTTTTCTCCTTGTAAAAAGCAATTGACGCAATAAGCCTTATCAATCGTCGATTTTCTTCGAAATCGTTCCCATGCGCGCAACCGGCATCGGCGGAGTTTGCTCCGAAACGCGATCCACCCTGATTACGACGGCGGCATATTCGAGATCGTTCTTTCCGAACGGCGCAAGCACTTTGTCGCCCGTCGTCAAGCCCGGAACGGCGCTTTTATACCAGTACGGACGTTTTTCGGCGAGCGGATTGTCGATAAATTCGATCTTCACGAACGAAATCACTTCGTTGTCCTTAAGCCCGCCTCCGCACATCGAATGAATCATATTTCGTCAACCTCTTAAAAATAATCGTCAATGCAAGAATTCGCGTCGCGAAATCGCCGACGAAATCAGCGTTTGACGGGATCGGGATATTCTTCGCCGAACGTTTCGACGGTCATACTCTTTATGCGCTGCTCCGTCTGCGGTCTGTCGCTGTAATCGGTCGGAACGGACGCGATTTCGTCGAGAACGTCGTATCCTTCCGTCAATTTTCCGAAAGCCGCGTATTGCCCGTTGAGATGAGGCGCGTCGTCATGCATGATGAAAAACTGCGAGCCCGCGCTGTCCGGTCTTGCCGATCTTGCCATCGAAAGGACGCCGCGCGTATGTTTAAGGTCGTTTTTGAATCCGTTCGCGCTGAATTCGCCGCGAATGGAATAACCGGGACCGCCCAGACCCGTTCCGGTGGGATCGCCGCCCTGGATCATAAATCCTTCGATTACGCGGTGAAAAATTATTCCGTTATAAAACCCGCTCGACGCAAGTTTGACGAAGTTATTCACCGTGTTGGGTGCGATTTCGGGGTACAGTTCGGCTTTCATGACCGCGCCGTCGCTCATTGTTATGGTTACAACAGGATTTTGTTTCATATTTCACCCTTCGAGTAGGACTCGTTTCCTTTTCCAGATTTGCGAGAGAAAACGACGGAGATCGCCTCTGCGAATTTCGTTCCCGCATTTAACGTATAAAAATATACCATACGCGCGGAATTTTTGCAATTATTTCTCGAACGATATTATAAAAACCGCCCGAAAAAATCGGCGGATTAACGCATTTTCGGACAAAGCCCGCCATAGTTCGACAAATTATTCTTCCCGCCCCGACGCTCTTTACGCGAACGGTCAAAAAAAATTAAAAAAACGACGCAAATCTATTGACATTTGAAGTTTATCGGCTATAATTATATTAGCAGTCGGGAAAGAAGAGTGCTAAATCGAGCGCGACGGCGTGGTTGAAAGAATCATCCGACATGGTCGCACTCGAAAAGCCGAACGGCGAATAAGCGTAAAGATACGCGAGAGCCGCCCGAACTGATCAAAATGATAATAATCGGAGGAATCGAAATGAAAGTTAAACCTTTATTTGACAAAGTTGTCGTTAAGGCAACGAAGAAAGAGGACACCACGAAGAGCGGATTCATTCTCCCCTCGTCGTCACAGGAAAAATCACAGACGGCAGTCGTCGTCGCGGTCGGCCCCGGCGGAATGGTGGACGGCAACGAAGTGAAAATGCAGGTCAAGGAAGGCGACGTCGTTCTTTACGCCAAGTATTCCGGAAGCGAATTCAAAATCGACGGCGAAGAACTCACGATCATCCGCCAGAGCGACATTCTCGCAATAGTCGAATAATTCATCATTATTAAATATCCGTTAATTTAAGGAGGAACAATATTATGGCTAAACAGATCAAGTACGGTGAGGACGCAAGAAAATCGCTCGTAAACGGCGTCAACACCCTTGCAGATACCGTTAAAATAACCCTCGGTCCCAAAGGCAGAAACGTCGTTCTCGATAAAAAATACGGCGCGCCGCTGATCACTAACGACGGCGTTACGATCGCGAAAGAGATCGAACTCGAAGATCCGTTCGAGAACATGGGCGCACAGCTCGTTAAAGAGGTTTCGACAAAAACCAACGACGTTGCCGGCGACGGCACGACTACCGCGGTCGTTCTCGCACAAGGTATGATTCGCGAAGGAATGAAGAACCTCGCCGCGGGTGCTAACCCCATAATCCTCAAAAAAGGCATTATGAAAGCGGTCGAAGTCGCGGTCGAGGAACTTAAGAAAAAGAGCAAACCCGTCAGCGGCAAGAACGCCATCGCGCAGGTTGCATCCATTTCCGCGGGCGACGAAGAAGTCGGTAAGCTCATTTCCGACGCTATGGAAAAAGTCGGCAAAGACGGCGTAATCACCATTCAGGAAAGCAAAACGATGAAAACCGAACTCACGACCGTCGACGGCATGCAGTTCGACAGAGGATACGCTTCCGCTTATATGGTAACGAACACCGATAAACTGGAAGCCGTGCTCGACAATCCTCTGATATTCATCACCGACAAGAAGATTTCTTCTATTCAGGAGATACTGCCTATCATCGAGCCTATCGCACAGCAAGGACAGCGCTTGCTGATCATCGCCGAGGAAGTCGAAGGCGACGCGCTTGCCGCACTCGTCGTAAACAAACTCAAAGGCGTGTTCAACTGCGTTGCGGTTAAGGCGCCCGGTTTCGGCGACAGAAGAAAAGCTATGCTCGAGGACATCGCGGTTCTAACCGGAGGTCAGGTTCTTTCGTCCGATATGGGCATCGAATTCAAAGACTTTACGCCCGATATGCTCGGTAAAGCCGCGCAGGTCAAAGTCGACAAGGACAACACCACTATCGTCGACGGCGCGGGCGATCCCGAAGCAATCAAGGCGCGCATCAACGCAATCCGCGCGCAGATCGAAGAAACGACTTCCGACTATGACAGAGAAAAACTTCAGGAGCGTCTTGCTAAACTTGCGGGCGGCGTAGCCGTCGTCAACGTCGGCGCAGCAACCGAAGTCGAAATGAAAGAAAAGAAACTGCGTATCGAGGACGCTTTGGCTGCGACGAGAGCCGCTGTCGAAGAAGGTATCGTTCCCGGCGGCGGAGTTGCGCTGCTCGGCACCGTTCCCGCGCTTAAGAAACTCGTTGCTTCCCTTTCCGGCGAAGAAAAGACGGGCGCGGAAATCATTCTTCGCGTGGTTGAGGATCCGCTCAGACAGATCGCGGCGAACGCCGGTCTTGACGGTTCCGTTATCGTAAACAAAATCCTTACTTCCAGAAAAGCCGATTTCGGTTTCGACGCGTTCAAGAACGAGTACGTCGATATGGTTGAAGCCGGCATCATCGACCCGACCAAGGTTACGAGATCCGCACTTCAGAACGCGGCTTCGATCGCGTCCACCCTGCTCACGACCGAAAGCATCGTGACTGATATCCCCGCTCCGGAGCCCGCTGCTCCCGCCGGCGGAAATATGGGCGGAATGTACTAAGCAAAAAATCGTTAACCGATTAAGAAAAAAGTGCCTTGCGAATCCGCAAGGCACTTTTTTTGTTTGCTTTGATATTTGTTTGCTTTGATATTTTATTGAGCTTTGAAACGCTCG
>CAKQKN010000052.1 GCA_934249215.1 uncultured Clostridia bacterium
AGTTCGTTTTTCACCTTGTCGAAAAATCCGACTTCTCCCCGCAACCTGTCGATAATTGACTTATCAGCCGACTTTTGTCTTAAAAGTTCGTCGGTTTCCTCTTTATTTTTCTTAACAGACAAATATAATTTTGCGCCGTCCGCCTTCTTTTCAAGTTCCCTTTTTACCCCGAGCGCCCGCGTTTTTTTATCGAGCGATTCGTCGAGCGTCGCCTTAAGTTTCTCCATATTTTCGGGCGCGTATTCCGAAAGTTGTTCGATTTTTGCAGAAAGCCTTATTCTTTCGGCTTCGAGCACGGAAAGCTCGGCGTTGATCTTCGACTGCAATCCCGCGCCGTATTTTTCGAGATCGAAAAGTTTTCCGATGACTTTCAGCCTTTCCCCTCGCGAAAGTTTGACGAAAGCGGCAAACTCGCCTTGCGGAAGGGCTATGCACTTCAGAAAATCGTCCTTTTTAAGCCCGATTATTTCGTTCTGAATTTTTTCGTCGAGTTCTTTGCCGTTGTCCGCCTCTGGGTATTCGACTTCGCCCTCGATTCGCCAAAGTTTGGCAGACGCACGCGTCAGTTCCGTCCTCGCCTTATTGAATTTATAAACGCGTTCGATGCCGTAAACGCCGCTTTTCACCCCGGAATTTACCGAAAAAATAAGTTTTACCCGGGTTTGCATGCAGCCGATATTGACGAAATCTCGGTTGTTCACTTTTCCGCTTACGATCTCGCCGTAGAGCGCGAGAACGATCGCGTCGAGAATGGTGCTTTTCCCGCTTCCCGTTTTTCCGAAAATGCCGAAAACGCCCCCCTCGGACAATTTTGCAAAATCTATCGTCTGCTCCTCGGCGACGCTTTTCAATCCCTCTATCGTGAGTAGTATCGGTTTCACCTGCTACCTCCGCACATTGTACTCTTTAACTTCGTTGCGCGCATTACGCCCTTTAACTTAGCCTAACTTGCGCGAGCCAAAACGAAAACTACGGTTTTAATCTTTGTTTATAAGCGACAGATAAGCGGCGAGAAGATCGTCGGGCGGTTCGCACCCGTAACAACTTTTGTAATATTCGACGAATGCCGTTTTTTCGTCCATTTTTCGTCTGTCCGCGCGAACCTCGACGGAAACGGAATCCGTTCTGTAAATCCTCAGTTCCGCAAGGTCTTTCATCGAAATAAGCCGCCGCGTTTCGCTTTCGGAAAGCGGCGAATCCACGTAAAGGGTCATTTCTATCCACTGCCCCGCGTTTTCTTCTATCAGTTTTTCCGCGGCTTCGGCGCCGAGAGCCGTGAGCCTTGCGAGCCGCCTGCCCTTTTCGAGCGGCACCGTTTTAACGTTTTCCGCCTTGCCCGAAACGAGGTCGAACACCGTGACGGATTTTTCGACGTTTGCCTCGTCGAACCCGTATTCGAGTATTGCGCCCGAATAGATAATGTGGCGCTCCGAGTCGATTATCTGCCTTTTGTGCAGGTGCCCGAGCGCAGTGTAAACGATATCGTCGGGGATAAGTTTTCTGTCCACCGCGCGCGTCCCGCCGAGGTCGATCTGCCTTTCGTTGTCCGTTCCGATTCCGCCGAGCATATAAATATGAGAAAGCAGAATCTGCGGAAGTTTTTCGGTGTTGCCCTCGAAACACTCGGCAATCCATCTTCTCATCTTGTCGTCGAACGAGCTGTCATCCTTTACTTCGCCGAACCTTTTTTCGGTCGGATAGGGCAACGCGCCGACGTAAACGCGTTCGTCCCCTTTCCTTATGACGCAATAACGCTTGCCCGTCTTTTCGACGTAAACCGTCCGATCGGAGCTTCCGACGGCGGGCGCTTTTTCGCCCCCGAAAACGTATACGTTGGCGAGGCTTGCGAGCGCGGACGCGGCACAAAGCCGCTGCCAGTCGTCATGATTTCCGCTTATGACGACGACGGCGCGTTTTTCCGACGCAATCTTTTCTATACTTTCGAAAAACAATTCTTCGGCTTCGGCGGCCGGCGTGTACGTGTCGTAAACGTCACCCGCGACGAGAACGAGATCGACCGACTCCCTTTCGCAGATTTCCGCGATTTCGCCGAGCACTTCGCGCTGTTCGTCGATCCGCGTTTTTCCGTTGAGTTTTTTTCCGATATGCCAATCGGACGTGTGCAATATCTTCATTTTTTCCTTCGGCAAAGCGGAAAGAGCATCCGCTGCGCTTTCGCGATTTCAGATTTTTTCGATAAAACTTGCAAATCAACTTGCTTTTTTATTTATTATATATTAGTATATTTTCAGAAATAAATCAACCGTTTCGGTTGAGTCTGCGGCGATTATGCGACTTCGACCGACTCTATCGGCGGTATTATATGTCGTTTTGTTCATTTTCCGGCGAGTATGAGAAAAACAACGTTCTCACGCTCAATTCATCGTTTATAACCGAATATTTACCCGAGGCGGGCGGTGACGCGGTGCGGGTTTATCTTTACGGGCTGTTCGCCTGCACGGTAAACGCCGATCTGACGTCCGAGGACGTGGCGAAAGCTCTCGACATCAAAGTCGAGGACGTGATCGACTGCTTTCGATTCTGGGAAGAGTACGACCTCGTCGCGATCATATCCGAAAACCCGTTCACGGTCAGATACCTCCCCATATCGTCGACTTCGAAGCCGCGCAAGTTCAAGCCCGAAAAGTACGGTGATTTCACCGCCGCCCTTCAGGCGCTCATGCCCGACCGCATGATTTCGACTTCGGAATATACCGCGTATTTCAACCTTATGGAGGAGTTCTCGATAAAGCCCGAAGCGATGCTCATGATTTGCAAATATTGCGTCGATCTCAAGGGCAATTCGATCGGCTATCGCTACGTGACCACCGTCGCGAAAGATTTTGCTTACCGCGGAATCGTAACCACCGAGCTAATCGAAAAAGAGCTTAACGACTACGTTACGCGATCGAGCGACATTTCCTCCATTCTTGCCGCGCTCGGCGTTAAGCGCAAGCCCGAGATCGAAGATCTTCAACTGTTCAACAAGTGGAGAAAAGAACTCGGGTTCGAACAGCGCGTTTTGTTACATGCCGCGAAAAAATGCAAGCGCAAAACGGCGGCGGGGCTCGACGCGTTCGTTCTCGAACTTTACGGAAACAAAATATTTACCGAAACGGAAATCGACAAATATCTCAAACAGCGCGACGGCTATCGCGAGATAGCAAAGACCGTTTGCCACAACCTCTCGGTCTACGTCGAAGTGATCGACACCGTCGTTGAAAATTACGTATCGCCATGGCTCGCGAAAGGCTATGACGGCGACACGCTCGGTTTCATCGCGAACTACTGCTTCAAAAAGAACAAGCGGACGCTTGCCGACATGAATTACCTCATTGATTCACTGTATGACAAAGGGCTCGTAACGTTGTCGAGCATTGCCGATTACGTGAAACGTGGCGCGCAAACGGACGAATTCATCCGTAAAATGCTCGCGGAGTGCGGGCTCGACAGACGGCCGACCGAAAGCGACCGCACCACCCTTGCCGTGTGGCAGAACTGGGGGTTCCCCGACGAAACGATACTCGAAGCGTGTGCGCGCTCGAACGGCTCGTCACGCCCGCTTTCATACGTCAACGCGATTCTTTCGAACTGGAAATCGAAAAATCTGTTTACGCCCGACGATTTGCGCGCCGCGGAAACGACCGACGGCGACAAGACGCAGGGCGCGAAAAGAGGCGAACGGAGCGCCGGAAAAACCGCGCATTTTTCCGGCGAACGCAATTATAGCAAGGAGGAACTCGACGCGCTTTTAAAGAACGTGGACGATATTGATTTCTGATTATGATTTTTAACGATTCGCTCTTTGCAAAAGTGACCGAAATATATGAAAAACGCAGGATGGACGCGTCCGACCGCGCGTACGAGATCAACAGAAAACTCGACGCCGATCGGGAATTTTCGGAAAACAAGGAAAAACTGAAACGCGCGAATTTTTCGAGCCAGAAATGCGAATTCGAGAACGACGCGGAAGGCGCGAAAAAATATCGCGCGGAGTATCTGAAACTCAAAGAGGAGAGAAACGCGATCCTTGCGAAAAAGGGTCTTTCCGAAAGCGATCTTTCGGTAAACTATGCGTGCAAAAAGTGCGGCGACACGGGCTTTTTGCCGCAAGGCGGCAACTGCTCCTGCTTTTACGCCACGCTTAAATCGGTCGTGAACGAAACGCTCGGAATAACAGAAAAAGAACTTCCGTCGTTTGACGATTATAAGACCGGCGGCGACGGGGAAGAAAAAATCAAGAATAAAATGAAGGCTTATTGCGAAGTTTTCCCCGATTTCAAGTCCGTCCGCAATCTTATTTTTACGGGTGCGCCGGGGACGGGCAAAACATTTGCCGCGGGCTGCATCGCAAACGCCGTCGGACAAAAAAACGCAAACGTCATATTTTTGTCGGCGGTAAGGCTGAACGATCTGTTTTTGCGCTATCATACCTCGGGAGAAAAGGACCGCAAAGCCGTTTTCTCGCTCATAACCGATTGCGATCTTCTGATAATCGACGACCTCGGAACGGAGCCCGTTCTCAAAAACGTTACCGTCGAATACCTCACCTCGTTCCTGTCCGAACGGCTTGCCAACGCGAAACCGTTCATTATCACGACAAACCTTAACCCCGAAGAAATGATCGCGAGATACACCGAAAGGCTTGTCAGCAGACTGTCCTCCGCGGAAACCGCGATTATCCCGTTTTCGGGAAAGGACAAACGGCGCGGTTAAGTTTTTCGCAACGATCGGCAAAAATCAAAAATAGAAGGAGAATTAAATTTATGCCGGGTTATATTATCGTGTTGCTCGCGGTGTGCGTTCTTTCGGCTGCGGCGTTTACGATCTTATCCTACAAAAAAACGCTCATCAATCTTTATTTCAAAACGTTTTCGAGCGTTATGTTCACCATTCTCGGAATACTGTCGCTCTACACGCTCATTTTAAACAGCAAAAAACTAACCGATAATCGACTTATAGGCGGGTTTTTTATGGTTTTGGGGCTGATCGTCTGTATGGTTGGCGACATTATTCTGGGACTACCGAAACTTGCCGAAACGAACGATTCCACGCCGATCATAGTCGGTGGCGCAAGTTGGTTTTTCACGGGACACGTGCTGTATTGCACGACGCTGATCGTTCTTTTCGGAATCTCGCTGCCCGTGATCGCGCTGATAATTCCCCTTTCGATTCTTTATACTTTCGTCAACAGAAAGATCGGCAAACTCGATTATAAAAATCTTACGGCAGGCGTGCTTCTTTATTCGATTATCGAAAGTTTGTCGCTTGCGCTGTGCATAGTCGCCGCGATTAAAAGTTTTTCGGTTGCGGCGCTTATTCTCACGATCGGCTTCACTTTGTTCTATATTTCGGACATGGTGCTGATGCACAACTATTTCGGCGAAAAGCGGCGAATGATAAGCATATTGTGCCACGCGACCTATTATCCCGCGCAGATTCTCATCGCACTTTCGATTCTATTCCTTGCTTGACGCGCTTTCGTCGCGAAGCAAATATACGGCATATAAAAAGCAGTAACCGTTCTTCGGCTACTGCTTTTCGTTTGCATTACATACTCTTTAAAAGTTATATTACTCTTCTTCCTCTTCTTCGGGAAGGTCAACGTTGTGATAAATATCCTGAACGTCGTCGTTATCCTCGAACGCGTCGAGCATCTTCATAAAAGTTACCATCTGATCTTCGGAAAGAGTTATTTTGTCGTTCGGAACCATTTCGACCGAAGCTTCGACGAAACTGTATCCGCGCTCTTCGAAGAACTTTCTGACAGCGGAAAACGCCGACGGAGCCGTTCTGATTTCAAAAACGTCGTCGCTCGGAATAACGTCGTCCGCCCCCGCGTCGAGCGCAAGTTCCATAATCGTGTCCTCGTCCATATCGGGCGTTCTTTCGAAAACGATCACGCCGCGATTTTCGAACATGAACGAAACCGAATTCGCCGTGCCCAAACTTCCGCCGTACTTATCGAAAATGTGTCTTACTTCGCCGACCGTTCTGTTTTTGTTTTCGGTAAGCGTGCTGACGATAACCGCGCTTCCGCCTACGCCGTATCCCTCGTAAGTGAGATTTTCGTAGTTGACGTTGCCGAGTTCGCCCGTCGCTTTCATAATGCTTCTCTTGATGTTATCGTTGGGCATGTTGGCGGCTTTCGCCTTTGCGATTACATCCGCAAGTTTGGAGTTGGTCGCGGGATCGGCGCCCGCTTTCGCCGCAACGGCGATCTCTCTTCCTATTTTCGTAAAGATTTTACCCTTTACGGCATCGGTTTTTGCTTTTTTGTTCTTGATATTTGCCCACTTGCTGTGTCCTGACATATTTATCTCCCGTTATATACTAAATTTCGAATATTGCCTGCATAATGCCCCGCGCTGGAATGAAATTCGTTCGCTTTCAGATCGTCTTTGCGCCGCCGAACACGAGCGAATAAACACAGACGCCCGCAGCGACCGCGACGTTAAGACTTTCGATCCCGTTCATCATCGGAATCGAGATCGTTTCGTCCGCGCTCACTTTGAAAAATTCGCTTACGCCGTTACCTTCGTTGCCGAGCACAAGACAAAATTTGTCCGTTTTTTCGGCGGTAAACACGTTTTTGCCGTTCATATCGGCAACGAACAGCGGCACGTTTTCGTCCTTTACGTAAGCAAGCGCTTCCTCGCGGGTGCACTTGATTATTTTCGTTCTGAACACGCCGCTCATCGACGATCTGACCGCTTTCGGCGAGTACGGATCGGCGCATGATACGGCGAAAACGTGATCTATCCCGCAAGCCGCCGCTATCCTCAAGATTGCGCCGACGTTTCCCGGATCTTGCAATCCGTCGAGTATCAAACAGCGCGATAACCGGCCTATAGACGGTTTTTCGGGAATTTTGACGACAGCCAGAATCCCTTGCGGAGTCATCTCGTCCGACATTGCCTTGAAAACGTTTTCGGAAACGCGGACGATTTTTTCTTCCGGAATATCGACGGTCGTTTCCATTCCGTCGATCATTACCACGGACGAAATATCCTGCCCGGTAGCGATCGCTTCGGCAACCATTTTTTCGCCCTCGACGATATATTCCGAAAACTCATCGCGATATTTTTTTTGTTTAAGACTCGCCGTTCTTTTTACGAACGGATTCTGTCTCGAAAGAATGGGCGCACTTCCCGCGATATTCGGCATATTACTCTACCTTTATAATTCTCAACGGACGCTTCGTTTTCTTGAGTTAACCGTTAAACGACTAACGCAAAACGAATCTGCCGTCGACTACGAAAACGGGCTGCCGAAAATGACAGCCCGACCAAAGTCAGTTAAGTTTAGCCTTGGCGGTTTCGCAAAGAGCGGCAAAGCCCTGTGCGTCGTTAACAGCCATATCGGCAAGCACTTTTCTGTTGAGATTGATTTCAGCAAGGTTCAGTCCGTGCATGAACTTGCTGTAAGACAAACCGTTGATACGAGCGGCGGCGTTGATACGAGCGATCCAAAGTTTTCTGAAATCTCTCTTTTTCGCCTTTCTTCCGACGTAAGCGTAAGAAAGCGATTTCATAACCGCCTGACGCGCTATTCTGTAAAGTTTGCTCTTAGCTCCGAAATAACCTTTCGCGAGCTTCATTATTTTTCTGCGTTTCTTAACCGCGTTGACGCCTCTTTTAATACGCATATTCTATATCCTCCTTACGCCTGAATGAGATTTTTGACCATTTTTTCCTGTGCATGAGAAACGAACGTGGTTGTTCTGAGTCTTCTTTTCCTCTTGGTGTCCTTTTTGCTCAGGATGTGGCTCTTATTCTGATGTCCTCTTTTTACCTTTCCGTTGGCGGTAACGGAAAAACGTTTTTTCGCACCGCTGTGCGTTTTCATTTTAGGCATAATGTATTTCCTCCGATTTTAATTTCTAATTTTAACTTCTCGCCGGGGCAACGATCATTATGATGTTGCGGTTTTCGGTGAGAGGCTTTTTTTCTACCACGGCGCTGTCGCCGAGAATGGCGGCGAATTTTTCCATTACGGCGATACCCTGTTCGGGGTGATCGTTCTGGCGGCCGCGCATTTTGATCGAAACCTTGACCTTGTTGCCGTCGGCAAGAAATTTCTGCGTCTGTTTGGCTTTGACGTTAAGATCGCCCACGTCAATCGTCATCGACAACCACATTTCCTTCATTTCGACGGTTTTCTGGTTCTTTTTGGCTTCCTTTTGTTTTTTAAGGAGTTCGAACTTATATTTGCCGTAGTCCATTATTTTGCAAACGGGCGGAACGGCGTTCGGGGATATTTTTACCAAATCCAAATCTGCCTGTGCGGCCATCTCGAGAGCTGTTCTCGAACTTACCACGCCGAGCATTTCCCCGTCAGCGTTTATGAGTCTGACTTCGCGATCCCTGATTTCTTCGTTGATCTGATGTTGATTTTTAATGGTTTTATACCTTCCCTTAAAAAAATATCGGGCTGCAAACGAAGCAACCCGAAAAATACACATGCGCAACCCACCCGCTAACGGATAGATACGAAAAGTATTTGCCGCTTAAACCTTTGTCTTGCGGCGAGAAGGATAACTTCTGCTTGTCAGCTTGTATATAGTAACATTTCTTTTTCCCGCTGTCAAGAGATTTATCGCTTTTTTTCGATTTTTAAAAAATTTATCGATAGAACGATCTGTCGGAGTTTTAAAAGTTTCCGTGCCCTTGCGACAACCGCTTGAAAAATCATATTTCGGACGGGAAAAAAAGTTCGCCGTCAAAATCGGACACGTCGGTCGAAATATTCATGTCGCACGTCATTTTGCATACGCCGAGAAGAACTATTTCTTTTTTAATGTCGTACTTCGCCTGCGTCGAATATGCCGAAATATCCTCGCCGTTCTCACAGTATACGACGAACGAAAGCTCGGAAAAAACGGGCAATTCCTTAAGACAGCCGAATTTTTTCATCTGAATTTTCATCTGCGTCGCGGCACGTTCGCCGTCGATCACGACGCGTATTTCCGTCGCGCCACTCCCGTATTTCGTATATAAAGCGGACGAAACGTATTCTTTTTTCAGCTCGTAGCCGCCGAGAACTCCGTCGCCGGGCGCTACGCCGAATTCCGTCCGATAATCGGCAACCGGCGCGGTCTTGCTCTTTTCGTCCGAATGTTTATATACCGTCGATTTTCCCGACAGATACGCTTTATGATAAAGTTTTACCAAAGCGGAAATCGACGAATAGTCGGAAAACCACACCCCGTCGCTGTACGTCAGAACGGATTTTATTTCCTGCTCATAGCCTAACGAAGCGACGATTTTGCCCTCCGTTACCGTCTTGTATGAATTCCGCGCGGCAAATTTTTCGTTGACGCGCATAAGTTCGTCGTATACGCGCGACGTATCGTCGAACGTTTCCGTTACCTCGTTGTCGGCGGGACGATATGAGCTCGAAGAGTCTCTTTTCTCCGTGCACCCCGTAAAACCGACAAGGCAGAACCCCGCGATTATAATCGACAAAAATCGTTTTTTCATATTCTTTCTTCTTCCGTTTTGTTTTTTTGTTTTAAGTTTTTGTTTAGGGATTCCGCTTAAGTCTGTTGAAGTCGTTAAAGTGCGGATTTCGATTCGCAGTATCTCATATTTTACCCCGCGAGCGTCGAAATGTAAAGAAAATGCGCGTTAAGCTACAAGGTTCGATTTTCAACAATAATTGAATAAACGAAGAAAAATCGTTTTTCGGGAGCTTTTGACAAAAAATACGGCAAGCTGCAGCAAAAAAATGCGATAATCGCGCGCGGCAGGTTGCAAGAAAAAACTGCGGGACAGATTTACGCCAACGCTTGACTTGTGATCATTTTTAATGATATAATTCACTATATACGGTCGAAATATGCGATCAAGGTTAACATGCCCGTCGGACGCGTCGCGTTTGCGGCTCGGTTCGGCGTTGTTGCGCGACAACCGCAGGACAACAGCGCGACAACCATTCGATAACCGCGCGTTTCGCGATAACTGCCGATCGTACGATAATTTTACTGAACCGGAAGCAATTCATGGATAAAACACTTTCGAAAAAGAATTTTTATAGATCGAAAAACAAACTCCCGGCGGTTTTCCTTGCCGCAGTGCTTCTTTTCGGCGCGCCGGCGGCGGTCTGCCCCTCTCCACGATTTTCCGACGCGGAAGAAATTTCGGGCAGAAAACTGCAATATTTCAAGCTTGAAAAACCGCTCGACGTTTATCGGAGCGGCGAGGAAGTTTATATAGCGCAAAAAGATCTCGTCGTGATCTATTCTGACGACACCTACCGCACCGTCGATTTTTCTGATCTTACGAAAGCGGACGGCGAGTCGGCTGAAAAAAGCCTTTCGGCGATCGAAAGATGCGGAAACGCACTCCTCGTTTCGTGCGGAAGCGATCTTTATTCTCTCGATCTTGCGACGCTCACCGTGTCGGCGGCACCGATCGTTTCGAACGTGACGGCGTTTTCCGTTCTCGAGGACAGATTCGTCGCAAGCGTGAACGAGGACGGCGCAAACAAAGTGAGATTCTTCGCCTGTATCCCCGAAAACCCCTCGCAATATGCCGAATTTACTCCGTCGCGCGTGTCACTTTCGTTAAGTGGCGAAACGGCGCCTTGCGCGATTGCATACGCTCCGTCGGACGCGAGCGGCGACGGCACGACTTATTATTACGCTTCGGGCAATCTTCGCCGGACGGAGGACACCCTGACGCGCGAATACCCCGAATTCGCACCGCTTGCCCTCGGGTATTCGGACGGCTTGCTGTATATGCGCGTTAAAGATTCTTCGGGCGATACGATTTATTCGTTCGACCCGCAAACGGAAACGCGCAAAACCGTTCTTTCGCTCGATAAGTTCGTCGCGGACGGCGACGAATCGCACGCGGAAGGAAATCTTTCGGGCGCAAACGGATTTTCCGTGCAAAACGGAAAAATGCTCGTCTGCGACACGGAACGCGACAGAGTGATCGAATTCAATCTGGCAAGCGGAAGCGCGACGATCACCGATTATGAAATCAGCTTTACGAAAATCGATCTTCCGACAGATTTCGGCTTTACGCTCGACGCTTCGCCCGAATACGTCAGCATTCCCGACAACGCGCAACTGTATAACGTTGATCTGGCGGGATCGCTCAAAGCGGGATATTTCGTTTTCAACGGAATGTACCGTGCGTCGGACGATTCGGACGGCAATTCCGAATATCTTATCGAAGCGACCGTCGGCACCGATTATTACCTCGTTTCGGGAAAATGCACCGCGCTCGTTTTAAAAAGCGACTACGACGCGATCCCCGTTCCCGAGCAAACGCCGACCGAAACAGAGTTCGTTTTCGCAAACGACTCCACCGTTTATAAAACCGTCTATAAAACGGCGAACAAGACGACGAAACCCAACCGCGACGACGACGCGGAATTTTTCGCGGCGTTCAAAGTGAAAAAAGGCGACGAAGCGACCGTTCTGAAACTCTATACGCTCCGCGGAACGATTTTCGCATACGTGAGAGCGGGCGAAAACAGCGGTTATATTCCCCTCGCTTGTCTTACGAAACCCGCCCCCGCGCCCGGCGAAAAGAAAGATTTCAAGACGGCGACGACCGCGCGCAAAAAAATCGTCGTATATTCTGACGAAACGCTCGAAACGGTTACGGACGAACTCCCCGCCTGCACGGAAATCATCGTCTATTCGGAAAAAAACGGCGTTTGTTACGTGTCCTATGCGGACGAAAAATTCGGCTATATCAAATCGAGCGACATAGCGAAAAAAGGCGAATATACGAAAAAAGTCGTTGCCGCCGTCATTCTGCTCACACTTTCGCTTTGTCTGACGACGATATTCTTCGAAAGAAAATTCCTTTACGGCGAAAAAGAGAAGGAAAAAGCCGACTAAACGAAATAATTAAATCAACGAAAAACTTCCCGACGGTCATAGCCGAACGGGAAGTTTTTTTATACACCTTGCGTTATTCGGATTCGGGCGGGCAATCGATTTCGTTCGCGCCGCCGAACACCCCGTATTTCGTTTTTATCCGCTCGAGTTTTCGGGTAAAAGGTCCGGCGAGAACCGCAAGAAAAATCGCGTTCGACACGGAGTATTCGACGGTTACGGGAAGCGCCGCGACGACGTTCGCGACGTACTCCGCAACGATAAAATCGCCGCTCACCGATACCGTCGTCCACACGTCCATTATCAGCGAAAACAAAATGCCGCCGACCACGCCCGCAATCGCGAGCGCGACCGCTACGACTTTTTTTCTTCCGAAAAAGCACAAGCCGGCAAGGAAACCGATTATCCCCCACGCGAACATCTGAAAGGGTGTCCATGGTCCTTGCCCGAAAAACACGTTCGACGCGAGCGCCGCCATAGCCCCCGTGACGAACCCCGCTTCCGCACCGAGTGCGGCACCGGTTATGATGACTAGCGCGGCGACGGGCTTGAACCCCGGCACGGGCGCAAAAATCACCCGCCCGACGACGGTAATCGCGCTCATCACGGCGATTACGACGAGTTCTCTTACCGTATTCCGACCTTTTTCGAACGCAATGAAGAACGGAACGCACGAAAGACAAGCGACGACGACCGAAGCGAGCATATATTTTCTGTCGTTAAACAACGCGACGCCAGCGATAAGCGCAGCGGGAACGACGACGAACGCGACGACCGCTTCAGACAACATTTTTAAATTGCGTTTACGGTTCATGTCTTTCTTTCCTGTTTTCGTTGCATTTTTTCACCGCGAGCGAAAGAGTTACCGCGTCCGAAAAATTATCCCTCGTGATACGAGCCGCGGCAGTCGTATAAAACCGATTTTCGGCAAAAAACGAATATTTGTCCGCCACCGACACGATTTTCCCGTCGAAATACATGGCGCATCTGTCGGCGATCTGCGCCGCGAATTCCACGTCGTGCGTGACAATGACGATCGTTTTTCCCTCGGCTTTCAGTTCGTTAAGCAGCCGCGCGAACTCCTTTTTCGAGTAAGCGTCCAGCCCCTTGGTCGGCTCGTCGAGAAGAAGAATTTTCGGCTCGGTCAGAAGCACTTTCGCAAGAGCGACTTTTTGCATTTCGCCCCCGCTGAGATCGTAGGGATGCCTGTCCGCAAGGTGCGTCATTCCCGTCCGCGCCGAAACCTCCGCAACCTTTTTCGCGCGGGTATCTTCCGACGGGCAAACGAGTTTCGCAAGTTCAAAAAGATCCTCTTTCACGCTGTTTTTGAGAAAAAGATTCTGCGGGTTCTGGGGAAGCGCCGCGATATTATGACGATAAAGCGCATTGCCGCCGTACTCCTTGATCTTCTTTCCCCACAAGCGATATTTGCCTTTATAAAGCCGCCTCGTTCCCGAAAGAACGCGAAGCAAAGTTGTTTTTCCCGCTCCGTTCGCGCCGAATACGCACAGAATTTCGTTTTTATAAATCTTCAGGTTCAGTCCGTCCAGAACGTCTGGAAGGTCCCTTTCATATCTGAAATAACCGCCGTCGATCTCGAGCGCGACTTCTTTTTCGCTCGTTTTTTCGTCATGCGCGGGCGCGGACAAAGAAAAGTCTTTTTCGAAATTTTCCGTCACGTACTTTTTGCCGTCCCTGACCGTAAGCGGACATTTGCCCTTGCCGCCCGTAGCCTTGAAAAGCCCGACAGCCGTCGGCAGTCCGCAAAAAATATCGTTCCCGTCGCCCGTTTCGATCGATTCGCAGATATCCTCGGGCGAAGAATTTGCAACGATTTTTCCCTCGTCCATAACGACAACTTTGCTTGCCATCGAAAAGACCTCTTCAAGCCGATGCTCGACGAGAATTACGGTTATCCCGAGTTCGTCGTTAAGCTTTTTGAGCGAAGTTAAAAACGACGCGGCGGCAACGGGATCGAGTTGCGCGGTCGGTTCGTCGAGAATGATCGTTTTCGGGTTCATAACGAGCACCGAAGCGAGATTCACGAGTTGCTTTTGCCCGCCGGACAGTTCGCAAGTCTTTTTTCCGTAAACGTCGGAAAGACCCAAAAACTCGCATATTTCGGCGATTTTTCTGCGGATAACGTCGCTTTTTTCACCAAGACTTTCGAGCCCGAAAGCAAGTTCGTGCTTAACCTTGTCGGTCACGATCTGCGCGTCGGGATTTTGCATGACGAACCCGATTTCGGAAGCGGCGGCGCGTTCGTCGAGCGACGAAAGATCGGCTCCGTTATATAATATCCGCCCGCCGAGTTTGCCCGTCGGCGCGAGATTTTTTTTGAGAAGCCTTAAAAGCGTCGTTTTACCGCAACCCGATTTGCCGAAAACAAGGACGAAATCGCCCTCTTTTACGGATAGCGAAACGCTGTCGAGCGCGCGTTTTTTCCCGCCGCTGTAAGTAAAACTTAAATTTTCGATTTCAAATAAACCCATCTCATTTCTTCCTCGAGTTCAAGTATTGACGGCAGAGCGAAAACGAACGCCGTCAGACCGTACAGCGCGATATCCGCCGCTCCGAACGAAAACACGCTCATCGTCGGGTAATAAACGAAACTCCCTATGCCGAGCGCCAAAAGCACGATCGACCCCACGCCCGAAAGCAGAACGGCGACGAGCGAGAACGCGTCCGACTTGCCGAACACGAACGGCGAAAACGACGTCCGCCCTCGAAGCCCGTAACCGCGCGCGTGCATGGAATCGGCGGTCATGACCGAACTTTCGAGCGAATCGGTGAGCAGCGCCGACAAAACGCGGAATTTCGACGCGACCTTATCCACGAAGCCGCCCGACGAATAGATTCCGAGCGTTTTCTGCGCCTCGTCGATCTCGCGATATTTTCGTTTGAGTTTCGGCACGAACGCGATCGTCAGCGACAAAAGCAGCGAAAGCTTGGGCGACACTCTGCCGAAAAGATAGATGAATTTGTCGCTCGTGACGATTTGGTTATACGCCTTGCACCAGTAATATACCGCGGCGATCGTAACCGACGAAACGACGCCGTAAACGATCGCTTCTTTCGTCACGGGGTTGTCGTTTAAAAAGAACAAAATCGTTTCGCCCTTATGCACGAAAAGCGGGTTCACGAGTGCGACGACGATCATGAGCGGAAACGCGCATGCAAGACTTTTCAGAACGTTTTTCACCCCGACGTAGATCGCGCAGAAAATCACTGCGAAAATAAACGACGCGCACGCGATTATCGGATTGAGCGTGAACGCGGTGACGA
>CAKQKN010000053.1 GCA_934249215.1 uncultured Clostridia bacterium
TTCATAGCCCTCTTCGAACATTTTGTTAAGTCCCGACTTCGTTACCGTCGCCACCGAAAAATTCTTGAGATCCGGTTCCAGAAGAACGTCGGAAAAATTCCGACCGGGGGCGGCGCGGTCGCAAAGCACAACGCCGTTTTTCGGGTATTTTGCGTCGAGCGAATTTTTGATTATTTCGTTCGTCGGGTTTTCTTTCGACAAATTGACGCCGACGACGAAATCGGCGCCCATTTCCTTTACCACGTCGGCAGGCACGGAATTCGCATACGCGCCGTCGATAAGCGTTTTTCCGTCCAGTTCGACGGGTTTCAGCATCGGAAGCACCGCGGACGAAGCGCGCATGGCTTTTGCAACGCTCCCCGAGCGAATCACCACCTGCCCGCCATTATACAGGTCGGTCGCAACGGCGGCATATGGCAAAAGAAGATCGTCGAATTCGGCACCGCCCGTTATTTCGGCAAAAATATCCTCGACGGTTTTGCCCGACAGCACGGTTTTGACGATTTGCTGTGCGGCAAAAATGTCTATCTCTGAAATATAGCGCATCATGGCGGCGGACGAATAGCCCGCGGCGTACATTCCGCCGACGACGGAACCTATACTCGAGCCGGCAACGACATCGAAAGCAATACCCTCTTCGTCGAACGCGGTAAGCACGCCGATATGCGCCATTCCGCGCGCGCCGCCGCTCCCGAGCGCAAGCCCGAGTTTTTTCTTCTTTTTTTTGAAAAGTCTGTTAAGTATGTTTATCATTTATCGTCGCAATCGGTCATTTTCTTGCCGCCGCGTTCGTTTATGCGGCGAAAAGCCGCAAAAGTCGCATGCGCGTATAATAGCCCGATTGTAAGTATGTATAGAATATACCAAATATTGCGCGCGATGTCAAGGAAATGGAACGCAGCCTACGCATTGACAAGGCGGAACGTGTGAGAATCGCGGGGGTTTTGAAGTCAGAAATGATTCGAGTGCATGGCTTGCGCCCCCGGATCCTTCGGAAGAAGAGCAAGGAAGCAAGGCTCGGAATGACGAAAAAACAAACGGGAGAGCAAAACTCGGGTTGACAAAAAAACAAACGGGCGGGAAAAACTCGGGTTGACGGAAACACAAACGGGAGAGCAAAACTCGGGTTGACGGAAACACAAACGGAACGGACAAGGCTCGGGATGACAGATTTATTTCCTTGATTCGGTTTAATAAAAAAGCTGCCGCGACGGGCGACAGCTCAATTGGATTATCATATTGTTATACGTTGAATTTGAACAGCACGACGTCGCCGTCTTTCATTACGTATTCCTTTCCCTCGGAACGAACTTTTCCTGCTTCTTTCGCTTTGTTATAATTCCCGCATTCGAGCAAGGTCTTATAGTCCACGACGTCGGCTTTAATGAACCCGCGTTCGAAATCGGAGTGAATTTTTCCCGCGGCTTGCGGCGCTTTCGTTCCCTCTTTTATCGTCCAGGCGCGAGTTTCTTTTTCACCCGCGGTGAGGTAACTTATGAGCCCCAAAAGTTTGTAGGACGCTTTGACGAGCCTGTCGAGTCCGCTTTCTTCGAGCCCGAGATCTTCGAGGAAGAGTTTTGCGTCATCGGGATCGAGCTCGGAAATTTCCTCTTCCGTTTTAGCGCAGATGACGAGAACTTCGTTGCCCTCGTTTTCGGCGAATTTTTCGACCTTTTGGACGAGCGGGAGTTCGCTGTCAGGCTTCCCCATGTCCTTTTCGTCGATATTGGCGGCGTAAAGCACGGGCTTTGAAGTCAGAAGGAACATTTCATCGACCATTTTCTTCTCGTCCTCGGAAAGATCAAGCGACCTTACGGGCTTTTCGTTTTCAAGACAAGCGTAAATACGCTCGAGAAGTTCGGCTTCCGCCTTGGCTTTTTTGTCGCCCGACTTGGCGTTGTTTTTAGCGCGGTCGAGCCGTTTCGTCACCGATTCGAGATCGGCAAGAATAAGCTCGAGATTGATTATTTCTATGTCGCGGACGGGATCGACGCCGCTTTCGACGTGGGTTACGTTATCGTCGGTAAAACAACGAACGACGTGGACGATCGCGTCCACTTCCCTTATGTGCGAGAGGAATTTGTTGCCGAGTCCCTCACCCTTCGACGCGCCCTTTACAAGCCCCGCTATATCGACGAATTCGATCGTCGCGGGGGTGATTTTTTTGCTGTCGTAAAGCGCGGCGAGTTTATCGAGGCGTTCGTCCGGAACGGCAACCACGCCGACGTTAGGCTCTATCGTGCAGAAAGGAAAGTTTGCGGCTTGCGCGCCGGCATGCGTTATTGCGTTGAAAAGCGTCGACTTTCCCACGTTGGGAAGTCCAACTACGCCGAGTTTCATCTGTTTACCTCACTTTTCGGATATCGGTCAAGGCTCAACCCGCCTTTTTCACCCGAGAGTTCAAACTTTTTTATAATTGTGTCAAAGCCGCAACGCGGCGGCAAATGCTCCGTCAAACGTAACCATTATACAGCAAAAACCCGCAGATTTCAAGAAAAATTCGCCGTTCCTTGAGATAAGCCACAGGAAAATACGCCAAATTTTACGGCGTAGTCGCGACTTTGACGAAATAATCAAAAGAGTATTTTGGCGTGTAGTCGCGCGGAGAACGAGGCTCGCGAAGGGAAAAGGGTGAAATTGACCTCCTTGGTCATTGAAGTCTTTTCCCCGAAGCAGAAACGAAGTTATCCGCGATGAATACGCGTCAAAATTACCAGTCTTCCTTAATCTTGGTCTTTACATCATCGTAATACGAAAAGTATTTAGCACGGAACGCCTCACGCTCTATGCGTTTTTTCTTTTTCAGGCGTTCGGCGGCTTTTTTCTTTTCGGCTTCGACGGCGGAATCGACTTGTGCGGATTTGTTTTCTTCGGAACGATTTTCAGTCGTTTTATTGTCCAGCTTCATAAAAACTCCGTAAAACAATTAGGCGAATTGCATTGCAATCCGCCTGAAAGCATTCTGATGATCGTTGCGATTAGCCTTTTGCTTCTTCTTTCTGAGCAACTACTTCTTTTCCGTCATAAAAACCACATTTCGGGCAAACTCTGTGAGCCTGCTTATATTCGTGGCACTGAGGACATTCGACCAAAGTCGGGCAAGCCGCCTTATAATTACTCGAAAATCTCTTATTTCCTCTCTGTTTAGAAGTTTTCCGTTTGGGAACTGCCATTTCTATGCACCTTCCTTATGATTATTAACCTTTTTGAACGCCGTGACCGCAATCGCATACGTTAAGATTGGCTCCGCATACGGGACAAAGCCCTTTGCAGTCCTCTTTGCAATAGACGACGGACGGCTGACTCAGCAAAATCGCTTCGTTTGCGGCGGGCGTCAAATCTGCCTTGCCGCTCTTGTAAAGATATGAGTCTTCTTCCGGAAACAAGGTGAACTTGGTCGAAAAAGGATATTCAACGCTCCTTTTCGCGCTTTCCAGACACCTCGAACAAGGACAAACGACAACGTAACTCACCGTCATATCGACGAATAAGTCTTTACCTTTGACGGCGGCTTCCCCTTCGAGAACGACGTTGCCGTCAAAACGAGCATCGGGAAGCGAGAGAAGCGAATCGTCCGCAGCGTATTCGAAGCGGAAGTTCTTCGTTGCCCCAACCTCTTGTTTAAGTTTGAGAATATCGATTATCATATTCCGCCACCCCGATTTTGCGTCGTGCATTGTTTATTATACAACATCGGAAACGCTATGTCAAACGTTTTTAGGGATCAGACAAAAGCAAAGTCCAATTATTTCTCTGCGTTACGCCGGATTACGCCGAAATCACGCAATTATTTTCTCGCCGCAGCGGCAAGCTCCGCAGTGTCGCGCGCGATGACGAGTTCTTCGTTGGTCGGAATGACGAGAATTCTGACTTTGCCGTCCTTTCCGGTAATGTCGGTTATACCCTTGCCGACGTTATTGTTCTTCTCCTCGTCGATCGAAACGCCCATATACTCGAGTCCTTCCGCAACGCACTTTCTGACGTATGCGTCATGCTCGCCGATACCCGCGGTGAATACGATGCAGTCCGCGCCGTTCATTGCGGCAGCGTAGGCTCCGACGTATTTTTTGCAAGAATACGTGAAGATATCGAGCGCGAGTTGAGCGCGGTGATTGCCCTCGCCGGCCGCTTTCGACAGATCGCGGAAGTCGCTTCCGACGCCGCTTACGCCGAGCACGCCCGACTTGTTGTTGCAGATGTTGAGAAGTTCCTTAAGCCCGAGGTTGAGTTTGGCTCCGAGGTATTCCAGAATCGCGGGATCGAGATCGCCCGTGCGGGTACCCATCGGAACTCCGCCGAGCGGAGTGAAGCTCATCGACGTGTCGTAGCACTTGCCGTTTTTGACGGCGGCGATGGACGAACCGTTTCCGAGATGGCAGGTTATCACCTTGAAATTTTCGGGATCGGCGCCGAGATATTTAGCCGCCTCGCCGGAAACGAACCTGTGGCTGGTGCCGTGAGCGCCGTAACGACGGACTTTATAGTCGGTGTAATATTCGTAAGGCAGACCGAAAATATATGCTTTTTCGGGCATGGTTGCGTGGAACGCGTTGTCGAAAGTGGCGACCATCGGAACGCCCGGCATTACAGCCTGACAAGCGCGGACGCCCGTAATGTTGGCGGGCTGATGAAGGGGCGCAAGATCGATATTGTCGGCGCAGACCTTCATGACTTCTTCGTCGATGAGAACCGAGCGGTCGTAAACGCCGCCGCTGTGAAGAATTCTGTGTCCGACGGCGTCGATTTCTTTCATGTCGGAAATAGCGCCGTATTCCTTGTCGACGAGAGCCGCGAGCATAAGTTCGATCGCCTCTTTATGGGTCGGCATCGGTTTGTCCTCGGCAAATTTTTTGCCGTTCGCTTCGTGCGTTATGCGCGAGCTTGCCTGCCCGATTCTTTCGCAAATGCCTTTCGCTACAGGCATTTCGGTAGCCATGTCTAGGAGCTGATATTTAAGGGAAGAACTTCCCGCGTTGATTACTAAAATTTTCATATGATATTCCTTTTTCGGTTTTCGGTCGGTTTTTTCGGGCTTTCGGGCGATTTTCCGTCAAGCCCTGCGGTCGATTGTTTCGCAACTTACCGGATTACCACTCTATCTGAGTCTGGAGAGCGGTCATCGCGACGGCGAGAACGATATCCTCGGATTTGCAACCGCGCGAAAGATCGTTCATCGGCTTTGCAAACCCCTGGCAAAGAGGACCTACCGCAGTGAAACCTCCGAGGCGTTCGGCGATCTTATAGCCGATGTTGCCGGCGTCGAGATCGGGGAAGATGAGAACGTTGGCTTTTCCGGCGACGGGCGAGTCGGGCGCTTTCTTTGCCGCAACGGACGGAACGATCGCCGCGTCGAACTGGAGTTCGCCGTCGATATTTACGTCGGGAGCGAGCGCTTTCGCTTTTGCCGTGGCTTCTGCGACCTTGCTTACGTCGTCGTGTTTCGCACTGCCTTTCGAAGAGAACGACAGAAGCGCGACGCGCGGATCAAGCCCGGCGAGCGTTTTCGCGCTCTTTGCCGCGGCAACCGCTATGTATGCGAGTTTATCGGAGTCGGGATTGGGTTCGAGCCCGCAATCGGAGAAGATAAACGCGCCGTCTTTGCAATATTGATTTCCGCCCTCGGGAGCGATCATCAGGAAGAAACTCGACACTAGAGGAACGCCTTTTGGCATTTTGATTATCTGAAGTCCCGGGCGAAGAGTGTTCGCCGTGGAGTGGCAAGCGCCGGAAACAAGGCCGTCAACGTCGCCCGCTTTGAGCATGAGCGTTCCGAAATAGGTGCTTTCCTTCGCGGTTTCCATCGCCTGTTCGGGAGTCATACCTTTAGCCTTGCGCAGTTCGTAAAGAAGGTTTGCGTATTCGCCGAGCTTGGGGCTGGCTACGGGATCGATTATTTCGACGCCGCTAAGGTCAACGTCGGGATTGTTCTTCGCGATCTCTTCGGGATTGCCGAGAAGAACGACGCGGGCAATGTTGCGCTTCACGATGTCCGCCGCCGCTTTGACGACTCTTTCGTCCTCGCCTTCGGTCAGCACGATTTTCTTGTTGAGCAATGAGGCTTTTTCAATCAATCTGTCGATAAGTTCTGACATAACTTTCTCCTTATAAGCGGTAAAAACTTGAATTATTTTTATCGTTAGTGTATCATAATAATCGTCGGCGGCACTTTCCGTTTTCGCCGAAAAGTCGCGGTTTTATTAAAAACTCACGTTTTTTATTAAAAAGTCGCGTCCGATCGCTTACACAGCCTTTACATTATATTATATCCGTGAAAAATTGTAAACGGATTGAGGTATTTATTTGAAAATAGCCGTAACAATTTGCGAATATAACCCGTTCCACAACGGGCATGCGTATTCGCTCGAACAAATCAAAAAAACGTCCGGAGCGGACGCCGTCGTATGCGTGATGAGCGGGAATTTCACCGAGCGGGGCGAGATCGCGATCATGCACAAATACGTGCGGGCAAAACACGCCGTGCTTGCGGGAGCAGACCTCGTCGTCGAACTGCCGACGGTTTTCGCCACCGCACCCGCGGAGATCTTTGCGAGCGGCGCGGTCAAGATCGCGGAGTCGTTAAGCGGCGAAAGAACTCTCTTTTTCGGAATCGAAAACGGGACGAAAGACGGGCTTATCGCAACGGCGTCGTACTTGCTTCGCGAAAGCTCGGAGTTTAAAACGCTTTTGAAAGAAGAGTTGAAAACGGGGGCTTCGTTCGCGCGGGCAAGATATAACGCGCTCGAAAAACTCAATCCGCCGGGCATCGACCTCGGGTTCACGACTTCGCCGAACAATATTCTTGCGCTCGAGTATGCGAAAGCGGTCATCGAGCGGGGGTATAAAACCGAACTTTCACCCATTCTGCGCATGGGCGCAGGGTACAAAGCCGAGAAACCGGACGGAAAATTCTTTTCCGCGAGCGGGATACGCGAACTTTTAACGACGGGAAAGAAGCGTAAAGCGGCAAAATTCATGCCCAAATTCGTTTATAACGACCTGCCCGACGACCTCGTGAGCGTCGACGATCTCTTGCTTTACGCCCTCCTTTCGACGCCGAAAAAGGACATCGCACACATAATCGACTGCACCGAAGGGCTTGAAAACAGAGTCAAGGCGCACGTCAAGGATTGCTTTACGAGAAAGGAACTTATCGACAAGTTGTCGACGAAAAGATACACAGTTCCGCGGCTGTCGAGGATTATGCTCGCTACCCTGCTCGGGATCGACGAAAAACTCGTTTCGAGATGCTTAAAGAGCGATCTTTATCTCAAAGTACTTGCAATCGACAAAAACAAGACAGATATGCTTTCCGCGCTCGGCGGAAAAATTCCTTTCGTTATGCGGAAGCGGGACGCAGACGAACTTTCGGGCGTTGCCGCAGAATGCTTCGAAAAGGACGTCTTTGCGAACGAGATATATAACCTTGCGGCAAAAACGAAAACGAACGAATTTTATTCCCTTTTGGTGTAACGGGCTATAGTGATATAAAGTCGGCTGTCGCGACAAAAAGACGAGCTATGGCTGCGTTAAGTTAGCCGTAACGACGAAAAGGCGGGCTATAGCACTGTTATCGACATATTCGGAATATAAACAAGACTTAAAAATATGGAAACGTTATGCGTGACGGGGCATAGGCCGGACGGCTTGCCTTGGAAAAAACAACGGGATAATACGGGAAGAAGAGGCGACTTTCTCGACGAGCTTAAAAGCGTTATCGCGCTTTGCGTCGAGAACGGATTCCGGCACTTCATTTCCGGCGGAGCGACGGGCGTGGACACGGATTTTGCGTTCGCCGTTATCGAACTTAAGAAAAAATACCCGTTCATAACTTTGGAAATCGCAATCCCCTGTCCCGAACAAAGTCGGTATTGGAGCGAGGACGAAAAACTCGATTATGACGAACTTTTGCGCGCGGCGGACGTTACAACGGTGACGAACCCGTATTACACCGCGTATTGCATGCAAAAGCGCAATAAATATATGGTCGACAACAGCGATTGCGTGCTGTGCTGTTACAACGGCGCGACCGAGGGCGGAACGTACAACACCGTGAGATACGCCGAAAAAAGCGGGAAACGACTGCTTTTTATCGATCTCGGCGAGAACGCCGCGAACGGAAAGCGGGATAAGCTCGAATTCGTTTCCGAAATTACGGATAAGGCGAAGAAATAGGACTTTTTAAAGGCGCGCGGAATGTAATCCGCGGACAAAAACCTTGGGCAAGGCAAAACGGGCGCGGTAAGACGGCGCAACCCGGAACGAAACAGAGCGGAAAATGAACGATTTTTATCAGAAAAATATTAAAAAATATGCAGATTCCGTCAAAGCTTTCATCGGCGGCGACGAATATCGCAAGATTTTCAAAGACGTGAACGGCAAATACCTTTGCGACAATTATTTCGAGTATTTCGCGGAACATACCGTCCGAGGAAAATTTCTTCGGGCTTATTTCGTCGATCTTTTTTATCGGCTTTTCGGCGGAAAAACGAACGGCGAAACGATCGTTACCGCGGCCGCGTTCGAAACGTTCGAAAGCGCGGTTCTGATGCACGACGACGTTATCGACAGAAGCGAAACGCGGCGAGGATTCCCCTCTGCGTTCGTCGCGCTCGGCGGCGGGCATTTCGGAAGATCGCGCGCGATTTGTCTTGGCGACGCGGGACTTTTTACTTCGATCGCGTTGCTCGACCGCGACGGCATACCCGAAAGCGTCCGGCGGTTCGCGACGGCGATTTTTCTGCGCACGGTGTCCGGCGAAATCGAGGACGTCGACCTTGCGGAAAGAAACGAAATAGCCGATAATGAAGTTATAGACGCATATATCGAAAAAACGGCGACCTATACCGTGCTCGGTCCCTCCGTTTGCGGAGCGCTTCTTGCGGGCGTTCCGGAAAATAAAGCGAAGACACTCCTGACCGATTTTTCACATGACGCGGGCGTTGCTTTTCAGATTAAGGACGACCTTCTCGGGATATACGGAAACCGAGCGGTGCTCGGAAAACAGGATTCCGACGTAGACGAAGGGAAAAAAAGTCTGCTGTTTACGCATTTCGTCCGCACGGCAAGCGACGAACAAAAACGCGAGTTCTTTTCGATTTACGGGAAAGGGTTCGGCGACGAGAAGAAAAACGAGCGGGTGCAAAAGCTTTTCGAAATCACGGGGTCGAGAGCGTATGCAAAAAAAGTCATGAACGAGAGATTCGAAAATTCTGAGCGCGAACTTGAAAAAATCTTTGACGAATTCCACCCGACGGACGAACTGAAAGAAGAAGTGTGTGGGCTTTTGTGCTTTCTCCGTACGAGAGAAAAGTAACCTGCGGCGGGGAATCCGCGACGAGTCGGGCAAGAATTTAGTTTATGTTTCGCGTGCGGCACTTCGTGCCCGGATCCTTCGGAAGCCGAGCAAATGAGCAAAGCTCAGAATGACGAAGAAAGAGCCGAGCAACTAAGTAAGCCTCGGGATGACAACTTGAAAAGCGGAAAAGCCGAAACAGCGGATAATCGACTTATAGGGGCATTTTTAATAATTTGATTTAAGAAAAAAGCGGTTGTTGCACTAAGCGACAGCCGCTTTTCGTTTTGTCAGACAATCCCCTACACGTCCATTTTTTCGAGGCGGGCGGAAAGTTCCGCGCGTTTTTCCGCGTATTCTTCGTTATCGGGACAAATCATCGTGAGCCAACGGTAAAGAAGTTCCGCCCTTTGGGTGGGAACGCGGACGTTGTCGAGCCGCGACAACGCTTCCCAGCAGGAAGCGACGGATTCGATATCGTCAGCCATATCTTTCGTGAAAACGTTCCTTTCTTCGGGAGCACCTGCAGAAACTTTTTTAAAATGCGCCTGAACGAGCGGATCGAGAGCGTCGATGGCTTTGAAATAGTATTCGCGCGTTTCGTCCGTCATTTCGGCGGTGAGCGGTTCGCCTTTCGTCACTACCTGAGAAAGTAAGCCCGAAAGCGAATACAGCGAACACAATAACCGACGGCACTGCGGGGTGTCCGCGACCGACATTGCAGATTCAGCGGTTTTTTCCGCTTCGACAAGGTACGCGCGCGCCTCCTCGATTCTGCCCTCCGATATGCGGAGATTGGCAAAGAATCTGTAGCAGTTCGCCTTGTCTTTCAGATCTTCGAGCGCACGGGAGTTTTCAAGAATTTTGTTCAGGCAATAAAGCCCTTTGCCAAGCATTTTTTCCGCTTTTTCAAAATCCCGCAAGTCGGTGTATCTGATTCCCGCCCGTGTGTAGACGACGGACGCGATCCGATAGCAGTCCGTTTCATTTCTATCCATCAGATATTCGTCCGCGAGTTTTGCCGCGCGCTCGTAGTAGCCGATGCTTTCTTCTCCCTGCATTTCAGCCGTCGCGCCGAAATTGCTGTAGGCGACGATAAGTCCGAACGCACCGTCTTTGTTTTTCGAGTTATCGAACTTTTCGCAGAGAACGGACATTGCCTCTTCGAAATATTTTAATCCGTATTCATAATCGCCGAGCCCGACGAGATGAGCGCCGAGATTGTTGTAAAATTCGGCAAGATATTCTTTGACTTCGTTTTCGGACGAGTCGTGCCTTTTCATCAGTTCGATCCCGGCAAGATAATACTTCGCCGCGGCGACCGGCTCGTTTTTGCCTTTGTATGCAAGAGCCGCCTGGTTATAGCACAGTTTATAATAATACAAGTCGCGCGCGGTGAGATTTTCTTCGCCTTTGCCGTCGAGTATGGCGAGCGCTTCGTCGAAAATTGCGGCCGCGGCAGCAAAATCATAAAGATCGAGATATAAATTTGCGAGCGTATAAAGCGACGACGCGACGGAAACGACTTCCGCTTTTTTCTCGGATAAAGCCGATTTGTTCAGCGCGACGATTCGTTTTTGCATTGCGATCGCCTTCTCGTAATCGACGGCAACGCCGTGCCCGCGATGATATATATCGACAAGTTTTTCCATTGCGGGAAGATAGTTCTTTTCGGCGCAAACGCCGAGAATCGAAAGGGCTTTTTCGACGTTGACCTCAACTTCCGTTCCCGTCAGATATGCGAGCGCGATCAGAAATTTATGCTCCGCGGAGTCGTTTCGTTCGTTTTTTTCGAGCGAGCCGAGAACGCGTCCGCACGCATTATCGAATGCCGCGGCATCTCTTGCGCTGACGGGATCGGTTATTCCGCAGAATTTTTCTTCGATGAGCTTTTTGTCGGTATCGACGAATTCGGCGGCAAAAATCGCCTTGCCGTTTTCGACGGCGAGCGGATATTCGGTTGCCACCACGTAGTTGTTACCATCAACGATGTTTGGCGTTATCACGAGCGAGAACACGTTGCATCTGTTTATGGCGCCCGCTATTTCGTCGTTAAAATTCTCGCCGGGAGTCAGAAACTCGTCGTACCATATGCCGACGTCCTCGTACTCTTCACGCGAGTGGAGAAGGCGCATAAAATCGTTTGCGTATTTTCGGTCGATTTTGCGGTAACTCACGAAAACGTGAGTGTCAAACTCCGCCCTGATTTTTTCCGCGGTTTCGTCTTTCAGGAGAACGAGCGAGAGAAAATTTTCCATTTTCTTTGCGTACGGAATGGAATTTACCTCGATTTCGAACTTCGAAAGATATTGCATATTTTTGAAAACCGCTTGATAAAGATCGGCTACGTCCGGCTCCTCGACGATCGGAAGAACGGGAACGTGCTTTTCGAAAAAGAACCGAAATTCTTTGGAGCAAAGAATTTTTTCGTCGGTTAAGAATCTGCGCGTGACGGGAATTACCACAAGTTGCATTCCCCCGAGCGTCAATTCGGCGTCCGGAAACTCCGCGGACAAAAAATCAAGCGACGCGGGGTCTTTTTTATACCACACGGCGCAGTTGGATATTTCGAGAATTTCGTCGCATATCTTTTCGAAATACGCTTCGAAATCATCGGGATGAGCGAAAAAATATACCCTCGGTTTCCCCATAGGCGAACTGTTCGCGCGCGTTTTATAAATTAATTCCATGTTTCCCTCCGTTTTCTTTCCGTATAGTCGGTCGCGGGGTACGACCGAGATCATGATACCACAAAAACATAAAAATATCAAACGGAAAACGCCGCGCGTCGCAGGAGAGTTAAAAAGCGTTAGGAGCGCGGAAAGTTAGAGATTGACGGGAATGCGGAAAGTCAGAGATTAGTGAGGGTGCGGCACTTCGTGCCCGGATCCCTCGTAGGTCGAGCAATCGGGTCGGCTCGGGATGACGGAGAGAAAAAAGAAAAAGAAGAAAAGCAAAAAAACGCCGGGATCGAGGACGAAAACGGCGTTTTTATATGCGGATAATCGACTTATAGGCGGGTTTTTATTCTTTCAGGTCGAGCATGACCGCGCCTTGCTCGGCGTTGCAGAGCGGGCATTTTTGCCATGCGCTTTCCGACTCCGCTTCGTAGCCGCAAGCCGAACATTTCCATTTGACTTTTTTGTCCCTCTTGTACATGGTGCCGTTTTTCATCTGGTCGTAAAGCTCGGTGAAGAGTTTGTGATGGCACGATTCGACCTGAATGAGATTGTCGAAAAGGTCGGAAATTTCCTTGAATCCTTCCTCCATCGCAACGGCGCGGAAAGTCGGATATATCTCCTTATATTCGAGTTCCTCGTCCTCCGCGGCAAGCCGCAGATTCTCCGTCAGATCCCACTTTTCCTTGAAAGGAAAGCCGGCGCACACCTGCACGTCCTTTATCGTGTTTTCACTCGATTGCTGAATGAACGTGTAGAGCATGCGCGCGTGATTAAATTCGTTGTAAACGACCTTGTCGATAAGTTCGGCAAGGCTCGAATAGCCGTTTACCCTCGCGCCGTATTCGATAAACTTATAGCGCACGTGCGCCTGACATTCGCCGGCAAAAGCGCGCGCAAGATTGCTCAGTGTCTTACTTCCGTTAAGTTGCATAATAATAAAACCTCCGCAATCGTTATTGACGACGCGAAGGTTTTTTATACTATATTTTAAATTTTACTTTCATTCTTTATCGGTTTTTTCCGCATCCGACGCGGAAGCCGCTTCTTCGAGCGCGGGCGGGACTTTTTCGGCGTCCGATTCGCCGACCGTGACTTCGGATTCCTCTGCGGTTAACTCTTCCGATTCGGGTTCGCATTCGGGCTCGCGTTCGACCTCGATTTCGGGCTCTTCGGCTTTTTCCGATTCCGACACGGATTCGCCCTCGCCCTCTTTTTCCGCATCCGAACAAGCGTCCTCGGTCGGATTGTCGTTCACGATGAGAGAAACGACGCCGCTATCCGATTTTTCGTCCGATTTTTCGGGGGCTTCGGGAGTTTTGATTTCCGTTACGGTAAGCCCGTCCTTGGGCGAAATGACAGCCTCGACGTGAATGATATGCTCGGCATCGGGAACGGTGAGTTTCTCGTGGAGCGGTTTTTCGTCCGCTTCGTTTATGATCGTTTCCGCGCTCACGACGCTGACTTCGGGTTCGTCGCCGATTATCGTGGGAGCGGGTACGACGGCGGGCGTGTAATCTCCCGCTTGGGCTGCAGCCGCGGAATCGGTCGCTTTAGGTCTGATGACAGAATTTTCGAAAGCTTTTTTGGCGCGAGCGCGCTCGAGTTTGCCGCTCTTCGTCAGTTTGAATATCGACTGCCCGATGATCAGAACGATTCCGACGAAAATCGACAGATAGTAACTGAACAGACGCCAGGACATGATACCCCAGAAAAGTTTTCCGCCCTGCAAGAATCTCGCGAAAATGGAGCGGAAAGAAAGTTCCGCGCCGCCCGAACCGCCGGGAGTCGGCAAAATTGCGACCGACGTATAGCATATCACGCAGAGCGAAAAGATTTCGCCCCAGCGAATGCCCGTCGTTCCGCTCATTCTTATGGTGAAGAACGGAATGGAATACAGAGTTAAGAAATACAGAGCAGAAAGAAGAAACCCGACGAACATGCGAAGTTTTGACTTTTTAAGGAAGTATTTGATGCATTCGGCATATTCCTTGATGCTGTCGGTGATTTTGTGTTTGAAAAGTTCCGCGTCTTTCGTCAGATGTAACGCTTTTGCGATCCGCGAAACGAAGCCCGCGACGCTTTCCGCCGTTTTCGGCAGAACCGAAAAGAACAAAAGCGCGGCCGGGATCGCAGCATTTATCACAAGCCCTATTATGCAAAGGATGGTCAGAAACGTGCTGATTTCGCCGAATCCGTAAGTGATAAGCACGGTCGCGACGATGAAAACGTAGGCGATTCTGTCGAGCGCGTAGGAAACGAGCGGAACGCCCGAAGCCACGCCGACCGGTATACCCTTTTTGCGCAGATAATAAATTTCGAACGGCTGACCGCCCGAGCCGAGCGGCGTTATGTTATCGTAATATTTGCAAAGAAGCGTCGCGTTCATGCTGATGATCGGGAGCTTCTTGTTGAGAGTGGATTTTAAGAACAAATGCCGTTTTATCGACTGGCAAACGTTTGCCGCGACGAACATCCCGAACGCGCCGAGCATCCAACCCCAGTTCTTTATATACACCCGCCAGACCTTTATAAACGGTACGGGTTCTTCGCCGCCCGAAAACTCCATCAGCGCGGTGAGAACGACGGCAAGCACGTTTACCGCGATGAACAAAAGAGTGATCGCAAAGTTCTTACTCGTATTCTTGGTCTTGATCGCGCCCGACTTATCCGCGGGAGCGATCTTTTCAAGTTCTTTTTCCGCTTTTTCAGCGTCAGCGCTCATCGCAATCGGCCGAGCCTCGTCCCCGACGCTCGGTACGCACGCCTCCCGCTCGTCGATTATATCGTCTTTTCTGATCATTCCGTCCCTCCGCCGACAAAGATTTCACCGCAACACGCCGGTTTGTTTTTTCTTTCGCTTTGAAAAGACTTACTGCGCGGCTTCGACCTTGACGCAAATCTTGGAGGAAACGCCCGCCATAAATCTTATTTCTATCGTGTATACCCCGAGCGTTTTTATGGGTTCGGGAAGAATTATCATCTTCTTTTCCACTTCGTAACCGCTCGCGTTAAGGGACGCGCAGATTTCCTGCGAAGTCACGCTGCCGAAAATCTTGCCCTTTTCGCCCGCTTTTACTTTGCAGACGACAACAGCGTTTTTGATCCTCGCCGCGAGGTCCTTGAGCCGCGCGATTTCCTCCTGTTTGTGGAATGCTTCCGCATCCTGCTTTATTTTAAGGCTGTTCACCTCGACGGCAGTAGCCTCTTTTGCCAGACCTTTTTTCAAAAGACAGTTGCGGGCATATCCGTCGCTGACTTCCTTTATCTCGCCCTTTTTGCCCGTTCCTTTCACGTCCGCAAGAAGTATTACTTTCATATCCGAATCCTCCGCTATGTTGTACCGTTTTAATTTATTCTTTTTCGTTACTTTATCTTTACAGCTTTTTGCGCCTTGTCGTCCGTTTTTACCGACGATTTTATGTGTCGACAACTCTATGTTACGTAGAACTTTAAGGTTCTATTCTTTTTCGATTCACGGCGCACGCCGCAACCGAGACAACCCGACGACTCCACTTCGACAATTATATTCGCAAGCGACCGATATGTCAATCAAAATGCCCGTTTTTTCAACCGCAAAACAGTAAAAACACACTATTACACTTATATTTCACACAAAAAAACTTTTGTTTTGCAATGTGCGTGCGATATGCCCAACAGCGACGGCGGCGTCAAAACGGACGGCGGTAAGATTAAGGTGAGCGGCTAAACGCAAATCGGGAAAGCGCAAAATCGGCAACGACGGAAAAAACAAAAAATGCGGCGCATAAAAAAAATCCGACGGGAGATACTATAAGAGCGGACCGAAAGGGCTTCGCAATACGGAGGTAAATTAGATGAACGATCAATTTAATCAGAAAATCAACTGTAACGTCTGCGATTGCAGCTATAACAAGGACGGACACCTTTGCGAAAAGAACGCTATCTGCGTTTGCTGCTCCGAAAAAGGCTGCACTTGCTGCGGAAGCTTCGTCAGCAAAAGCGACGCGGAATAACGAAAAACCGCGGATAATCGACTTATAGGCACACTTTTTTTCAACAATTCGGTACAAGCGAAAAAAGTTCGGAACATTTCCGAGCTTTTTCTTTATTTTGCGGCGGAGCGGCGAAAAGCGATTTAAATCATGTCACTTTTTTCCATATGCCCGTTTTCTTTTTCCATTGAAAACGCCTTTTTCTTCGGGTATAATATAGCCAAACCCGACAAAACTTACGAGGTAAACTATGGAAAAGGTAAAAATAGGCGTTCTCGGCGCGTTCAGAGGGCGCACGATGATCGATTACTGCAAAAACGACAAACGCGACAGACTCGACGCCGTCTGCGACTTCAGAAAAGAACTGCTTGACGACCTGAAAAAAGATTTGAACGACGATTCCGTTCTCTTCTTCGAAAACTTCGACGATATGATGAAATGCGATCTGGACGCGGTCGTGCTTGCGAACTACGCGAACGAACATGCGCCGTTCGCGATAAAGTGCCTTAACGCGGGCAAACACGTACTCAGTGAAGTACTCCCCGTTCAGAATATGGCGGAAGCGGTCGCCCTTCTCGAAGCGGTCGAGAAGAGCGGGAAAATTTATTCTT